>CAYTVV010000034.1:0-27162 GCA_964441875.1 uncultured Desulfurivibrio sp.
CGTCATTCCTCTTATCCCATCGGGTACAGAATCTCTTGATTGACGCTGTCGCACTCTTTCAGAAGTTCTTGGGAAAGGACGGTTTCCGAGGCCCTGAGGGTATCGTCCAGTTGCGAAGGATGCGTTGCTCCGACGATGGTGCTGGGCACAAAATCAAAACTGAGCGTCCAGGCCGCCGCCAGAGTCGCCGGAGTAAGCCCATGTTTTATGGCGATGGCAGCATATTTTTGTGCCGCGGCAATGGATCGGTCGCCCGCAAATCGTCCGGCCTGCGCTTTCATCCTCGGATCAGGATTGGTCAGGTAATCCCCGAAGCGAAAGCCGTCCCAATGGCGGTCGGGCTTATACTTGCCGCTCAATACTCCGCCGGCCAGCGGCGAAAAGGGGAGCAACCCGACCTGCTCTTTTTTGCAGACAATGGCAATTTCATCCAGGAAGCGTCGGTTGAGCATGGAAAAGTTGTTCTGGATGCTCTCAAATCGTTTGAAGCCCCGATAACGGCTGGTCTCCAAGGCTTTGGTCAGGCCGTAGGCGTTCTCGTTCGAGGTCCCGATATAGCGCACCTTCCCGCTGCGGACGAGTTGATCAAGCGCTTCAAGGCTCTCCTCAATGGGAACGACGGTGTCGGGCCAGTGGACCTGATAAAGATCGATGTAATCGGTTTTGAGCCGCCGTAAGCTCCCTTCGACAGCGGTCGTGATATGAAACGCATCGATGGCCGTCAGGCCGTGCCGCACCGGGGGGACGAACCAGCCATTGGCCGCGCCTGCGACCTTCGTGGCAACGATGATTGAATCCCGTGGCTTGCCTGCCAGCCACTCACCAAAGATCTCTTCCGTGATCCCATAGGTTTCTGCCGTTGGCGGAACGGGATAGACCTCAGCCGTATCATAAAAGTTGACGCCATTTGCATAGGCCTTATCAAGGATTTCAAACGATATTTTTTTATCGCATTTTTTCCCGAAGGTCATTGTCCCCATGCAGATGTTGGAGACTCTCAGGCCGCTTTTTCCGATGTAGTTGTATTTCATATGGATGATCGTAATTTGTTGTATTTATGGGTGAGATAGAGCCCAGAAAATGTCGGCGCACTCAAATACCAAGTGCAACATTTTTATGGGATAAGTGTTGCACTTGGTATTTGAAACCGTCGGCCAATGTCCCATCCGAAAAAAATAAATTGTTAGAACAAAATTGCGTTTGGATTGTTTGCGAGTGTTCTGATGAAATGCTTCGTTGTGCCCGCATCTCTTATGTGCGTCGCGTTATCGACAGTAGGCTCAAAAACTATTCGAGAACGCAGTTGCTCCGCGAAGCAGTTTTCGTATCTTGTTCTCATGTCATTTGCATCCGAATTGCTCTTCCAGAGAGCAGGATCAAAGACGGTAACTTTATTAAGCTCTTGATTGGGGCCTAGTGCGGCTTTTAAAAAGAACTGCATATACATGTCGGTTCGGGGCAGGCTATAACCAATAAAAACTATATTCTTTGCCTGTTGCATCCTGTTAAGCGCGGTTCTCCATGACTCATTACCTGCACTACTTGACTGCTTATTAGAGACTGGCGGAATGATATACGGATTTTCTAATATACCAACAAGGGGTGCTTCTTGTTTTTCTACTTGATTAGGCGTTCTGGGGAAATTTAAAGAACCGTGAAGCTTTAGCAACTCAATGTTTAGGTGTGTATTGTCATTGATGGCTTCCACTCTCTCGATAGCGCTTCCTGATTTGTTGCTGTCAAATCCGTATGTTACATACTTTACCTTGTAATTGGTTGGTGGAAACAAACGATATTTATAATCTAAAGAAATTGAATCGAATGGAGTGCGTTTATCATAGGCGCTGTAATAAGTATTGATAAGAGTTTGTAGCAGAGCCCGTTCTAACACAAGATCGTAGTTGAAAGTTATTAATGTGGGAAGTTTATTACCTTTTTCTTTCCAACTGAATAAAGATCGCCAAAAACTGCGGTATATGTCATCTCCCTCATTAATGATTGAGAATCTACCGTCTTTTCGAAAGCCTTCATGCTTTACGTCACATGCCAGCTCAATAGTCGTGGAAATCGCATTTGTAAATGCAGTTAGTTTATTTTTGTCTTTTTGACCGCCGCCAAGAACATTGAACGCCAGAATCGATAGAATGTCTTCAAGATTCCGGTCATCAAATGAAACTCGCCCATGATACCCATCGAGTTCACGACGAATATTTAGCGCTTCGTTCAGTATTTCCTTATCTGACAGAGAGAGCACCTTGTCTCCCGCTTTTCCACGAGCGGAATACTCCCACATACGTTCGATAAAATTACCAAGCAGAGGTATTCCAGCGTCGTATGAAAAGCCTGCACCCAAAATTATTACGTTCTCAGACATAGTGTCCTGCAATACTGTTATCGAGCTAGTCGGGGAAAATTAGGGACATTGCCCTGTTTTTTGGAGTTGTCCAGTTATTGTTTCACGCAGCCAGCGGCGTGATGCGGGCAAGCGATTCACCGGCATTTTTTTCAGCTTCCTCGGTGTCGTAGTCGGCCTGCAAGCCAAGCCAGAACCCCGGCGTGGTGCCGAAGGCGCGGGAGAATCGCAGGGCGGTGTCGGCGGTGACCGAGCGTTTTCCCGCGCAAATCTCGCTGATGCGCATGGCCGAAACGCCGATGGCCTTGGCCAACCGATATTGGCTGATCTCCATGGGTTTGAGGAATTCTTCCCGCAGTATCTCGCCGGGATGGATGTTGGGCAGTCTGTTCATGGTTGCCTCCTGTCAGTGATAGTCGCAGATTTCGACCTGCTCTGCGTTGCCGTCCGCCCAGGCAAAACATACCCGCCACTGGTCGTTGATCCGGATGCTCCATTGTCCGTCCCGGTCTCCGGAAAGCCGTTCAAGGCGATTGGCCGGGGGGATGCGCAGGTCATCGAGCGCACGGGCGTTGTTCAACATTCTCAGCTTGCGGCGGGCGGTGGCCTGAATCTGATTGGGCAAACGCCGCGAAAATTCACCGCGCCACACCTTTTCTGTTTCGCTGTCGTGGAATGCGGTGATCATAAGAATATAATATTGTTGCGCGGTAATATTGTCAAGCGATATGCTTCGGCAGAAGGAGTTATTTTTTGGCGGTCCCGGACTCCTCATCAAACACCGGGCATTTCTTGTCCGGGCTATAATCCCGGTACACCTTGTCATTGTAATCCTTGTGGCAGGGCAGGCATTGCCCCACCCGCAGGATGCGGGCCAACTCCCCCTTGTTGAAGGGGCGCAGGTCGGGCCGGGCGCTTTTTTGCAGCGGCTTGCCGTTGATGTCCACATAGCCGTCTAGGGACGGGGTGGGGCCGGCCTGGGTTTGCAACCCTTGGTCAATGCCGCTGAACCGCCATTGGCCCTTTTCCTTCCAGGCCGTACCCTCGCCCAATCCCACGGTCTTGGGCGAGGTGTGGCAGTCGGCGCAGGTGCGGCCCGCCTTTTGGGTGGTGTGCGGGCTGAGCGCCGCCATGGTCAGCGAGTTGAAGGAACCTGCTGGTTTGCCCTCTTTGTCGATGAGGGTCACGACATCCTGGCAGCCGGGGGTGACGGTGACGATCTTGTCCTTCCAGATGGCCAGCATGGGTTTTTCAAAACGGAGATAGGACCGGCCCTCTTCCCACCAGCCTGCGGTTTCCTTGCCGGTCAGCTTGTCGAGATGGGTTTCCCGCATGTCCCGTTTGGCATGGCAGCCATAGCATTGCGGAATCCAAGTGGAGTGACAGGATTCGCAGCCCATGCGCTTGTGGCCAGGGTAATCGCAGACCCCGGCCTTGGGCGGATTCATCGGATGCTTTTTGCCGGTGAGCTTGCCGATGAGGAGATAGTTCCCTTCCGGGGTCTGTTCCAGGTTGTTGAGCTTCTTATTCTTGCGGGTGAGGCCGGGCTTGCCGTCTTTGGGGTTCACATGACAGAGGGTGCAGGATATCTCCAGGGACTGTTCGTAATGGGCGTAATTCGTGCCGTCGCCCATGATCTCGTCGCGGGTATGGCAGTCGATGCAGACCATGCCTTTCTGGTGGTGGATGTCCGGGGCCAGATCGAGATAGAAGCGGTCGCCGGGCAGCTCTTTTTTCGATGGCCCGCCGTGTTCATAGGGGGTGCCGTAGCTCTCCCCCTCGTAGACCCCGATGAATGAGGTGCCTACCCGGCCGCTCCGGTTATGGCAGCGGATGCAGTTTTCCATGGGCACCTTTTTGTTGATGAGGGGGTGCGGCTTTTTCTTGAGCTGGCCGAACTGGAAAAAGGTGTCCCAGGGTCTGGTCGCAGTGGGCGCCTGGGGCCGGACGTAATGGCAGGCGGAGCAACCCCCGCCCTTCTCGCCGAAGAAACCTTCCATGTCGCCCTTTTGTTTCCAGAGATGGCAGGTGGCGCAGAGCTTGCGGTAATAGTCGATGGCCAGTGAGGTCTTGCCGGTTTTGTTCAGTTCCTCCACCGAGAAATCGCCCTGCTGGTTTGGGGCCTCGCCCCAGTAATGGAGCAGGGTGGCGAGAATCCCGCGGTTGGTGGCCATGAGTGAGTTCTTCACCTTCTTGACATCCTGGGCGTGGCACCCCTCAACCCCGCAGGTTTTTTCCACCACCCGTAGGTCGCCGGGATTCTTGACGATGCCCTTGTGCGCCTTTGCCTTGTCGATGGCCAGCGGGTCGCCGAGGTGGCAAGCGGAACAGCCCAGCACCTCGCGGCCATGGGCCGGGTCGAGCTTTTCGTCCTTGTGGCAGGAGAGGCACATCTCCACCTGGCCGTTGGTGAGTTGGTAGAGCTTATCCGGCCTCTTGGTCAGGTTTTCGCGGATCACCAGGGCCAAAACCACCAGGAGCAGGGCAAACAGGAGCCAGCGGGACTTGAGGGCCTTGCGTTTCATAAAAGGCCTTCCCGGTAGCCCTCGGCGGTGGGGTAGCGGCGGCCCTGGCCGAAGGCCTTGGTGGTGACCTTGAGGCCGAGGGGGGCCTGTTTGCGTTTGTATTCGTTGACCCGGATGCGGCGGACCACGTCCTCCACCACCGCTTGTCCAAAGCCCATGTCCACGATTTCGGCAATGGAGCGGTGTTCCTCCAGGTAGGCGGCAAGGATCGCGTCCAGCACCGGGTAGAGCGGCAGATCGTCCTCGTCCTTCTGGTCGGGGGCCAGTTCGGCGCTGGGGGGTTTGTCGATGGTGCGTGTGGGGATGACCTCCCGGTCTGTGTTGAGATACCGGCACAGGGCGTAAACCAGTTGCTTGGGCACATCGGAGATCACGGCCAGGCCGCCGCTCATGTCGCCGTACAGGGTGCAGTAGCCCACGGCGTTTTCGCTCTTGTTGCCGGTGGAGAGCAGCAGGCGGCCCTGTTTGTTGGCGATGGCCATGAGCAGATTGCCCCGAATGCGGGCCTGGATGTTCTGTTCGGTAACATCAGGCTTTGCCCCGGCAAAGACAGGGGCCAGGGTGGAAAGATAGGTCTCGAAAAGATCGGTGATGGGCAGGATGGTAAAGTCGATGCCCAGATTCTTGGCTACCTGGTGGGCGTCTTCAATGCTTTCCGGGGAGGAATAGGGCGAGGGCAGGGCCACCCCCAGCACGTTTTCCGGCCCCAGGGCGCGGGCGGCAATGGCGGCGGTCAGGGCAGAATCCACCCCGCCGGACAGGCCGATCACCGCCTTCTTAAAGCCGCACTTGGTCACATAGTCGCGGGTGCCCAGCACCAGGGCCTCGCAGACCTCGGCGGTCTCTTGCTCCGCATCGGTGGGTGCGGCGTGGATATCCCCCTGCCCGGTATCGGTGTCGATCACCACCAGGTCTTCGGCAAACCGGGCGGCTTGGGCGGCAACCGCGCCGCGAGAGTCGAGGGCGACGCTGTTGCCGTCAAAAATCAGGGAATCCTGGCCGCCCACCTGGTTGACGTAGATGAGCGGCAGGTGGTGGCGCTGGCAGAGGTTGGTAAAAATTTTCTGCCGGATACTCCCCTTGCCCAGATTGAAGGGCGAGGCTGCAA
This sequence comes from uncultured Desulfurivibrio sp., assembly GCA_964441875.1. Lineage (GTDB taxonomy): Bacteria > Desulfobacterota > Desulfobulbia > Desulfobulbales > Desulfurivibrionaceae > Thiovibrio. The sequence continues at coordinate 5,987 of CAYTVV010000034.1, forward strand.
GGTTGATCAGTACATCCACCGGGCCGTCGATCTGGGCCAGCATGGCGTCCACCGGGTCGGTGGCGTAGAGGGGTTGAGGAAAGAGGCTCTTGTCGTTCCAGATATCCTCGCAGATAGTGAGGCCCAGGTGCAGGCCCTGGTAGCGGAAGGTCCCGTTGCCGCGCCCCGGCTCGAAATAGCGGGCCTCGTCAAAGACATCGTAGGTGGGGAGCAGCTGTTTGTGGGTGGTGAACAGCACCTCGCCGTCGCTAAAAAGCACGGCGCTGTTGTGCAGGGGCTTGCCCATGGGGCCGGGGTTGCGGGTGGCCAGGCCGCAGATTACTCCGATGCCGTGGGTTGTTGCCATAAGCCGGGCAAAGGCTCGATCTTGGTCGTCGAGAAAGGCGGGGCGCTCAAGAAGATCTTGGGGCGGGTAGCCGCTGATGGCGAGCTCCGGCAAGATGGCCAACTGGCAGCCTACAGCCTTGGCTTTTTCCAGCCAGCCGGAGATGCGGGTGGTATTTCCGGCAAAGTCGCCGATAACCGGATTGTATTGGATGAGGGCGATTTTCATGGCCGCTATCATAGCATACTCCCCATGGAAAGGGGATGGAAAAAGGTCCGGCCCGCCGAGGGTTCCCGCGCATCATTTTGCTTGCCAAGAAGCGGTGTAACGGGCTAATTTGACTGAGACCGTATTGCCGCCTACCTGCGGACAATCCCCTGCCGACTGCCATCTCTGGCTGCCGCTTTCCCAATCAGGAGCCTCCTTGAAAAAATACTTTGTCGTCGACACCAACGTCCTTCTGCACAACGCCGATTCCATCACCGCTTTTGCCGATAATACCGTGGTGTTGCCCATGTCGGTCATCGAGGAATTGGACAAGTTCAAGAGCCATAACGACGAGTTGGGCCGCAATGCCCGGCATGTGATCCGCCAACTCGACGCGTTGCGTCAGAAGGGCAGACTGGGCGAAGGGGTGCCCATGGACGGGGGCGGCACCCTGATGATCTACATGGAAAAGGGCCAATGCGTGGACACGGGCCTGGACATGCATGTGGCGGACAACCGAATCCTGGCCGTGGCTTTCACCCTGCTGCAAAAAGGGGAAAAGGTCATCTTTGTTTCCAAGGACATCAATGCCCGGCTCAAGGCCGATGCCCTGGGCATTGAGGTGATGGATTTCGAGAAACAGAAGGTCAACATCGACGAGCTGTACCGGGGCCAGCGGGAGCTGCTGGTGCCGAGGAGCGTGGTTGACGAATTTTACCAGAAGAAACAGGTGACCAGCGAAGGCCTCAATCTGATGCCCAATGAGTTTGTTCTCCTGCGAGACGAGGCGGATGAAAAGCATACCGCCCTGACCCGCGCCCTGGGTACGGAAATGTTGGGCCCCCTGCACGAGGAGTACGAAACGGTCTGGAACATCCGCTCGCGCAGCAAGGAGCAGCGCATGGCTTTCGAGCTGCTGATGGACCCGGCGATTCAGCTGGTGACCTTGGTTGGGCAGGCCGGCACCGGCAAGACCCTGCTGGCCCTGGCCGCAGCCCTGGAATGCGTGATTACCCTCAAGCGCTACGATCGGATTCTCGTCTCCCGGCCCATCATTCCCATGGGCAAGGATTTGGGCTACATGCCCGGCGACAAGGATGAGAAGCTGGCCCATTGGATGCAGCCCATCTTTGACAATCTCACCTATCTGATGGCCGATGGCAGCAGGCGCAAGGAGCACGAAACCGACGAGTCGGCCAAGCAGAAGGTGGATAAGCTTATGCAGGCCCATGTGGTGGAGCTGGAGGCCTTGACCTATATCCGCGGCCGCTCCATCCCCAAACAGTTCGTCATCGTGGACGAGGCCCAGAACCTGACCCCCCACGAGGTGAAAACCATTATCAGTCGCTCCGGGGAAGGCACCAAGATGGTGCTCACCGGTGACCCGGACCAGATCGACAACCCCTATCTCGACACCAGCAGCAACGGGTTGACCTACGCGGTAGAACGGCTGAAAGCGCAGAAGATTCACGGGCATATCACCCTGCTTAAAAGCGAGCGGAGCGAGTTGGCCGCCACAGCGGCTGAATTTCTGTAAACCTTCAGCAGCACCGCATCTGCTTTGTCATCGGCCTGGCCCGCATACCAATGTATAGCGGACAGGCCTCTTTCGCGCATCTGCGGCACTGCTGAAGGTTTACAATGGCGGGCTGCCGGAAATTTTTGGTCCTTTGGTGAATGGTTACCGTTTTCTCTAATACAGACTTGTTCTTTTATCGACTTTGGGTATATTGTCCCAACGTGCTGGTTACTACTGTATTCAACGTTGTGAGGTCCAACCGTGGAATTTGAACCAAAATGGATAGCCTGGGAGATCACCAGGCGCTGCAATCTCAAGTGTGTGCATTGCCGTTCCTCCTCCGGGCTTGAGGCAAAGGGCCACCCTGATTTCACTCTGGACGAGGCCAAGCGGGTGCTCGATGATATCGCCTCCTACGGCAAGCCGGTGGTGGTGCTTTCCGGGGGCGAACCCCTGTTGCGGCCCGATGTGTTCGAGATCGCCCAATATGGCACCGACCTGGGGCTGCGGATGTGCCTGGCCACCAACGGCACCCTAGTGACCCAGGAAATCTGCGACAAGATCAAAGCTGCCGGGATCAAAATGGTATCGCTCAGCTTGGACGGCGCCAGCGCCGAGGTGCACGATGATTTTCGTTGCCAGCCCGGCGCCTTTGCCGGCACCCTCAACGCGGCCAGGCTCTTTAAGGAAAACGGCATCTCTTTTCTGATCAACTCATCCTTCACCAAGCGCAACCAGGAAGAGATTCCCAAGATCTACCATCTGGCCAAGGAGCTTGGCGCCACGGCCTGGTACATGTTCATGATTGTGCCCACCGGCCGCGGCGAAGACATCATGGACGAACTCATTGCCCCGGAGGATTATGAGAAGCTCCTGGTCTGGCATTACGAGATGGAAAAAGGGGAAAAGGATATCCTGGTCCGGCCCACCTGTGCCCCCAACTACTACCGGGTCGTGCTCCAGCAGGCCAAGGAAAAGGGCGACGACTATGAGCGGCGGACCCTACAGTTTTCCACCGGCGGTTCCAAGGGCTGTCTGGCGGGCCAGCTTATCTCCCTGATCGATGTGGACGGCAATGTGCTGCCGTGCAGTTATTTCCCCATGGCTGCCGGCAATATCCGCGAGAAATCCTTCAAAGATATCTGGGAGAAATCGGAGCTTTTTCAAGATCTGCGCAATTTCAAGGCTTACAAGGGCCGCTGCGGCTCCTGCGAGTATGTTAATGTCTGCGGGGGATGTCGGGCCAGGGCCTACGCGGTTACCGGCGACTACATGGCGGAAGAGCCCTACTGCACCTACATACCGCTCAAGATGAGAAAACAGGAGTCAGGAGAGAAGAAATCATGAACGATACCTTTTTGAAGGCCTGCCGCGGAGAAGCGGTTGAATATACCCCGGTGTGGCTCATGCGTCAGGCGGGCCGCTATCTGCCCGAGTACCATGTGGTTCGCAGCAAATACAGTTTTCTCGATATGTGCAAGACCCCGGAGGCTGCCGCAGAAGTAACCATCCAGCCCGTGGATATCCTGGGGGTTGACGCGGCCATCCTCTTCTCCGACATTTTGGTGCCGCTGGAAAAAATGGGTGCTCCCTTGGAGTTCCATGAGAAGCGGGGGCCGGTTTTCCTTGAGCCGATCCGGGATCGGGCCGGGATGGAGAAGCTGCATGTGCCCGACCCCGAGGCGGAGCTGGGCTATGTCATGGATACCATCCGCCTCCTGCGCCGGGAGCTGGCAGGCAGGGTGCCGCTCATCGGGTTTTCCGGCGCGCCTTTTACCCTGGCCACCTATCTCATTGAGGGCGGCTCGTCGAAGGGTTTCTATTTGACCAAGAAGATGATGTACACCGACCCGGAGCTGTACCGCGATCTGCTGAACAAGATCACCGACTGCACCGTCGAGTATCTCAAGGCCCAGGCCGCAGCCGGTGCCCAGGCCCTACAGATCTTCGATTCCTGGGTCGGGGTGCTGGCGCCGAATGATTTTGCCGAGTTCGCTTTGCCGTATGTAAAGCGGATCATCGCGGCTCTTAAGGCGAGCGGCGTGACCGTGCCCATCATCTACTTCGCCAACAACGGCGCCACCCTGCTGCCCCAGTCGCTGGAAAGCGGGGCGGACGTGTTGGGTCTTGACTGGCGGCTTCCTCTGGACGAGGCGGTGAAGGTGGTGGGGCAAAGGGTGTCCCTCCAGGGCAACATGGACCCCATCGCCCTGCTGCTGCCGCCGGCCAAGATGGAACGGCTGATCCAGGATATCCTCGATCAGGCCAAGGGCGCGCGGGGCCATATCTTCAACCTTGGCCACGGTATTGTCCCGGAGATTCCGCCGGAGCAGGCGAAGTTCTTTGTTGAGGCGGTGCATCGGCTGAGCAAAAAAGGCTAGGGATGATTCCCTCCATTGCCCAATGTTTCCGGCTCATGGAGCAGTATGCGATGCTGCCCAATATCCGGGAGCATTCCGTGATGGTCGGTCGGGTGGCCGGCCTCATCGGTAGCGGGTTGGCCAGGGCCGGCAGGGATCTTTCCCAAGAGCTTATCGTGACCGGCGCCCTGCTGCACGATATTGCCAAGACCGCCAGCCTTGAAACGGAGCTGCGCCACGATGAATTGGGCCGGGAAATTTGCCTGCGGCATGGCTTGGACGAGTTGGCCGAGATCGTGGCCGAGCACGTGGTTCTGAAAGGCGGGGTGCCTGAGCGTTGCACGGAAAAGGAAATCGTCTATTACGCGGACAAACGGGTGCTCCACGATGCGGTCGTCACCCTTGAGGCGCGGCTGGACTACATCATCCACCGCTACGGCAACGGGGATGAGGGGCTCCACGCCAGAATCCGGCAAAACTTCGCCCAGGCCCATGCCATTGAAGCGCGGCTTTTTGCCGAGCTTGATTTTTCCCCGGAGGAATTGGGGGAACGGCTACGCGGGGATCTCTTTCTGCTGGAGGCGTTTGGGGCATGAGCGAAACCGTCGGCGTTATCCTCCTCAATCTGGGTGGGCCTGAAACCTTGGCCGATGTGGAACCCTTTCTGGTCAATCTCTTCTCCGACCGCGAGATCATCCGGCTTTCTCCCTTTCCATTTTTGCAAAAATTCATTGCCAGACGAATCGCTGCCAAGCGGGCGCCGAAAAGCCGGGAGGCCTATCGCCTCATCGGCGGCGGCTCGCCTCTGGCGCGGATCACCGGGGAGCAGGCGAAGGCGCTGCAAGCGGCCTTGCTCGTTGAGGGCCGCTTCGTGGTGCGGATGGCCATGCGCTACTGGCGGCCCGGCGCGGAGGTGGCCCTGGCGGAATTTGCCCAGGCCGGAATCCGCCGGATTGTGGCCCTGACCCTGTACCCTCATTATTCCCGCGCCACCACCGGTTCATCCCTGGATGCGCTGCACAAGGCTGTGGCCGCATCGGGGCAAGGCTTCGAGCTTGCCGAGGTCCGGGAATGGCCGGATCAACCGGAGTATGTCGCCTGTTTGGCGCAGGGCATTCGCGAGGGGATGGCGGGATTCGGCGGCGAACCGGCGCAGCTGGTCTACAGTGCACACAGCCTGCCGGTTTCCTTTATCCAGGAGGGCGATCCGTATCTGGATCAGATCAAGCGGACCATCGCGGCGGTGGAAAAAATCACCGGCATGAACGGACGCCTCTGTTTCCAGAGCCGCAGCGGGCCGGTGGAGTGGCTTACCCCTTCCACCCCCGAGATGCTGGCGCAATTGGCGGCGGAAGGGGTGAAAAACGTCCTGATGATGCCGATCAGTTTTGTTTCCGACCATGTGGAAACCCTGTACGAGATCGACATCCAGTACCGGGAACTGGCCGTGTCTTTAGGGCTGCGGCTTGAACGCACCGCCTCCCTGAACACCGGCCTGGAATTCATCCGGGGGCTGAGTGTCCTTGTCTCTGATTGTTGTCGGCAAAGAGGCTGGCTGTGAATTGATGGTCAGACGGGGCGGCAGCGATCAGCTGGAGCCCATGTAGCGGCGCATCCGGATGTTCATCAAAAGGCCGAGGCCTGCCAGGTTGGTAAGCAGCGAAGAGCCGCCGTAACTGATGAGGGGCAGGGGCACTCCCACCACGGGCAGCAATCCCATGACCATGGCCAGGTTGATGAAGGCCTGCCAGAAAATGAGCGAGACCACACCAAAGGCAAGCAGCACCCCGAATTTATCCCTGGCGGAGATGGCGATGTTCAGGCCCCAGAGGATCATGAAAAAATAACAGATCACCAGAAGGGCAGAGCCCATAAAGCCCCACTCCTCGGCCCACACCGAAAAGGCGAAGTCGGTGTGCCGTTCCGGCAGAAAATCCAGCTGGCCCTGGGTTCCCTTCAGATACCCCTTACCGAAGATCAAGCCGCTGCCCACCGCAATTTTTGATTGGATGATGTGATAGCCCGTGCCCAGTGGGTCGTTTTCCGGATTGAGAAAGGTTTCAACCCGCTGGCGTTGGTAGGGTTTGAGAAAGAACTTCCAGGCGATGGGAATGATGGAAAGCCCGCCGCACAAAAGGGTCGCCAGGGTGGTCCAGCGGAGTTTGACAAACAGGGTCATGGAAATGAAGATGAAGCCCAGTAAAAGACCGGTGCCGAGATCGGGCTGTTTGGCGATGAGCACAAAGGGCAGGCCCGTCAGCAGAGCCGGGACAGCCAAGTCGAGCAGGCCGAAGCCTTTCCCGGTTTCCTTGCGGTAATAGTAACTGGCCAGGGTAATCACCAGGATAAGCTTGGCCGGTTCCGAGGGTTGCAACCGGAAAAAGCCGAGATTGATCCAGCGTTGAGCACCGGCGATGGTTCTGCCAAAGACCAGCGCGAAGAGCAGCAGGAGGATCATCGCGACATACAAGGGGTAATTCAGGGTGAGCAGCACCCGGTAGTCGATGCTGACGATGAGCAGGAGGATCGCGGCGCCGAACAGGTAGTAGGTGAGTTCCTTGAGGTAGAGCGGGGCACCCATATCCTTGTAGAGATGGGTGGAGCTGTAAATATTGGCCAGGCCGATGAGGGCGACAACGAGCACGGCCCCAATCAGGACCCAGTCGACATTCAGCAGCAGGCGGCGGTCAAAGCGTAGCATCTTATTCTTCCTTTTCATCCTTGGGTAGGGATGATGGCGGCTCCGCAGCGTTTTCCTGTTTGCCGTTCTTGAGCTCAAAATAGCGTTTGTACACGGCCCTGGCGACAGGGCCAGCTGCGGAGCCACCGTGCTGGCCATGCTCCACCAGGACGGTTACGGCGATCTCCGGTTTTTCCGCAGGGGCAAAAGAGGTAAACCAGGCATGGTCCCGGTATTTGTAGGGGATGGCTTTCTCACTCAGGCCTTCGTTCTGAGCGAGGCGCACCACCTGGGCGGTGCCGGTCTTGCCGCCGATGAGCACATCCGGGAGTTTCACCGCCTTGGCGGTGCCGCCTGCTGAGTTTACCACCCCGACCAGGGCGTCCTGAATGAGCGCGAGGGAGTGCGCCGAACCAAGAATCTTGCCATCGCTGACCGGGGCAAAGGTTTTGAGAGTCTTGCCGTCCGGAGCCGTGACGCTGTGCACCATCTGGGGCCGGTACAGGGTGCCGCCGTTGACCACGGCGGCGGTCATCCGGCAGAGTTGTAGGGGGGTGGTCAGCACATAGCCCTGGCCGATGGCGACTGAGAGGGTTTCCCCCTCCTGCCATTTTTCCTTGTAGCGTTGCTGTTTCCAGGTTGTTGATGGAATCATCCCGCCTTTTTCATGTTCGAGCTCGATACCGGTCTTATTCCCCAGGCCCAGGCTGTGGGCGTACTTGGCAATATTATCGACCCCCAGCCGCATTCCCACCGAATAAAAATAGACATCGCATGATTCGACCAAGGCCCGGTGGAAATCCACCGTGCCGTGGCCGCCTTTTTTCCAGCAGCCGTATCTCCGGTTGCCGAAATTCAGCGACCCGCCGCAGAAAAAGGTGGCGTCAGGGGTGATAACTCCTTCGGAAATGGCCGCCAGAGCGGTGACGATCTTGAAGGTGGAGCCGGGCGGATATTGCCCCTGAATGGTTTTATCGAGCAAGGGGTTGAGCGGGTCGTTGAGCAGTTTGTTCCAGGCAGTGGTGGAAATACCGCCGACAAATTCTTGGAGATGCAGCGGGGGGGTGCTGCACATGACCAGCAGATTGCCGGTGTTCACCTCCATGACCACCACGGCTCCGGCCTTGTCGCCCATGGCCTCTTCCGCAACGCGTTGCAGTTCGATGTCGAGGGTCAGGTGCAGATCGTTGCCTGGAAAAGGTTCCTGCAACTGCATCTGGCGCTGTTCAAAGCCGTGGACGTCAACCTCCAGATAGTTGCGGCCTTTTTCTCCCTTGAGGTACTCTTCGAAGATCTTTTCCACGCCCTGTTTGCCGACCTGGTCGCCGCTTTGGTACTTGGCGTACCGTTTTTCCGTCAGTTCCGTCGGACTTATTTCGGCGAGGTAGCCGACGAGATGGGAGGCAAAGTCACCGTAGAGGTAGTCCCGGGAAGGCATGACCTCGATGCGGACTCCGGGAAGCGAGAGGTGTTTGTTTTCGATGGTGACCAGGGTTTCCCAGTCGATGTCTTCTTTAAGTCTGGTGGGCATGTAGCGGGGATTTTCGGTGGCGGCACGGATTCTGTCCAGCAGGACAGAGATATCTTCATTGAGGATTTTGGCGAGATCTTTTATGACCGCATCGGGATTGGGCGCATCTTCCCGGCTCCAGGTCACATTGAACCGGGGGCGGTTGGTGATGATCGGCTCGCCGTTTCGGTCCAGGATATTGCCGCGAGGGGCAGCGATTTGCTGGATGCGAATGCGGTTTATTTCTGAGAGTTTCGCAAAATCATCGCCATGGTATATCTGGAGATACCATAGTCTTGCCAAGAGCAGGGCCGCGAAAAAAACAATCACGGCCATGGCGATATCAATCCGTTTTTTGAGCATCTTGAGCTCGGCCGGATCAATCTTGTTTATTTTGGTAAGGGGACGTAGCGACATATTTTTGTGGGGAATCCTTACTGCATCCGGTAGCGGTTTCCTGTTTTTGCACGGCGAAACGGATTGTTCGCATTCTTGCTGTCAAAAACCGTGGTGAGCCAATGGAGAAAATTGAAAAAAGGGATACAGATAACCGAGAGAATAAGGACCTGTAGGATTTCATTTCCCCAGGCCCAATAAAGCCTGTTCTCCGGCGTCAGAATCGAGGTGAAGATAAAGATACTGCTGGCGGTAAAAAGATAGCTCAAGGCAACCAGCGGGATCTGGTGAATCGACTCATTGATGGCCAGGTGTCTGGAAATGGCCTGGAGGACGAAGAAGAGCACCAGGTAGATCACCGGGTGGAGACCAAGGAAAACACCGGAGAAGATATCCATGATCAGGCCAAACAGCAGGGCCAGCATCGCGCCTTTATAGAGATCGAGGTATGTGCCAAGGAAAACAATAAACAAAAACAGCAGGTTGGGACGCCCAAACCATTCCGGCAAGGAATGGAGCAGAGTGGTCTGTAGGATGAGAAGGATGGTCCCTGAGATAAAAAGGAAACTTAGAACCATTGGGCAAGGGTCTGAGCTGGGGTTGTAGGAAGCGATGGCCTGGGGAACGCCTGGGGCCGGGGTGATGTCTCGGTGGATCGTCGCGCCGGATCTTGCCTGGAGCGCATCTTTTCTGGGTGGGTGGGCATCATTGTTTGTTGAAATCGCAGATAAGCGCAAGACTTCGAGATGCCGCGATTACAACAGGTATCGCTTGGTAACTCGTTGATATTGTGTTGCGGACCTGTGGCCTTTTTTCCTGTTGGCGAGTTCATCATTATTTGGCCAGCGGATCCGTTTTCATGACAATAATCAGATATTCCAGCTGGGAGAAATCCGCAGCGGGCGCTATCTCAATTTCCTGGAACATTCCCCGGCCTGATTTTTCGACCTTTGATACCGTGCCGATGGGTACGCCTTTCGGGAAAACCCCGCCGATCCCGGAGGTGACGATCCTGTCGCCTTTTGCCACCTCGTTGTTTTTGAGCACATATTCCATGTGGAAGCCGGCGCCGCCACCCTTGATGATCCCTTGAACCCTGGTCTCCTGGACCAGGCCGTCAAGGGCGCTGTTTGGGTCGGTTGCCAGGAGAATCTTGGCAAAATGGGGGGAGGTGTTTGTGACCTGTCCCACAACGCCTTCCACCGTTACGGCTGGCATGCCGGCCTGGACTCCATCGCTGCTGCCCCGGTCGATAATGATGGTCTTGAACCACTGGGAAGGGTCCACCCCGATGATTTCGGCGGTAAGGGTGGGGGCAGGGAGGGTTTCTTTCATCTCGAGAAGTTTTGCCAGCCGGACATTGGTGGCTACGGCTTCCCGGTATTCGTTGTTGACGGCCTTGTGTTTCTGGAGCTCTTCCCGCAAGCGGGCGTTTTCCTCCCGGACGTTGATCAGCGCGGAATAATTATGCCAGCCATTTTTAAAACTTCCGGTTAACCGGGTAATGCCGTATTGGGCTGTACCGATGACTTCAAGGGCTAATTTGTGGGGGGCGTTGAATTCCTGGCGACCCACCGTGGAGACAATCAGAATAATGAACAGAGTCAGGAGAAGGCCGAAAAAAAGAAAGAGTCTGATCTGTCTGCCGCGTTTGTTTTTTTTCCTCATCACAGACTCTGAAAATAGGTGTATGTCGGGAAGCGCTTACAGTTGGGGATGCAGCGCTGGACTTGGTTGCATCCCCTGTGATCAGTTACGTCTGCTGCCATATTTTTCTCAAAATCAAAGAGAGGAAAGGTGCGCCTGGGGTTTTGGGGCCATGAAAAACCAAGGTGACGGTCTGGAGCGCTCCACCCTAGATGGTCATTACCTCTCTGAGAATATCAATGTTCTCCAAGGCCTTGCCTGAGCCAAGCACCACGGAGGAAAGGGGGTCTTCCGCAATAATGATGGGCAGGCCGGTTTCCTCGGAGAGTCTTTTGTCAAGATTGCGCAATAAGGCGCCGCCGCCGGTGAGAACGATGCCCTGATCGACGATGTCGGCGGAAAGTTCGGGCGGGGTCAGTTCGAGGGCCATTTTGACCGCCTCAATGATGGCGTCAACCTGCTCGGTGATGGCGATGCGGATTTCTTCCGAGGTAATGGTCAGGGTTTTCGGTACGCCGGAAACAAGATCGCGGCCCTTGACCTGCATGGTGTCGTAGGGCGGCTCGGGCATAACATCGCCAATGGTTGTTTTGATGACCTCGGCGGTGTGTTCGCCGATGGCCAGATTGTGTTTGCGTTTGATGTAATGGAGGATGGCTTCGTCCATTTTGTCGCCGGCTACCCGCAGGGAGCTTGCATAGACAATGCCTGCCAGGGAAATCACCGCAACCTCGGTGGTGCCGCCGCCGATATCCACAACCATGTTGGCGGTGGGTTCGGTGATGGGAAGTCCCGCGCCGATGGCAGCAGCCATGGGCTCTTCGATGAGGTACACTTCGCGCGCCCCTGCGGATTCGGCCGATTCCTTGACCGCCCTTTTTTCAACCTGGGTGATGCCGGATGGAACGCTGATGATGATGCGGGGATGCACCAGGGTACGGCGATTGTGGACTTTATTAATGAAGTAGCGCAGCATGGCCTCGGTAACTTCAAAGTCGGCGATGACGCCATCCTTGATTGGTCTGACCGCGATAATATTGCCCGGGGTGCGGCCCAGCATCATCTTTGCCTCTTTGCCCACGGCCAGAACCTTGTTGGTGCGTGCATCCTTGCGGATGGCAACCACCGAGGGCTCCCGCAAAACAATGCCTTTGCCCTTTACGAAAACCAAAGTGTTGGCAGTTCCCAGGTCAATGGCCAGATCGTTGGAGAGCCATCCGAACAGCGAGTCAAAGGGGGAGAACATAATACAGTTACCTCTACGTTTTATTAGAATGCCTTTAATTTCCAGAGAGTTATGGCCATCGAAGAAAATCTTCCAAACTGTAACAGACTCACTTGGCCTTGGCAAGAAAAATGGCAGGGCTTTTCTCCGGAGAAAACGCTTGACATGCAATACGGCGGGTGGTATTTGAACCAGCGTGTCCGGCGGGTTTTCGTTGCCCGGCACATCGAAGACAATGTGGGGCTGTAGCTCAGCTGGGAGAGCGCTTGCATGGCATGCAAGAGGTCCGCGGTTCGATCCCGCGTAGCTCCACCATTCTTTATCTAAACGCACCTTTGGGGAGGGCTTAACCGGTTTTTCTCAACAGGTCAGCCTCTGCCAGCCTTAAGAATTGGCCTTCTTCGTGTTTGGCAGAGGTTTTTTCTTGTCTTTTCCCAGTGTTTCTTTCTTGAGAACTCCATGAGTCATTCAGCTAAAACGCCCGATCTTGCTCTGAAACCTGTTTCAGAGGATGCCATCCTCAAGGTTTCCAAGGAGATCGTGGTGAAGTTCATCGAGGTGGGGCGGCTCGCGCCGGGCAATTTTGACGAGATGTTCCGCGCCATCTACCAATCGGTGCGGGACACGGTCCGGTCCTGATGATGTCCGTTTCCCCGGTGGGCCTCGATCCTGCCCTCAATCGCTTTCCTGAAAATATTAGACACATCCACCTTATGGGCATTTGCGGTACCGGGGTGGGCGCTCTGGCCGGCATGCTGAAAAGCGCGGGCTTTACCGTGACCGGCTCGGATCAGCAAGTTTATCCCCCCATGAGTGATTTTCTGGCCGGGCAGGCTATTGCCGTCCAGTCCGGGTATTCCCCCGACAATCTTGAGCCGCGTCCGGATCTGGTGGTGGTCGGCAATGTCATCCGGCGAGATAATCCGGAAGCCCTGGCCCTGGCCGAACGCGCCATCCCCTATGTCTCCTTTCCTCAAGCCCTGAGTCATTTCTTTATCCGCGACAAGACCTCCCTGGTGGTTACCGGAACCCACGGCAAGACCACGACCTCCTCGCTTTTGGCCAGCCTGCTCCGGGAGATCGGGGCGGAACCGAGTTTCATGATCGGCGGCCTGGTGCAGGCCTTTGGCCGGAATTTCAATGTGGCTGAAGGGAAATATTTTGTCGCCGAGGGCGATGAGTACGACACGGCCTTTTTCGACAAGGGGCCGAAGTTTCTCCATTACCGGCCCCGGATCGCCATTTTGACCAGCATCGAGTTTGACCACGCGGATATCTATGCCGATCTTGCCGCCATCAAGGCCTCCTTTGCCAAGCTCGTTGCCAGTATGCCCCCGGATGGTTTTTTGGTGGCCTGTTGGGATGACCCGGTAGTCCGGGAGGTGTGCCAAGGGGCTAGGTGTACGGTGGTTGGCTACGGATGTTTCGAAGGGTGTGACTGGCGGGTGACTGATCTGCTGGTCCGCCCGGAATCCACTTCGTTTCAGGTGAACAAAAACGGCCTTCCCTTTGGCGACTACGAAAATGTGTTGCCCGGTCGACACAATGCCTTGAATGCTGTGGCCGTGATCGCGGTCCTTGATATCCTGGGTTTTGCCAAGCAGGACGTTGTCCAGGGTCTGCGAAAGTTCCAGGGGGTGCGGCGGCGGCAGGAGGTCCGAGGCGTGGTGCGCGGGGTGACGGTGATCGATGATTTTGCCCATCATCCGACTGCGGTCCGGGAAACCCTGGGTGCTCTGGCGGCGGCCTATGCCGGACGTCGCTTGGTGGCTGTTTTTGAGCCCCGGACAAACTCCAGCAGGCGTAAGGTCTTTCAGGGGGCCTACGCTTCTGCCTTTGATGCTGCGGCAGAGGTTTTGGTGCGCGAGCCTGCCCCCCTGACCAATATCCCGGAGGCCGAACGGTTTTCCTCCCGCCAGTTGGTTGACGATCTGGCAAGCCGCGGCCTCTCTGCCGGGTATTTTTCGACAACCGAAGAGGTTCTTTCCTATCTTGATGGCAGCGCCCGCGAGGGCGACGTGGTGGTCATCATGTCCAATGGCGGGTTTGACAACATCCATCAGCGGCTTCTTGAGTTGCTGGGTCGGACTGTTGCCGCATCGATGTAAAAAGTAAAAAAAAATGATAAAAAAAGCACAGGCTAGGTACTTGTCGCCACAGTATTTCTACCTTTGCTAACGATTTGAATTTGTGACTATTTCCCATCCTCCACCCCCGCCGGTCCAGAAGAAATCCCGCTGCGAACCTCTGCTTTTAACTTCTTGAAAAAATGGAAAAAATAGAGTTTTTTCGCCTCGTTTTTGGGCGCTGTGCTTTTTCTGAATACCCATTCAGTATTTGCTTGACATCAATTTTTGATAGGGCTATTTAGACCGGAAGCTATTCGCATAATGCGCTTCAACCTAAGGAGCATACAGTCGTGGAACAGCAGGCAACTCTTGATATTCTCTATGTGGCAGCCTTTTTCTTGGGCGGCCTGGGCTTTGCGGTGGGTCCGTTTATTATTGCCCTCCTCCTTGCCCCCCGGTCCACCAGAAACACCCAAGGGAAAACAAAGCAGCTTATTGAATGTGGCATGGAGCCCATTGGTGATGCCTGGATTCGTTTCGGCATTGTCTATTATCTCTATGCCCTGATGTTTGTGGCCTTTGCCGTGGACATCCTCTTTTTGTTTCCGGTGGCCCTTGTCTACAACAGGGCAGGGCAGGCCGGGCTCAATATCGGCGACCTCCGGGCTTTTCTCGAGATCCTGATCTTTGTCGGAATTCTGTCATTGATAATCATCTATGCTTGGAAAAAGGGAGTGTTCAAGTGGGAACGCAAAATTTACAGCCCGCGATAGTTCAGTTTGCCCAGCTTGACAAACTGCTTGCCTTGGGGCGCGCCAATTCGCTCTGGCCCATGACCTTCGGTCTTGCCTGCTGCGCCATTGAGATGATGGCCACCGGCGCCTCCCGTTTTGACCTGGCCCGGTTCGGCGCCGAGGTTTTCCGGCCCTCCCCCCGCCAGTGCGACGTGATGATCGTTGCCGGAACCATCAGCAAGAAGATGGCCGCTGCCGTGGAAACTCTCTACGACCAGATGCCCGAACCCAAATGGGTCATCGCCATGGGTAACTGCGCCATCTCCGGCGGGCCGTTTGTTTTTGAGGGCCAGTACGGCATTGTAGAGGGCGCGGACAAACTGTTTCCGGTGGATGTCTTCATCCCCGGCTGTCCGCCCCGCCCCGAGGCCTTGATCGAGGGGATTCTCGAGCTGGAGGAAAAGGTGACGGGTTCTCGCAGATGGCCACGAGTGGAGGTGGGTTGATCATGAATTGTGCCGCGATCAAACAGAAACTGTCCGCCGTTGGGGCTGAGGCAATAACCGAAACGGAATATGCCCGCAAAGGCTTTGCCCTGGACGTGCAGGTCGCCCCAGAGCAGCTTGTTGCCGCAGTCTCGGTGCTGGATGCGGAAGGGTTTTTTATTGAGGCTGTTACCGGGGTGGACTGGTTGGGCGAGCAGGCAGCCCTGCGCAAGGAAGCCGAGGCAAAAGTTGCAGCCGAGGCCAAGGCCAAGGCTGACGCAGCTACGGCCGCAGGAGAAGAACCGCCCCCAGCCGAGCCGGTCGCAGAACAGGGCGAGCTTCCCGAAGACGCACTGGAGGCGGTGTACGACTTCAATCATTACGAGTCGCTCTGCCGGGTGACGATCAGAACCAGGATGCCGCGCAGCAAGCCGGAGGTTCCCACCATTTCGCAGATCTATCCCGGAGCCAACTGGCATGAGCGGGAAACCCATGATTTTTTCGGAATCAATTTTGTCGGCCACCCCTATCTTGTGCCGTTGCTGTTGCCGGAAGATGCTGATTTTCATCCCCTGCTGAAGGATTTTCGCCCATGAGCGCCTTTGCCGAAAGTGAAGCCAATGAAACATTTGTCTTAAACCTCGGGCCCCAGCATCCTGCCACCCACGGAGTTCTGCGGGTCAAGCTGACCATGGACGGTGAATACATCGTCGAGGCGGAGCCGGTTCTGGGTTACATCCACCGCATGCATGAGAAGATGGGGGAGAACCGGACCTGGGCCCAGTTCCTGCCCAACACCGGCCGGATGGACTATCTCCATGCCCTGGCCTTCAACCATGGCTATGTTGCGGTGGTGGAACGTGCCGCAGGTATTGCGGTGCCGGAGCGGGCTGAATACCTGCGGGTGATCACCTCCGAACTGAACAGGGTTTCCAGTCATCTTCTTTGGTTTGGCGCCTTTATTCTGGATCTGGGCGGGTTTTCCCCGCTGCTCTATGCCTTTGACGACAGGGAGCATATCCTTGACCTGTTGGAATCCGTAACCGGCTCACGCCTCACCTATTGTTATTTCCGCTTTGGCGGGGTGTACAACGACATCGATGATAATTTTGTCGCAGGCGCCCGGGCCTTTATCAAGCGGTTGCGCGACCGGATGCCCATGTACCATAATCTGGTCACCAAGAATATCATCCTGATGAAACGACTCCAGGAGGTCGGACCGATCTCCGCGGAGATGTGCCGCAAATACGGGGCAACCGGCCCGGTTTGCCGGGGCTCCGGCATCAACTTTGATGTGCGCAAGCATGAGCCGTATTCCATCTACCCGGAAATGGACTTTGATGTGCCGGTGTACGAGCAGGGCGATTCCATGGCCCGTTACATGGTGCGGATGGACGAGATCGAGCAGAGCCTGCGCATTGTTGAACAGGCGCTGGATAAACTGCCCGAAGGCCCGGTCATGGCGGAGAAGGTTCCCAAAATTCTCAAGCCGGCCAAGGGCGATTATTACCATGCCGTGGAAACGGCGCGTGGCTCTTTTGGCGTGCGGGTGGTCAGCGACGGGAGCAACACCCCGTATCGCTTGAAACTCCGTTCCCCAACCTTTTCCAATTTGAGCCTCTATGGCGAGGCCTGTCGGGGCATGTTGTTGCCTGACGCCCTTGCCCTGATGGGAAGTCTGGATTTGGTCATCCCCGAGATAGACAGGTAAGGAGCTTCGTTATGTATGTGGATCCTGAAATAATACGGCTGCTGGCATTCCTCATCGGAGTGATTGCCTTTGCCGCCCTGAACGCCGCCTACCTGGTCTGGCTGGAACGGAAAGAGGCCGCCCATATCCAACGCCGGATCGGACCCAAGGAGGTCGGCCCCTTTGGCCTGCTCCAGCCTTTGGTCGACGGCATCAAGCTGATGACCAAGCAGCTCATTGTCCCGGCCGGGGTTGATCCGGTCCTGTTCAAGATCGCCCCGATCCTGGTCATGGTCCCCGCGATCATGAGCTTTGTGACCATCCCCTTCAGCGACACGCTGGTGGCGAGGAATCTGGACATCGGTCTTTTGGCCATCTTTGCCTTTGCCTCGGTGAATGTCCTCGGGCTTCTCCTTGGCGCCTGGGGATCACGCAATAAGTATGCGGTTATCTCTGCGGCCCGTGTGGTTTCCCAGAACGTGGCCTATGAGATTCCCATGCTGGTCACGGTGGTGACCCTGGTTATGATCACCGGCACCATGAATCTCCATACCATCGTGATGCAGCAGCAGGGCGGTTTCTGGCATTGGAATATCTTCAACCTTTCCGCCAGCCCCTTGATGCCGGTGGCCTTCCTGATCTTCTTTGTCTGCATGCTGGCGGAGACCAATCGGGCGCCCTTTGACATGGCCGAGGCGGAGAGCGAACTGGTTGCCGGGGCCTTTACCGAATACTCCGGTATGGGGTTCGGTGTCTTTTTCATGGGTGAGTATGCCAATATCGTCATTGGCGCCAGTATGGCGACCATTCTTTTCTTGGGCGGCTGGGATTGCCCCCTGGGGCTTTTTCCAGGGGTGGTCTGGTTCCTGATTAAGATGTATTTCCTGATCTTCACCGTTATCTGGATCCGCTGGACCTTTCCGAGAACAACCTTTTACGGGCTGCTCAATCTTTCCTGGAAGATTTTGATCCCGATCTCCTTTGTTAACCTGATTCTTACCAGTGCCATGTTGAAGGTGTTTTAACCATGATCGACTATCTCAGAGAGATTATCAGCGGGACCTGGAGCCTGTTTGTCGGCCTGGGGATTACCATCAGGTATTTCTTTAAGCCGGTGGTGACGGTGCAGTATCCGTACCAGACCTTGCCCATGACCCCACGCTTTCGGGGGCATATCGAGCTGGTCAAGGACGCGGAAACCGGCGCGACCAAGTGCATCGTCTGCGGCATGTGCCAGAAGGCCTGTCCCTCCAACTGCATCACGGTGAATGGCGAAAAGCAGGAAGGGGTCAAGGGCAAGGTGCTCACCGAGTACACCCTGGATTTCACCAAATGCAGCCTGTGCGGGCTCTGTGTCGAAAGCTGCACGCCCTCGGCAATCGCCTTTTCCAAGGATTACAATCTTGCGGGCGTCAGCAAGGAAGCGTACATCTTTGATCTCAAAAAACGTTTGGAGGCAAAGAACTGATGATCTCCTTGTTCACGGTTGAAGGCCTGTCAGGCCTCTTGTTTCTAGGGTTTATCGGCATCACTTTGGCCGGGGCCATTATTGCCACCTCCGCCCGCAGCCTGATTCGCAGCGTGGCCGGGTTGGCTCTGTGCTTTCTCGGGGTGGCCGGGCTTTACTACTATCTCAACAGCCCCTTTGTCGCCCTGATGCAGATCCTTATTTATGTGGGGGCTGTCTGCGTCACCATCATCTTTGCCGTGATGTTGGCCGAGTCTTCGGAACTCAAGCAGGTGACCCGACGCAACGTGTTGGTTGGTCCCCTGGCCTTTCTGGCCAGCGGTATTTTGGTCTTTGCCTTGGCTGGTCTGGCCTTGAAAACAGAGTGGCGTCCAGCCCCCTGCCTGGTGAATCGCGGCACGGTTGACAATCTTGGCCAGTCATTGCTTACCACCTACAGCATGAGCTTTGAGTTGATTTCCGTGGTCTTGCTGGTGGCGGTGGTCGGCTCGCTGGTTCTGGCCCGGGCCGGGAGGGATAAATAATGTACATTCTTGTGCTCAGCAACAACTTGCAGACCTATCTGGTGATCGCCGCCCTGCTTTTTGGCATCGGCATCTACGGCATGGTGCAGCGCCAGACCTTTATCGGGATGTTGATCTCCGCGGAGTTGATCCTGAGCGGGGCCTCCCTCAACTTTATGGCTTTTAACCGCTTTCTGGCCCCAGATCCCACGGTGGGCCAGGTCTTTACTCTGTTCATCATGGCCATTGCCGCTGCCGAGGCGGCCATTGCCCTGAGCATAATCATCGCCGTCTATCGGAACTACAAATCCATCGACACCGAAGATGTCGTGGATCTGCAAGGTTAGAGAGGAAAGGAATAAGGGACATGGATACAATTGTTTCCGTAAAACCGCTGCTCGCCATACTGACGGCCCTGGCCGGGTCCGTTCTTGTGATGATGTCCGGTCGCAAGCCCAATATCAGGGAGTCGTGGTCTTTTATCGCGGCGGTGACGATGTTTGGCATCATCGCCTCGATGATCACCACCGTTGCCCCGGCGCCTCTGGGTGAGGGCAAGACCATTGTCTATCAGCTGTTTAAGCTCCTGCCCGGAGTCTCCATAACGCTGAGGGTCGACGCCTTTTCCATGATCTTCGCCGTGGTCGCCTCCTTTCTCTGGATGCTGGCGGTGATTTATTCCGCCGGCTATATGCGGGGATTGCATGAGCATGCGCAGACCCGGTTCAACGCCTGTTTTGCCCTGGCCTTGTTTGGCGCCATCGGTGTGGCCTTCTCCGACAATCTTTTCACCCTCTATCTCTTCTACGAGATCGTCAGCGTCTGCACCTACCCGCTGGTTGCCCATCACCAGGATGAAGAGGGTTACGAGGGCGCCAAGAAGTATATCGTCTATCTGACCACCACGGCCAAGGGCCTGGTGCTGCCGGCCATGATTCTTATCTATGTGCTCACCGGCTCCTTGGATTTTGCCGACAATATCCGCACCGGCATCTTCTCCAGCGGCACCGTCGATGCCCACGGCGCCCTGGTGACCATGCTCTACGTTTTCTGCCTCCTGGGGTTTGCCAAGAACGGGCTCATGCCCTTCCACAACTGGCTTCCCGGGGCGATGGTGGCCCCGACCCCGGTCTCCGCCTTGTTGCATGCCGTGGCCGTGGTCAAGGTCGGGGTGTTCTGTACAACCAGGGTCATGCTCTATGTCTTTGGCACCGACCTGATGCATGGCTTAAATCTCGGTATCCCCACCGCCTATTTTGTTTCCTTTACCATCCTGGTGGCCTCGATCATCGCCCTGTCCAAGGATAACCTCAAGGCGCGGCTTGCCTATTCAACGGTGAGTCAGCTTTCCTACATTATCCTTGGCGTGGCTCTTCTTACCCCCAGCGGCATTCAGGGCGGGCTGGTGCATATCGCCAACCATGCCTTTGCCAAGATCACCCTCTTTTTCTGCGCCGGGGCGATCTATGTGGCGACCCATAAAAAATCCATCTCCGAGATGAGCGGTCTTGGCCGGAGCATGCCTTTTACCTTTGGCGCCTTCGCCATCGCCTCTCTCAGCATGATCGGGGCGCCGCCGGTTGCCGGTTTTGTCACCAAGTGGAAGCTTCTGGTGGGGACCATGGAAATGGAGTCCCATTATATCGGGATTTTGCTGGTGCTGCTGGCCAGCACCCTGCTGAACGTGGCCTATTTCGCGCCGGTGACCTATCGGGCCTTTTTTGGCAAACGGCCGGAGGGGGAAGCCTATGCCGGGATCCAGGAGGCGCCCTTGGCCATGGTGGTGCCCATCATGATTGCCGCGATTATCTCGGTGGTCATCGGCATCTACCCTGATTTTATGATGAACTTTGTCAAGGCGGTGACGGGATGATATTGAAACTGATTGATTTTCTGCGTGACCGGTTGACGCTGGTCATCCGTCTGTCCTATGTCGGACTGGCGCTTGTGGTGGCCTGGGACGTTCTCTTTGTTTCCAAGGAGCATGCCCATACCGCAGTTGAGCATATTCCAGGTTTCTGGGCGGTCTTTGGTTTTATCGCCTGTGTGGTGATCATCATTGTTTCCAAGTGGTTTGGTCATCGGGGAATTATGACCCGTGAGGATTACTATGATAACTAATTTTTGGCTGCATCCGGCCCTGATACTCATTGTTGGCGCCTTTATCCTGCCCTTTCTGCCGAAATGGCTGAAGCGGCCCTATCTGATCATTGTTCCGACCCTGGCCTTTCTGGATGTGCTGTCCATGCAGGGGCAGCACGGCACCTTCGGGGTGGTTCGCTTTCTTGATTGGTATCTCGCCTTTGGCCGGGTGGATGGGCTGACCATGGTTTTTGCCTACATCATGACCCTGATGTG
>CAYTVV010000035.1:0-25260 GCA_964441875.1 uncultured Desulfurivibrio sp.
GCTGCACGGTGGGCATCGGCACCGGCGAGCAGGACCGGGTCGGCGTGGCCGACATCGCGGTGTACAAGGCCTATACCAAGTATGCCGACATGCTCTGTTTCGACACCTTTGGTCTCCCGTATGCGGACATGGCGCTGGAGATCGAACAGGGCAAGCGGAACAAGGCGGATCAGGAGAAGATCGACGCCCAGACCAAGGCGGACAAGGCCGGGCTGCCCGGTTCGGTGATGATTTCCGATGCCTTCTTCCCGTATCGCGACGGCGCCGATGTCGGCATCCGGCAAGGGGTTTCCGCCATTCTCCAGGCGGGCGGCTCCATGCGCGATTTCGAGACCATTCAGGCCTGTAACGAGGCCAAGCCGCAGGTGGCTATGAAGTTCACGGGCCAAAGGTCTTTCAAACACTAGAAGCATAGCAGCATATATCAAAAAAGCCCGACCTGAAAAGGCCGGGCTTTTTTGTTGTTTGGCAAATCGAGCAATTCTGTATTTTATGCAAATGTATAACTTATAAAGTGATAAATGGAATCATAGGGTTTTGAGCATTTTATAGGGTAGTGTTTAAATTTGTATTCCCTGGGTATCATTTTGTTCATATTCACAAAAAATTCATCTTCTACGGTAAATTTTCTGTCGAGATGTGAATATATTGGCTTAACTCCTGTTGGAGGATGATAATTAATAATCCCAGCTCTTTCATGTATTATCAACAGAAAATCAGTGCAACAAGGCTTGTTTGTTTTTTTTGCGTTTATGTCGTCCAGTATCGCATCACGAACACCTTTTGATTCAATATCCTTTGGATATTGATATTTTATTTCTAGCGTAGTGTGTATTTTGTTGTCTGATATTATGCATAAATCAACAGCAGAACCTTTTTCTCCCTTAGGGTATTCAGAAAATGCAAAATTATTTTCAACACTATTATTTATTAATTTAACAAGCTCGTTCCTTATGTACAGTTCTTGTTTTACATTGTAAAAATGTGAATTTATTTCCTCTAATAATTCCTTGAGTTTTTCACTTTTTAATATGTTGTCAAGCATGTCTGGTAATCCTTTGGTTATATTTTTTTCAATTTTTCGTAAATCCGTACCATTGCCAATGTGTCCAGCTTGCAATACTCCAATAAAGCCCTCCTTATTTTTTCTCTTTCCGCCATGTTTTCAACCAAATGCAACGAGCCATAAGCCCCCATCGCCTCCCCACCATTGGCGATCTCAAGCCCTGCATAACTCAAGTCGGGCACGAGAGCTGGGAGAACACATTTAATTGAGTAACGTCCCTTCATCTGGGGGACATAGTAATCTTTCTGCTGAAAAGGCCGCATAAGGTCTCGAATGTTGTCATGAATAGCCAATAACCCATTGCGCAAATCTGGAAAATATTTTGCCAAGTTTTGAATCACACCTTTTTCAAAGGCCTGATTGTAGGTAAGTACACAGGCAGTTTCAGGAATATCCGCCACAAGCCTTTCCGCAAGCTCTCTGCGAGGATCACTCCCCTCTCTGGCAAGATACTCCTTGTGTTGCAACCCTCCCCCTTCCGTCTCCAGATAATGCAGGGAGTACTGGAATGGAATCTGCTGATAGGGACTGAGTTCCTCAAACAGAGGAATGGGTTGCTGAAAGGTTTCGAAGTCCAAAAAGTAGAGCGGAAACCAAAGCTCCTCCAGAAATAAGCGGATGGCCTCATTGTCGATCAACTCCTTACCAGACAAATCACCCTGAACCTGAACCATCTGCGCGTCTGTCAGCGGATACTCCTCCGGTATCTCATCAAGTCTAAGGACGCCCTGATAATAGAGGTCGAACTTTTTCTTTTTATTGAGCCGATTCAAATTGAAAATTGAATAATCAGGAACATGCTCCCAGCAGACCCCTTGAAAATCGCAAGGATACGGTTCATTGCAATACAAACCAATATCACGCTCTGGCATGCCCTGCCCCACAGCCTTCCGCAAGGACGACAACTCAAATTGAATCTGCCCCTGCCTGGCGAGGACTTGGTCAGTCACATCAACAATCTTGAAAGTCTGCCGGATATCCAACTCCCCATGCCTTACATACTCGTTGTTAATGTGAATGACTGTAGATTGGCTGACGTTAATTCCGTTGCCGGTGATGACATAGTGTTGAATGGCAACATCGTTGAGGTGGACATCCTTGACCTCCGTAGAGCTTTTCACCTCATGGATCTCCCAGCCGCTTTCGCCTTTATGGAGGATATCCACCTTGATGAAGACGTGATCGAAGGAAAACGCTGCTTCATAGATCGTGGTCGCGCCATTTTCGAGCAACTGCTGCGTGAAGGAGAGCATCCCCGGAAAATTTTGAGGATCATACTCGACAGTATCCCCGCCTGGGAAAAGCTGTTGCGCAAGAATGCCAACCATGGAGCCCTGTTCGTGTTTTGTCTGTGTTGCGACGTCCATCTGAGCCTGAAGCTCTGGCCTGTTTTTTAAGAGCCAAAGAGATTTCGGGCATTGAAGACCGCGGATAAATTGTGATTTCGAGAGGTGTATGGACATAATATTTATTCCCCTTTAGCCCTACTCACCACGTACAACCGGTGACTTTCTTTGCAAAATTTGCAACAGGCACTGACACTGTCACCATTTACTCTTTTACCGTTCAAAATAACAACGACTTTCCCTTTGCACGATGGGCAAGTAAACCTTGTAAAGATAACAACGTCTCGTATGTCCGCCATTTTGGCCTCCTGCGCCTTTGAAATAGTTCGGGGAATCGGCGTAATGCAATGGCCAGCTTTTTTTAAGTTTTTACCAGGTAGCCACGACAAAATAGGTCGCACAGCATAACAGCCATTTGCGATCCGCAAACAAGTGCTGAATAACCCAAAGTTTGACCTTTCACTCTGTCACAAACCCTATCGAGATCATACGGATCACAGTTAATGAACTGCGACGCATTTTGACTCGCGTATCGTTTATGCTGGCCTCAACGATTAAAAATGGAGGTCAACATGTTACGATTCAAACCCGCACCGTCAGGCAAAGCTTATGAAATCAACAACCTTATCAGGCTCTGGTTGCTTAGGCTACTGGTACCCCTTGGAGGACATCGGGAGTTTCTCAATTCGCATTCTTTCGGTAACGACTCTTTAGCCGAGATTCTCGGGTTAGGCGACTGGGTCGATAACAATAAAAAAGAATTCAATCCTCAATTGTTACGCTCCAAACTGCGACATATGCATCGTGAGGCAGAACGTACGCTCTGCCATGCAACGCCGTCAAAAAGGCTCAGTAAAAATATTGACAGAATATCTAGCTTGGTGGGCATGAGCGACACCGACTGTCGCATACTTGAATTCACCGTATACGTCCACTGCGAAAGTTTGCTAGATGACACAGCCGACTGCCTGGGAAATCTTTCTTCGACCATTGTGCATCATGTGCTTGCAGTTTTACTCGATCTCCCAGAAAAAGAGATCCGCGCATCGCTATCCCCCAATGGCGTCCTCGCTCGTTCAGGGCTGGTTACCATTGACCGCGATGGAACGGGAGTGCTACGTAACAAGTTGAACTTACTGTCAGACCGTTTTGCTGATTCCATCCTAGACGTTGATGCCGACCCGCTTACTCTGTTACGTGATATCGTCATTTCGAGCAAAGCTCCCCATCTTGCACTTGAAGATTTCGGGCACATTTCCCAAACGCTCACGATTCTTCTTCCCTATTTGCATTACGCTCTTACGATCAAAAAATCCGGCGTAAACATTTTCCTTTACGGTCCACCGGGGACGGGTAAAAGCGAACTTGCCAGAATACTTGCCAGGAAAATGGAATGTGAACTTTTTGAAATTGCGAGTGAGTGCAATGACGGCAATCCGATAAGCAGTGTTGAACGATTGCGAGCCTTTCGTGCTGCTCAGTGTTTTTTTGCCCAAAACCAGGCCCTCCTTCTCTTTGACGAAATAGAGGACATCTTCGGCAACGGAAATATTTTTGAACAAACGAGCGCAGCTCCGTCGCGTAAGGCTTGGATTAACCGGATATTGGAAGAGAATACCGTCCCAACCATCTGGATATCAAACTCAGTTCATGGCATTGATCAAGCATTTATCCGTCGGTTCGATATGGTGATTGAGATGCCGGTACCTCCGAAACGACAGCGCGAACGCATTATACGTAAGTCCTGCAATGAGATGCTTCCGACTGGGTCAATATGTCGAATTGCGGAAAACAACAAAATCGCACCGGCAGTTATCAGTCGTGCTGTTTCTGTGGTGAATTGCATTCAGGCTGAACTTGAAAAACACGATATCCCCAAGGCAATAGAACACCTGATTAGCAATACCATTGAAGCACAGGGACACCAACCACTCAAGCTGGGCGACACGGACCGTCTTCCTGATATCTACGATCCTGCCTTCATTCATGTTGAGACCGATCTTGTTTCTGTAGCCGATGGACTCGCGCAGACGAAATCGGGTCGCCTCTGCCTCTATGGCCCCCCAGGAACGGGCAAAACGGCTTTTGGGCGATGGTTAGCCGAGAGGCTTGACATGCCGCTATATATGAAGCGGGGCTCTGATCTTCTCTCGATGTGGGTGGGAGGCACGGAGCAGAATATTGCTAGTGCGTTTCAGGAGGCGAAACAGGATGGAGCACTACTCCTCATCGATGAGGTGGATAGCTTTCTACAGGACCGCAGGCATGCCCAAAAATCCTGGGAGGTAACCGCAGTGAATGAAATGCTCACTCAGATGGAGAGCTTTCCAGGGGTATTCGTCGCCTCGACCAACCTGATGGGCGAACTTGACCAAGCATCCCTGCGCCGCTTCGACCTCAAGCTGAAATTTGACTATCTCCTGCCTGAACAGGCATGGAAATTGTTTGAGCGCCAATGTTCGGCACTCGGGATTTCGGTTCCGGCCTCAAACCTGAAAGCCACGCTCGATCGGTTGTCCATGCTGACACCTGGTGATTTTGCTACCGTGGTGAGACAGAATCGCTTTCGACCTATCAAGACCCCAGTCATCTTCCTTTCCGTACTGGAACAGGAGTGCCTAGTCAAGGAAGATGGGCATCGTAAGATTATTGGGTTTTGATGAGGGTTATAGGCAAACAAGGTAATTATGACTGAGGAGGGCTGATAAGATGATCACTGAAAATCTCATCCGCGTCATCAAAAAGCAGTATTTGCTTGACTGGCATGGAATACACGGTTTGCATCACTGGGCTCGCGTTTATAGCAACGGACTCCATCTTGCAGAGAAAACAGGGGCCAATACCCAAGTAGTGGCGTTATTTTCCGTATTCCATGATGCAGGAAGGGCAAACGACGGTCGAGACCTAATGCATGGGCTGAGAGGAGCAAACTTGGCGTTGCAACTTCATGGGGAATACTTCAACTTGCCTGTCCCTGACCTCGAACGGTTACGAATCGCCTGCACATACCATACAACAAAAGCTACCCACGACGATGTAACAGTGCAGACCTGTTTTGATGCGGACAGATTGGACTTGGCTCGGGTCGGCAAAATGCCAGACTCAAAATATCTTTGTACCGCATCAGCCAAAAACCCGTGTACAATCAACTGGGCCAATGAACGTAGTTTGAAAAATTATGTGCCGTCCATTGCTGCTGCATGGGAATAAGCGGATCGGTTACATCGAAGGAATAAATATCTGATGCCAACAAAAACCAACCAGGCGATTGCACGACAATGGGAACTCCTGAAGCTCCTGCCCTCCCGACCACCAGGAAAATCCTCCAGAGAGCTTGCCGAAGCACTTGAGCATGAGGGTTTCAAAGTTACCAAACGGACGGTTGAACGGGATCTGAACGAACTCATGATCCTTTTTCCCCTTGTGTGCAACGACAAGGGTACGCCCTATGGCTGGCATTGGCTGGAAAACGCCCATTTTGACCTGCCCAGTCTCTCCCTAGCTGAGGCATTATCGCTGCGCCTTCTTGAGGATTTCCTCAAGCCTTTACTGCCAGAATCTATTCTAAGGAGTCTGACCTCCCGCTTTCACCTGGCAAAAACAAAGTTAAAGGCACTTGGCGATCTTCCCACTTCTAAGTGGGCCGACAAGGTCAGGGTTGTTCTTCCTAGCCTGAGCCTGCTGCCTCCTCAGGTCAATCCGGTAGTGCAGGAAATCATTCACGAAGCACTGTTAGCCGAGCAGCAGGTCAAAATTACTTACCAGTCCCCCATCGCCGATTTGCCGAGCATGCTGACCCTTCATCCGCTTGGCCTTGTCCAGCGAGGCCCTGTCACCTATCTGGTTGCAACCGCCTTCGAATACGACGATGTGCGCATATACCCCCTGCACAGAGTTCTAGAGGCAAAGCAAACAGATAAAGCATGCCACCGACCCTCTGGATTTTCCCTCGACGATTATCTCGACTCTGGCGCTCTTCAATTCGGAGATGGCAAGCCCATAAAACTCAAGGCAACGGTTTCGCAAGCTCTCGCCAAAATTCTGAAAGAAACCCCGTTGGCTAACGACATGACCCTCACCCCCCAAAAGGATACTTTTTGGCTGCGCTGCACCGTGGTCGATTCATGGCAGTTACATTGGTGGATTCTTTCCCAGGCGGGAGAGATTGAGGTGCTGGCGCCAAAATCATTGCGGAAAGAGATAAGCATGAGGACACAAGCCGCTGGGGCAGTTTATGGCTTGTTTTGATAAAAACAGAAGGACCTGCTATCTTCAGGAAAGGGGGTGAGTTGATCCGCGAAACAGGGGGCAAGCGCCGGAAA
The DNA here is from genome assembly GCA_964441875.1 of uncultured Desulfurivibrio sp. Classification (GTDB taxonomy): domain Bacteria; phylum Desulfobacterota; class Desulfobulbia; order Desulfobulbales; family Desulfurivibrionaceae; genus Thiovibrio. Next base: position 6,735 of record CAYTVV010000035.1, read on the forward strand.
AGAGTTTCGAGGCTACCCGCAGTATCCAAAGTGTAAAAGCGTGGTTGCGATCCCACGTAGAAGTTCTTGCCAGAGCAGCTACCGCTTACACCGCATCAGCTCACATTGTTCCGTTTTTCGTCAACAATCCGTCCATCGCTGAAGGTAAAGATCCGGTCAAAGCCTTCCACCATCCGCTGGTCGTGGGTGACCACTAAAATGGCGGAGTTGTTCTCCACCGCCAGTTTTTTGAGCAGAGCCATGACGTGTTTGCCGTTTTCCGTGTCCAGGGCGGCGGTGGGTTCGTCGGCCAGGATCACTTTAGGCCGGTTGGCCAAGGCGCGGGCAATGGCGGTGCGCTGGGATTCGCCGCCGGAAAGCAGGGCCGGATAATGGTCGAGGCGGTGGCCAAGGCCGAGGTTTTTCAAAATCTCAATGCTCCGCGCCCGCGCCTCCTTGCTTCCCACCCCGTTGTTCTCCAAAGCGATCATCACGTTTTCCACCGCAGTGAGAAAGGGAATCAGGTTGTGGGACTGGAAGATGAAGCCCAGCTTTTCCCGCCGGACCCGCTTGAGGTCGAGGCCCGGCGGCCAGCCGCCGTCGGCGATCAGCTCTCCGTCCAGCACCACCCGCCCTCTAGTCGGTTCGGTGACCAAGCCGATGGTGGTCAGGAGCGTGGTCTTGCCGGAGCCGGAGGGGCCTAAAATGGCCACCAACTCTCCGGGCACCACGTCGAAGGTGGCGTCGGCCAGGGCCACGACCTTGGTGTCGCCGCTGCCGTAAATCTTGGTCAATCCTTCAATCTGCACCGCGTACATCGTCATCCTCCCAGAGCCTCCGCCGGTTCGACCCGCATGGCCTTGCGAATGCCCACCAGGCTTGCGCCGATGCAGATCAGGATCACGATGCCGAACAGGAGTTGGAGATCGATGGCCACCAGATCAACCCGCCGCGGAAACTTGTCATGGGTGAGTTCGATCAGAGTAAGACCGATGGCATAGGCGATCAGCCCCATGAGCAGCGATTGCTGAAGGATCAGGCCGACGATCACCCGGTTTCTCGTGCCGATCAGCTTGAGGGTGGCGATCACCCGCAGCTTGTCTAGGGTCATGGTGTAGATGATGAGCGAGATGATGACCCCGGAGATGACGAGCAGGATGGCCCGAAACAGGCCGAGCTGCATCTTGGCTTTTTTGATCATGCCCTCGGTGAGGATGCGTTCCTGGTCCTTACCGGTCAGGGGCCGAAAATGGTTCCAGCGGTTGATCCGCTCCTGGACCTGGGTAAGGTCCGCGCCTGGGGTGAGCCTTGCCACCACGGTGTTGGCGATATGGGTCGAACCGACGATGCCCGCAATCTGTGGGGTGAGTTGATTGGCCTGGTGTGCGGAAAGAAAGGGCAGGCGGCTAAGCTGGTCTGCGAGTTTTTCGCGGCTGTTGCGGATGGCGTTGTTGTCATCCTTGAACTGGATTTTTTGGGCGTCGGCCAGAGTCACATACGCCACCGGGTCGCCGGCCGAGGAAACCATCTTGGCGGTGAGGCCAACCACGGTGTAGTCGTCGCCTGCCAGGCGGAGTTGCTCGCCCAGGGCAATCTTCATGGCGCGGTCCACCACGATCTCGTAATGCTTTTGGCCAATAGGCCGTCCGGCAACGATGGCGGGCGGTCCGCCCATGCCCCTCAATTCGTACCCCACCAGGAAAAAACGGAATGGCTTGCCGTTGCGTTCGCTCTGGATATTTTGAAACGACAGGGCCGAGGCTTGCGCCACGCCGGGTACCGCCCGAATCCGGTATTTGATGTCCTCGGGGATGCGCGAGGTGGCGGCAAAGGGGCCGCTGGTGTCCTGCTGCACCACCCAGAGGTCCGCCGCCGTGGAGTTCAGGATGGCGGTGGCGTCGGTGAACAGACCTCGGTAGATGCCGCCCATGCTCATCACCACCCCGAGGAGCAGGCCAAGACCAAGGCAGGTCTGGATAAAGCGGCTTTTGTTGTGCCGGATGTCGCGCAGGGCCAGATTCATTTTCGTATCCGGACCTTCTGGCCTTCGGCGAGCTGGGACATTTTTTCCGGGGCGGCCAGGGCTATTGATTCGTTTCCGGCAAGGCCGCTGGTGATTTCGCTGAACTTGGAGTCTTCAAGCCCCACGCCAACCTCCTGAAAGCGGAGGCGATTGCCTTCCACCACCCAGACTCCGCGCTGTTTCCCTTTTGCGATCAGGGCGACCTTGGGGATGGACGGCGCTCCTTGCCGTGCGCCTGCCGCGATCAGCACCTCGGCCTGTTCGCCAAGGCGGAAGTGCTGCAAGGCCGGGGTAAAGGCCACGTCCACTTCAAGTTCCTCGGTGATCCGGTCGCTTTCCCAGGCAAGACGGGCCACCTGGCCGGGAAATTTCTCACCCGGCGCGGAACGGAGGGTGATGGTTGCCGCTTGTCCGGGCGTTACTCCCTTGAGCTGCGATTCATCCACATTGGCCTTGACCCAAACGGTTTCCGGGTTGGCCATCAGAAAGATCGGCACCCCCGCAGTCACTGTGGCGCCCAGCTCCAAATCGCGCCGGATGATAACGCCATCCTCCGGCGCCACAATGGTGGCATCCGCCAGCCGGGAGCGGCTCGCGACCACCGCCTCCTTGGCCAACAGATAGGCGGTTTCATACTGTTCCGCCTCCTGCGCCGAAACCAGTTCCTTGGCAGCCAGGGCCTTGAACCGGGTCGCATTCTTTGTCGCCAGCGCCAAGCTGGCCTCGGCCTGTCGATTCTGGGCCTGCAATTCGCTCAAGTCCAGTTTTGCCAGAACCTGCCCCCGTTTGACCGTATCCCCTTGGTCCGCGCCGACCTCGACGATCCGGCCGGTGATCTTGCTGGCGATGTTGACCACCACCTTGGCCTCAACCGTACCGTTGCCATACACCTGGGCGACCAGATCCCGTTTTGCCACGTGGACAATCTCTACCTTCGGCGAGCCAAAGACAACGAGCCGCAGGAACAGGGCGGCGGCTATGATTACGCCCAGCAGGATGAAGCGGGTTTTCTTGTGTCTCAGCATTGCCAAAGGTTGCATCGGTGTTCTCCCTATCCTGCGCTATTCTTTGCCCAGGGCGCGGTCCAGTCTGGCCAGGGCGATTTTTTCATCGTATCCCGCCTGAATCCGGGCGGTCTCCGCGTTCAGGGCCTGGGCCTGGGCGTCGATGGCCTCGACCATGGTTCCCAAGCCTTCCCGGTAGCGTTCCATGGCCAGCCGTTGGCTTTCCTGGGCCGCCGCCGTTTCCTTGATATTTTGTTCAAAGCGTGCACGGGATTCCTTGATTCCCAGCCAGGCGGATTCCACCTCCTTGCCGATCTGCATCCGCAAGGTCTTCTGCTGGGCTTCCACCCCCTGGATCTGCGCGTCCGCCTCCCGCACCTGATTTTGGGTGGCGAATCCGGAAAAGACCGGCAGGGTGAGATTGACCCCCAGCGCCCAGACCTTGCCCTCGGGCAGCATGCTTTGGGCGGCCTCGCCGTAGCTTGCCGTGCCGGAAAGGCTGGGCAGATAGCCGCTTTTCGCGGATTTGAGAGAGCCGGAGCCCGCATCCCGGAGGGCGGCAAGCCGCTTCATCTCGCTTCTGCCGTTCAGCGCCTCGTCCCGCAGAGCGGCGAGATTTTCCGGCACGGGGCTGGCAGCGGTTTCGGCTTCAAGCAGAGGCCGGTCGTCGAGGCTCATCACGCCCATGGCGTTGGCCAGTTCCAGCCGGGCAAGATCGCGGTTGTTCTCGGCCCGGATCAGCAGGCTTTTCCCGGCAAACAGCGTGGCGTCGGCGCGGGCGGTTTCCACCTTGGCGCGGGTTCCATGCTTGAAAAACTCCGTGGCTTGTCGGGCAAGCACTTCGCGGGCGGCCACGGTCTTTCGGCTGGCTTCCACCTGCTGTTCCGCGGCAAACAGCAGATACCAGGCGGTCTTGAGCCGGAAGGCCACATCCTGGCGGCTGGCGGCGAGCCCTTCGGCCGCGGCGGCCTTGATCCCGCGGGCTGCCGCAGTCGCGCCTGCGGTGCGGCCAAAATCATAGATGTTTTGGCGGACCACCACGGCGGTGGAGGAGATTTCGGTTTCCCGGATGGCCCCCAGGGTGGTCAGATAGGTGTCTCCCTTGGTCCAGTCCGCAGCCAGGTTGATCTGCGGCCAGTAATTGGCCATGGCCTGTCCAAGCCGGGCATCCGAGGCGCTCAGGCTTGCGGCGGCCTCTTCGATCTGGGGATGATTTTTTTTCGCGGTTGCCAGGGCCTCGGCCAGGGTAAGCGGTTCCGCGGCCATGGCCGGAGCAGCGTAGAGCAGGGCGAGCAACAGGGCAAGGAGTGTTTTTTTCATACAGAATCCATGGCAAGTGTTTCCGTGGGAAGGCCCACCGGCTGTTTGCGGATGAGCCGCACAAAATTTTCCCACAGTCGGGCAGCTTCTGCTTCCAGACCAAAAGCCCCCTGGGTGATGGACCAACGCAGGGCAGTGAATTGGATCATGCCAAGCAGGGTGAGCGCTGTTTCCCGTGGGGAGATATCCGGCTGGAATTCTCCGGCACTGATTCCCATCGCAACAAGGTTGCTCAGGGTGCCGATATACCCTGCCATCCTCCCTGCTATGGCTGCGGCGAGTTCCCGGTTTCCGAGATGGACTTCTTCGGAAAACATGAACCTGGGCAGGCCGGGGTGTGCGGCAATCAGGGCGGCGTGGGAATGAAAAATGACGCTGAGCTTTTCCAGAGCCGTTCCTTTTCTCGCCGCAATGCCTGCGGCCTTACCCATCACCGTCTCGCCGATGAAATCGCCCAGCGCTTCGAGAATCTCCTGCTTGCCCCTGAAATGCCGGTAGATATTGGCATCGCTCATCCCAGCCCGTCCGGCGATCTCGGTGATGGTCAGAGCATGCACCCCCTTTTCGCCGATAACCTGGAGCGCGGCCTGGACAATTTCTTCCCTGCGGATGTGGGTGCTTTTTTTCGGGGGCACAGCAACTCCTTTATGTGAATGCTTATTCACATAAAGGTGGCCAGGGGGCATTGTCAACAGATTTTCCAGCTGTCTTCTGCTGGTGGTTGATCAGTCTTGACGAGTGATTATCTTAGGGGCTAGGGTGAAAAGGCTCGGGAGTGAAAAAAATGGAGGCAGGGCAGATGGAACAGGCTGAAAGCGTTTTATCCGGCAGCCAGCAAAGCTGTTGAGGCCCGAAGATTCCTCCTCGGGCAGGAGTGGCCATAGCCGGGCAAGCTTTTGTGGTCGGCGTGCTTGAGACTCCGGTGGGTCCGGTGCCGCAGGCCGCCACCGTGCTTGCCGGGCGGGATCGCTGGGGAGCGTTTCGGGTTCGCCTGGGCTTTAAGCGGATGCAATATACCGTTGAGCCGGGCCTGTATGCCGTTGGCGCCCCCCACGAGGATTCGCCCGTCCTGGTCACGGCCAATTACAAATTGAGCTTCGACCATCTGCGTGTTGCTCTAACCGGGCAGGACGCCTGGATTCTGGTTCTTGACACCAACGGGATCAATGTCTGGTGCGCGGCGGGCAAGGGCACCTTTGGCACGGCCGCGCTCTGTGCCCAGGTGGCTGCGAGCCGACTTGCCCAACTGGTCCGGCATCGCAGGCTTGTTGTGCCCCAACTCGGTGCGTCGGGCATCGCGGCGCATGCGGTGAAGCAACAGAGCGGGTTTGCCGTGGTGTACGGGCCGGTCATGGCCCGGCATCTTCCAGAGTTTTTGGCTCGGGGGATGCAGGCCACCCAGGCGATGCGGCGCAAGACTTTTTCCCTGCCGGAACGGGCGGTGTTGGTTCCGGTGGAACTCGTCATCGTCTGTAAATGGGCGTTGCCTCTGTCCGCCGTGTTGTTTGGGGCGAGCGGCCTGTTTGGTCCGGCCTCATTTTGGGAAAATGTGCGGGCGCATGGCGATGGTTGGACAATGGCCGGTCTGTGGTGCGGCGTCGTTGCCGGGACGGTGTTGACCCCCTTGCTATTGCCGGTGTTGCCTGGCCGTGCCTTTTCCCTGAAGGGGGGAGCAGCTGGCCTCATGGCCGCTCTGGCATTTCTCTCGGTCTTTTTCTCCCGGTCAGGGGCATCGGGCAACACCCTTACCGCTTTGGCCTGGTTGCTGCTCATCCCTGTCATTGCTTCCTTTCTCGGCATGGAATTTACCGGAGCCTCGACCTACACCTCGCTTTCCGGGGTGAAGAAGGAGATGCGTCTTGCCGTGCCGCTACAGGTTGCGGCGGGAATATGCGGGTTGCTTCTGCTGGTCTGGGCAAGGAGGCTGCAATGACGGAAAGGGGAAGGTCGTTATATCTTAAGGGAGTTGCCACCTTGCGGCTTGAGCAGGAGGCCTGCATCGGTTGCGGCATGTGTCTGACGGTGTGTCCGCAAGAGGTTTTTGCCATGGAGCACGGCAAGAAGGTGCGGATCAGCGAACAGGACGCCTGCATGGAGTGCGGGGCCTGCATGATGAATTGCCCGGTGGGAGCGATTTGGGTGCAAAGCGGAGTGGGCTGCGCTCAGGCGGTATTCAATACCATGTTGGGCCGCAGCAGCGAAGCCTGTTGTTCGCTTGAGGGCAAACCGGACGGCGGCTCCTGCTGCTGATTTGCCCGGCAAGCAAGCTCTTCCCTTGGCTATTTCATCCGTGCGGGCTGAACCAGGGGTGCGCCCTGCGGCGTGACTTGGGGAGCAGCCTGAGCCGGGGCCTGCGGTTGCGGCGGTGGTTGGGGTTGAGTCTGTGCCTGGGCTGGGGATTTGCCTGATTTATCTGGGTAGAGGCGCAGGCTTATTCTCCGGTTTCTGGGATCAAAGGGGTTTTCCTTGATGATCGGCTCGGTGGCGGCATAGCCAGAGACCCGGAGGAGGCGGCTGGACGGGATGCCATTTTTCTCCACTTCGAGGCGGGCGGCTGAGGCCCTGGAGGTGGAAAGCTCCCAGTTGCCGAATTCTTTTTTAGCGTAGGTCACCGCATCGGTATGGCCTTCGATTTCAATGCGGTTTGAGGTATTCTTGATGTTGTCGCAGAGCACCTTCAGGATTTTTTGACCGCTTTCGGTGAGGGTCGTACTGCCTAGAGGGAACATCGGGTTTCCTTCTTTGTCCATGATGTCCACCTTGATCCCGCCCTCGACCACCTCAATGTGCACCTGATCCTTGAGATCGGTAAGCCGTTGCTCGATTTCCTTTTGCAGCTGGTCCTTGAGCCGTTCCAGACCGGCGGTGGTTCCTTCGCCTTCCGTTGTTGCCCCGGCGGCCGCCGGGGCTTGGGTCACGGTGATCTGGGCCTCGGTTTGGGCTTGCTCCGTGGCGATCACCTCCGCGCTTCCGCCTGCGCCGCCCTCGGCAAAGATGCTGTACTCCTGGAAATAATGGGCAAGCTTCTCTTTTTGCGGCTTGGTGGTCATGTTGACCAGCCACATCAGGAGAAAAAACGCCATCATGCCGGTCATGAAGTCGGCAAAGGCCACCTTCCAGCTGCCGCCGTGCGCGCCGCCGCCCTGGACCTTCTTGACCTTCTTTATGATTATGCTTTTGTCTTCCATTTCTTGATGGCCTCCTCGGTCTCGGCAAAGGAAGGACGGTCGTCTCCGGGGATGGCGCGGCGGCCGGCCTCAACGGCGAACTGCACCATGAAACTGGTGGAATAGGCGGCGAGCAGGGAGGTTTTGATCACCCGCAGATAGGTTTCGCGCTCAAGGGCATGGTGTTCCAGTTTGGTTCCCATGGGCCCGACAAAGCCATAACAGGCAAGTACGCCAAAGAAGGTGCCGACCAGGGCTGCGCCGATATGGTGGCCCAGAACCTCGGCTGATTCGTTGATGTAGCCCATGGTAATAACGATGCCCAGAACCGCCGCGACAATGCCCAGGCCGGGCAGGGCGTCGCCTATCTTGGTGATGCTGTGGGCGGGCAGCATCCTTTCGTGCTGATTGGCCTCCAGGTCGATCTCCATGAGGTTGTCCAGCTCATAGGCAGGATAATTGGCGCTGAGCATGGTGCGGACCGTGTCGCAGATGAACTCGGCTGCTTCGCGGTCTTTCATGATGTTGGGGTATTTTTGGAACAGGGGGCTGGCCTCATGGTTCTCGATGTCGGACTCGATGGCGACCAACCCTTCTTTCTTGATCTTGAAGAAGACGGCATTCATGAGCAGCAGCAGCTCCAGATAATGGGCCTTGCTCATATGGGAGTCGGCAAAGATGCCCCCGAGATGTCCGATAATGACCTTCAACGATTTGGTCGGCGAGGAAATAATCAGGCTGCCGGTGGCTGCGCCGAAGATGATGATTACCTCGGCAGGCTGGAACAAAACAGAGAAATTGCCTTTTCCCATGGCGTAGCCGCCGATGACCGACCCTAAAACAACTATTATGCCGATGACTGTGATCATGTTGGTATTTGTTCCCTGTGAAATGTCAATGGGGTTGCTTGCTTACGGCTGGCGGAGAATCTTTTTCACCTGAATCTGGAAAAGATCAGGGTTCCATCCAGCGCTGATTGATGAGTTGTTCTTTTTGTTTTCTGAGCGCATAGGTGGCGATGGCGTCTTCGATGGCCGCATTTGTTGCGGTAAATTGGATAGCCACCTGGCAGCCGCCTTCCGGGAGCTGGTTTGCCCGGGCAATCGAGCCGCCGACCACGACCCAGCAGGGCTGATCCGTGTATAGGAGCATGTGGACCTCAACAAGATCTCCCGCCGCAAGTGCCTCGTGGGAGATAAGCTTGATTCCGCTGGCGCTCAGGCTTACTTCGCCGACCCGTGTTGTTTCCTGCGGTCTGGCAATAAGATGAAAATCCAGGAGGTTGTCCAGCTTGGTGTTGATTTGGAGGAGCAACTGGGTCAGGGAGGGTTTGGGGTCTTTGGCCTCATTGTATCGGGGCATCTTGTAGAACTCAAACAGGAGATTCAGCTTGGCATTGGCTTCAAGGAGCATCATGGCAAAGGATGGATCGATTTCGTGGGGAAGCGGATTCAGCCCTGCTCCGAGCCTGCCGGAGTCGGAAAGGGCAACGGGAATAATCCTGGCCACGGGCACGACCCCGTTCTCGATTTTTTGCACCGAGGTCGCCAGAAGATCATCAATCCGGAAATTTTCCCGGCGATTTTGGTCGCTGGTGTCTACAGAATTGTCAGTTGGCATGCGTATAGATCCCTTATGAAATACCAAACATCATACCCGGTTGCGGGAGATTTGGAATTATTTTTTGCGCGGGGAATGCCGCTATTTTGCCCGAGAGCCTGAGCGTCATGGCCGGGTGGGAAGGCGGCTGATGGCATCGTAAAAAGTTAAAGTGGGGGATGGTTAAGCAAAAATCGTCAGATACAGGTAAGCGAGCCTGCGAGACTCCGAGGCGCGCAAATTTCGACCGAAGCGTACCCGTGTACGCCGCAGTGACGAGATAATGTAGCGCAACGCAGTAGCTGGCGACTTTTTGCGACGCCATCAAGGCTAATGCACCGAACAGGAGATACAGGGGTCGTAAGCCCGCACCAGCATCTCGGCCAACAGCTCGATCTCCCGGTCTTTTTTTCCGTTTTTGGCGTACTGGCTGGCCAGTGCCTCGATGTCGTGCAGGATGTTTGCGTGGTTCTGGCTGGTGGGGATGACGCAATCCGCTTTGATAACCTTGCCGTCTTTATCGAATTTATAATAATGATAGAGGATGCCCCGGGGCACCTCCACCGCGCCAACCCCTTCGCCTTGTTTCGCCTTTACCGGCTGGCGCGCCTCCTGCCAGGGGCTGCCCAGTAGGGCGTCGATGAGCTGGACGGAATCGAGCACCACCTGCACGCATTCCACCAGCTGGGCTACATTGCTCATGTATGGGTTGTGGTTCACCGGGACAAGGCCGAGAAATTTGGAGATTTCCCGTGCGGTGGGATGGAGCATGGTGAAATTGTTGTTCAGGCGGGCCAGCGCGCCAACGGCAAAGGAGGGACGGGAGAGTTTGCTCAGCTTGGAGGTAAAGCCTTTCTGGCAGTATTCATTGGTCATGGCCCGGTATTGGTGCTCTTTTTTTACCACCCCATCCGTTGAAACAAGCCCGCCGCCGATAAAGGGGTAGTTGGTGTCACCCTTGAGGGAGACGAATTCCGTTTCCCGGCTGAAATCAGGGATGGTGAAGGTTTTAAACAGTTCCGCCGAGGCCAGCAGATCAGGAATCGAGGCCATCAGCCGCTGGCGGATTTTTTCCAGCTCGCCTTTTTCCGGCAGCATGGTGAAGCCGCCCACCACGGTGCGGGTCGGGTGCAGGCGTCTGCCGCCGATGATGTCGCAGGCATCGTTGGCCAGCAGCTTGAGGCGCAAGGCCCGCTGTACCACCTCCGGATGGGTCTTGGCCAGGGGCAACACGCTGCCCACGCCCAGGAAATCCGGGGCGGCCAGAAAATAGAGGTGCAGGATATGGCTTTGCAGGGTTTCCATGTGCTTGAGCAGGAGCCTGAGATTTGCAGTCTGGGTCGTAGGTTTGATGCCAAAGGCGTTTTCCACGGCCCGGATGCTGGCCAGGGTGTGGCCGATGGAGCAGATGCCGCAGATCCGTCCGCAGATATAGGGCGCGTTCTCCCAGTGTTTGCCCACCAGCATGGCCTCGAAAAAGCGTGGGGTTTCGATGACCTCCCATTGCGCCTTTTTGACCACCCCGTTCTTGATGCTGATGTTGATGTTGCCGTGGCCTTCCACCCTGGTCAGGTGGTGGACATTGACCTCGCAGGAAAGCTTCATGATTTTTTCCTCCTGGCCGGGGTCTTTTTGCCTTGGGTGCGGAGGGTGTCGGCGAAGGAGGCAAAGCCGCCAAAACATTCCAGCCGGTCAAGGATGGTCTCGCTGCTGAAGCCGTAGGTGTGCATGATTTTTTCCAGCTCTTTGAGGTTGGCCCCTTCCGCCGGACCACGGCAACCCCAGCAGCCTCTGCGGTTGCTGGTGCACCAGGAATCGCAGCCGGCCCGGGTGACCGGACCGAGGCAGGGCTCGCCGAGTTCGAACAGGCAGATGTTTTCGTTGGCCTTGCACTCCATGCACACCGGGTATTCCGGGTGTCGTACCGCCTTGCCCACCACCAGATCGGTGACGATTTTCTCGACCTCTTCTTTTTTGATGGGGCAGCCGAAGATTTCGAGGTCCACCTGGACAAAATCCGCGAGCGGATGCACTTCCATGGTCTCGATGGGAAAGTCGCCGTACACCTCTTTTTTTACCCAGTCCAGATTTTGAAAGCGGTTTTTCAGCTGGTTGACCCCGCCGAAACAGGCGCAGGAGCCGAGAGCGACGAGGATCTTGGCGTTTTTGCGGATTGCGGTGAGCCGGGCTATCTCGTCCTTGCGGGTGACGCTGCCCTCGACAAAAGCGATGTCGTAGGTGTCGGCGCGTTCGCTCATCCCTTCGCGGAAGTTGACGATCTCCACCAGATTGAGAAAGTCGAGCAAGGTGGCCTCGTTGTTCAAAAGCTGCAACTGGCAGCCCTCGCAGGAGGAAAGCTCGAAGAACCCGACCTTTGGCCGGGCAAGGGGGACGCCGAGGTAGGAGAGTGGTTCGCTCATCTCAGATCGCCTCCTTGAGGTTCATCACCGACCAGTAGTCAAAGACCGGGCCGTCCAGGCAGGTGTAGGTCGAGCCGATGTTGCAGCGGCAGCATTTGCCTCGGCCGCAGTGCATGCGGCGTTCCAGGGAAACGAACATCTTCTGCATGGGCAGTCCGGCCTCGGTCAGCATCTTGCAAACGAAATGGAACATAACCGGCGGGCCGCAGACGATGGCGTAGGTGTTCTCGCGCAGGCTTGCTGTCTGGGCGATCCGTTCTTTTAAGAGTTCGGTGATCAGGCCGGTGCGGCCCTTCCAGGTCTTGTCCGCTTTGTCCACCGTGATGCCGAGGTTGATGTCGAACCGTTTCCATTCTTCGTACTGGTAGGTGAAGAGCAGTTCCGCCGGGGTCTTGGCGCCGTACATGATGTCCACCCGTCCGTATCGGCTCCGGTTTTCCAGCACGGCCAACAGGGGAGAGCGCAGGGGCACGATGCCCAGGCCCCCGCCGATGAGCAGGATGTCGTTTCCCTGCATTTTTTCCAAGGGGAAAGAGGTGCCGAACGGCCCGCTTATCCCTATCCTGGCGCCCCGCTCCACCCGGTCCAGGAAATTGGTGAAATTGCCCACCGCCCGGATGCACAGTTCAAGGTCGCCGTGCCGCACCGGGGAAGAGGAAATGGAGAATGGCGCCTCGCCGATTCCCGGTAATTCCAGCATGACGAACTGGCCTGGCTTAAAGGAAAAACGGTTCCGCTGGTTGGGGTCGATGATCTGGATCTGGTAGAGCTTTTCCGTGGCGGTGAGCGGGTAGATGCTGGTGATCTCTGCGGGCAGGGTGTACTCGAAGCTGTCCGGGTCTTGCTTGCGGTGCGAGCCTGTGCCTTGGCCGAGAACGTCGATGAAATGGAGTTTGTTTTGCATGGCTTACTCCTTGCCCCGGACGCTGGCGATAACCGCCGGGGGGGTGATGTCGGCAAGACAGGCTGCCCCGCAGCGACCGCAGCCAACACAGAGGGACTCTTCAAAGGCCTCCACGAAGCCGCGGTGTTTGTGGTAGTACCGGTATTTTAGGCGGCTGGCGCTGGTGGGCCGGAAGTTGTGACCGCCGGCCACCTTGGCAAAGTCGATGAGGTTGCAGGAATGCAGCGACTTTGTTTTGCTGGCGTGTTGCAGGCCAAGATCGACATGCTCTTCAACGCCGTAGCAGTAACAGGTGGGGCAGACGTTGGCGCAGGTGCCGCAGGAAAGGCATTTGTCGCCCCAATAATCCCAGGCCGTTGATTCAAATTCAAGGTCGAGGATCTTGGTGAGGTCCGAGGTGTCCACCGTGGCGGTGTAGCGCTTGCTTTTCTCTTTGGCGGTGTGCTTGTAGAGGGCGAGTTCTTTGGCGCTCGGGTCCGTGCATTTGATTTGGCTCAGCAGGTCAAAGGCCGTGGCCGACAAGATTTCCGCAAAATATTTGCCGCCCAGATCGGTGAGAAACAGGTCAAAGCCGTGGATGGCGGAGTCTGTGCCCATGGAGCGGCAGAAACATTGGGGCTCGGGGTTGCAGTCCAGCCCGATGATGAAGAGGTTTTTTCGTTTGCCCATGTAGTATGGGTTTGGGTAGGTGCTTTGCGCCAGGACCAGATCCAGCTTGTTCAGGGCATTGATGTCGCAGGCGTGCATGCCGAAGAAGACCAGGGGCCGGTAGACATTGAGGTCGACATGCTTTTCCCAACCCTCACGGGTCATGGCAAAGGTAGACAAGGTTTCCTGGTAGGGCAGGACAAAACGCTTGGGCGAATGCACCGTCTGGGTGTAGTCGAGGGCAAGTTCGTCAAAATCGTAGATCACATCGAAGTCGTACAGCGGTTTGCCGTTGCGGTCCTTGCCTTTGGCCACGGGGCCGACAATGACGTTGACGGCCAGCAGCTCATAAAGGCGGGCGAGTTCCTGTTTTTTGAAAACCTTGAAGATCATGACAGCCCTCCTCGGCAGAGAGTGGGGAACGGCACGCCTTTCGTTATGAAAAACAGCCCATGTTTATGGGATATAACGATTGGCCTTGGGCTGTCAAGGAATTGTATCGGAGTTTAGCGGGCCACTACGAAAGCCCCGGGGAAGCCGGAATCGGTCATGGCCTGCTCCATCTTCTTGGCTGCGGTCAGGGTTGATCCGGCCTTTACCTGGACGCGGTAAAAAATCTGGTCTGCCCGATCGTAGCGGACAGTCTCGGTTTCCCTGCCGCCCTTGATCATCTTGTCCTTCAGTCGGTCGGCATTATTCTGGACGGTGAAGGAACCGATCTGGACATAAAAATCACCCTTTTGGAAATCCTCGTGGGGCAGGAAACGGGCCGAGGTCTTGTTGTCGGCGAGTTGGACGGTTTCCGCCTCGCCCAGAGCGGTGATCCGGACCTTGCCGGTGCCTTCCTTCATGATTTCCAGATCCCGGGCCACATTGTAGGAGAGATCGATGATCCGGGTGCCCACGAAGGGACCGCGGTCATTGATCCGCACCGTGGTGGACTTGCCGTTGCCGAGGTTTTCCACCAGGAGCCGGGTGTTCATGGGCAGGGTTTTGTGGGCGGCGGTCCAGTCGTACATATTGTAGATTTCGCCGTTGGAGGTCTTGCGGCCATGGAAGGGATTGCCATACCAGGAAGCAGTACCGGTTTCGACGTAGCCCTCGGCTGAGGGCAGCGGATAGTAGGTCTTGCCCTCAATTTGGTAGGGCTTTTGCGTGGCGGGGATGCGGCCCGCCTTGGCTGCCGGCTTGGTTGGAGGAGCAGCCTTGGGCGGCGGGGTGCTGGTGAGCACTGTCGTACAACCGGAAAAGGCTGCCCCGCACAGAAGCAGGAGCGCAGGGAGGGAAATTGCGCGGATATGTTTTTGGCAATTCATGGTTTTGTCTCTGTAGGGAGGTTGGGCTTGAGCCGTTCGCTGAAGAACGCCCCGGCCTTGCCAACGGTGTGCGGGGTGTAGGGGAGATAGCGTTGCTGCCTGGGCTCTACCCCCACATTGTCGAAAATAACCTTGTTGTCCGCGTCCGTCATGGAAAGATGCAGGTCCAGGATGGGCCGGAAGATCTGGAGCCTGCCGTCCGGCCCGATACCGATCAGGGGGTTTTCCCACCGGCGCAGCTCATAGCCCTTGAGCCACAGGCTTGGGCTCGGCGCACCGGTGATCTTGTCCCGCAGGGAAGGTCCTTGTGGGGCGGGGGTGTCCAGCTGCTCCTCCACCTCGCGGCTGCCTTGCACACTGAGTCTGGCCCAGGCGGGATGTTCGGGATTATCGGTGCGGAGCAGATGGGTGCCCTGGTCGTTAAAGCTCCACTGGCTGTGGCATACGGTGCAATGGACCTTTTTCTCGTACTGCTTGTGGGCCGGGTGGACGAGCTGGGGTACCACCAGTTTCTTGCCGGTGAGCCGGGTGGTGAGGACAAGGTGGTCCGCCTCAACCTGGAGATTGCTCAGGGGCAGGGGCAGGCCTTTGCCCCAGCCGTGGCAGGCAAGGCAGGTGATGGCCGGGGGTGAGCTCTTGGCCGTGCCGTGTCCGCCCATGAGTTCCGCCCCGGAGTGGCAATCGATGCAGGCCAGGCCTTTCTGCTGGTGGATGTCTGGGGCCAGTTGGTGAAACTCGACGCCATAGGGCCGGGTTTCCGTGCCATCGGTGCGGTAGGGGGTGCGGTACTCCTGGTTGAAGTCGTGCTCAAAGCGGCCATAATAGTCGCCGCCCACGAAGTTGCCGTAATGGCAGTGCAGGCACTGGCTGTCTGCTGGCGATTTGACAAAGGCATGGCCGGTCATCTTGCCGTTGCCGTACGCGAGATGGCAGGCGGCGCAGCCGGTGCCGCGCACCGTTTCCGGGTAGCCGTCGCCGGAATTGTACACATGGCAGCGCAGACAGCGGCGGCGTAGCAGGTCGTCGGCAAGGTCGAGGGGGGAGGCGACTGCATCGTGGACCGGGATTTCGGTAAGGGAGGCAAGAGGGGCCTGGGCACCAAAACCGGTGCGGACAGCGTTTATCTCGTTTTTTGCGGTGAAATGCAGCGAAGCGGCGACCTGGGCCACCAGCCGGGTATGGCAGGTGCCGCAGGCTTTCTGCATCCGGTCCGGATGGGCGGGTTGGGCGATGAGATCGGCATGGGCTTGCTCCTGCGTTGTCCCCTCCGGGTTTCCTCCGTGGCAGCCGGTGCAGGCGAGATCGTGGCTGGGGTCGAGCCGGACCTTGGTGTGGCAGCCAAGGCAGCCGGGTTGGCGGGCCGGAGCTTCCTGAACGGCGATTTTTTCCGGGGCCTTGTCCTGCCTGCAACCGGAAGAGGCCAGAGCAAGCAAGCAGAGAAGCGCCAGGATGGCGCGGGTTTTTTTGTTGAGGCGAAACGGCATGGCGGAACGGGTATCCTCGGGATTGGTGAATGTTCTCGCCATACTACCTTATTTGCGGCAATGGCAACAAGCCGCAATTGCATCGGACAAAGAAGACCATGGCTGCGCAGCGTTGCGGGTTAGTGGGTGAATATCCGAAACGCTGACCTGACTTCATGATCGCACTGATTCTACTGTATTTTGCGGGCTGTATTTCTTTTCGATGTGAAAAAAATCGTATTTTTGATAGGTTATTGGTTTCTGTGTGTTTGTTTTTGAAATTTGTTTGGGCGAATGTCTGAAACTCTGACTTGCCCCCATGACTTCTGAGCCATTTGAATGGAGATACCTATGCAGACTGACGAAGAAATTGTAGCCGGTGGCAGCGACAATTGGTTTGAGGACGAAACTGGTGGAACAGACGATTTTCAAATTAAGGAATACGATATAACCGCGTCTCCGAACGACTTCAACATGTCAACGATGTTTAGTTTTATCGAGTCTGGAGCGGTCAAAATCCCCGGTTTCCAGCGGAACTATGTTTGGGATATAAAACGCGCCTCAAAGCTTATCGAATCCATCATTATTGGGCTGCCAATCCCTCAGATTTTCCTTTACGAGGAGGCGCGAAACAAATTTTTGGTGATCGATGGGCAGCAGCGTTTGATGTCTATCTATTATTTCATCAAACAGCGCTTTCCTCGAAAAGAGAAACGCTTTGAATTGCGCCGAATCTTCGACGAGAAGGGAATCATTCCCGAGGACATCCTGCACGATGATGCATACTTCATAAAGTTCAATCTTCAGCTTACGGAACGCCTTCCGAACCAACCTAACCGATTGAACAGACTCAATTATGGAACGCTTGGGGAGATGAAAACGACATTCGACCTGCGTACAGTACGCAATATTATCATCAAGCAGAACGTGCCTGATGCGGACGAAGATGATTCCTCATCCATCTACGAAATATTTAACCGGTTAAATACCGGGGGAATTAATCTGAAGCCCCAGGAGATAAGAACAAGTCTGTATCACTCACCGTTCTATGAGATGCTCTACCGCATTAACTTGGATTCTCGCTGGCGTGATCTGTTGGGGGTTGCTGAACCTGATTTGCACATGAAAGACATCGAGATATTATTGCGGGCATTCGCGATGGTTATGTGCGGCAACGAATACAAGCCATCGATGACGAGATTTCTCAATCTTACGTCTAAGCGAGCTGGGGCGCTTCCAAATGAGAAGGTCCAGTATTTGGAACGGCTCTTCTACGCATTCCTCGATGCATGCAAGGCATTGCCAGCAAAAGCCTTTTTTGGTGCTCAAATCACGAGGGTCAATATCTCCTTCATAGATGCAGTTTTCACCGCACAATGTACCAACGCCTTTGCGAACAACTCACTAGATGTGCCTGTTGTAGACCCGGAAAAATTACGAATCCTGAAGGAGGATACGGCCTTTGTGAACGCAGCGCAATTTGACACTGCGAGCACGGTAAATGTTGCCAAGAGACTCGAACGATCAAAGGCGATACTACTTGGGTGAGATAATGTCTACTGAGGGTGCAACATTAGTCGACACTCTCTTCGGAGAGCAAAAGGAACTCATCGCCTTTCTTCAGCAACAAGGCCAGCTGTCATATTCACAGAGAGTCGAAGTCTCTTTAAGCAAGACTCTAGTGTTGTCAGGCGCTAGCTATTTTGAAAGTCGGATAACAAATGCTATCTCCGACTATGCGGCACGGGTATCCAAATCGGATGAGGCGCTCACTTCATTGGTGCGGACCAAGGCAATCGAGCGGCAGTATCATTCTTACTTCCAGTGGCGTGAAGGAAATCGAAGCGCAGTACCATTTTTCGCTATGTTTGGGTCTGCACTAAAAGACTCAGCCAAACAAGAACTGAAAGATGAGGATCTATCACGGGCAACAGCAGCATTCTTGGAACTTGGTGATCTAAGGAACTTATTGGTTCATGGAAATTTCTCTAGCTACCCGATGGAGAAGACTGCGGATGAGATATACAGTCTATATGGCGCAGCTCTAAGATTCGTTATTTATATAGAAAACAAACTAAATCCGATATTACCGTAGCAGCAACGCCCGGAGAATCATGAAAAAAAACTAATCGGTATCGATTTCCCCTGATTCTTCAGCCGAAACTCCAAGGCCGTGGGGTCAGGTCTTGAAAAATAAGTTTTTTCGTGTCGGCCCCGCATAGGTTCAGGCTTGGCGATTTCGCATCATCCCCAAAACCCCATTGTGTGGGCAGAGGTGACAATATTGTAACCTCCGGCAAACACAGGAAATAAGCGGGGCAAAAAAAGCATTTTCCCTTGGACAAATGAGAGCGGGATGCGGTATTTTGATGAAAATGTAATACGGCTCGATTATGTTGGGCTGTCGTCCTTGTCCCCTGCTGTTTGTCGATTGTTTGGTGGAGTCCCGGCGTAGGCCTCGCTTCCCTCTGGGTCGCGTTTGTTCACGCTGAAAGTCATCCACCGTGTTTTTTTCCTATTCTACGAGACCGGCGCCATTCTATGAAAACTACCAATCAGACCCATCGGACCAAGTTCATTTTTATCACTGGCGGCGTTCTCTCTTCCCTGGGGAAAGGGCTGGCAGCCGCGTCCATCGGCGCCTTGCTTGAGAGCCGCGGGCTGTCCATCACCTTTCAGAAGC
>CAYTVV010000036.1:0-25258 GCA_964441875.1 uncultured Desulfurivibrio sp.
TGCGCTCAAACAGTGCAAATCCCCTTTTCGGCAGCCTCTCCGGTGCTCGGCTGCGCGCCAATGGGAATCATCCCCCCATTTGTCCTGCCGCGCTTCGCAGACGGGGGCGGGAAAGACGCGGGAGGTAAGCGAAGCCACGCAGTGGCGGAGACTCCGACTGTCTGAGGGCGAAGCCCGAGTTTTTCCGCGTCCCGCCCTCGTCGAGAAGCAAGGGAAGCCCGCAGGGCCAGGACTGGCTGGGGTGCCCTTTTCTTGTTTCTTCTTTTGGGCACGCAAAAGAAGAAAGACAAACAAAAAAAGCCCCTCCGGCTAACCGCCGGAAGGGCTAAAAAATCAAAACCGAAACAACACTACTCAGGGCAGCCCAAGAAGCCTGCTCACCCGCACCGCCTTGTCCTGACTCAATTTGGGGATGATCTTCGCCACCGCCTCTGTCTTCATGGCCCGCAAAATCTCCACCGCCTCGACATCTTCCATCTTGTCAAGCAAGGGGGCCACCTTGGAGGGGCTCATGGCGCTATAAATCTTGATCAGATTCTTAAACTGCTGGTCCTTGCCCTTAACCGCCCCGCCAAGCTGACCCTTGAGCTCTTCCTGGACGGCATTGACCTTGGTGTACTTCTCGTCCACTTCCTTGTTTAGGGCAGAGAGTTCCTTCTCCTTCTCGGCCATGGCCTTTTCCTTGGCGGCCAGGGCGTCTTCCCGTTCCTTCAACCCGGCGGCCCCGGAAATCTCCTGGGGCGTGATCCTGACCGGGGGTTTCTCCTCGGTAAAAGCGGGGATGGTCACCACCAAGGTCAACAGCACAGTGAGAATCTGGATGACATATCTGCGGTTGCGTTTTTTCATGATTCCGTCCGGGGTGGTCATGGAGCCCCCCGTTCCTGCTTAGTGGAGATTGCCTTTGCGTCCGAAACGAAGCACCATCATCTCGTCCGCCTCGTTCTGCTCTTTCTTCAAACCGGCCAGGAGGAATTTCTGATAATCCCGCTCCTTGGCCTTTTCCATCACCTTTTTATCCTGGACCTTGCCGGTCAACTCTACCCTGGCCTGGGCAACCGCCCCAAGCTGGGCTTCCACCCGGGTCTGCCCAGCCTCGATCTCCTGCTCCTTGCGAAAGATGCCTTCCACAAAAAGAGCAAAAATAGGGGCCAGCATCTGTTGCTGCTTTTCTTCTTCAAACTCGGCGATCAATTCCTGCCGCTGCTGCTTCAGTTCGGCAAGTTGTAGCTTATGCTGTTCGAGCAGCGTGAGTTCCCGGCCAAGTTTCTGCTGGGCAAGCTCTTCCAGATTCCGCCGCAGGCCAAGAACCGTTTCAAGCCTGAAATGATAAGCCATTATGCCCTCTTATCATTGAGCCGTGCCCGGAACGCCCTGGCCGTCCGCGGCAAAAATTTCCGCGAGCTGCCGGGCGCTTTCGGCAAAGGAAACCTTTTCCTCCACCGGCTGTTTGAGATAGCCGTTCAACCGGTCGATCATGGTGATGGCGTTGTCGATCTTCGGATTGCTGCCCTTGGCATAGGCGCCGATATTGATCAGGTCTTCCGAACGGCGGTAGGTGGACATGACCTCCAAAAATTTATGGGCGACACGCACCTGCTCCTTGGGCACCACATCGGTCATGCACCGGCTGATGCTGCCCATGACCTCGATGGACGGATAATGCCCCTGGCTCGCCAGGTCACGGCTCAGAATAATATGGCCGTCCACGATGGAACGCACCGCGTCGGCAATGGGTTCGTTCATGTCGTCGCCCTCCACCAACACCGTGTAGATGCCGGTGATACTCCCCTTGCCCATGCAGGTTCCCGCCCGTTCCAGCAATTTGGGCAACTGGCCGAACACCGAAGGGGTATAGCCTCGGGAAGTGGGCGGCTCGCCGATGGCCAGGCCGACCTCCCGACTGGACATGGCAAAACGGGTGACGGAATCCATCATCAAAATAACGTCGCGGCCCCGGTCGCGGAAAAATTCGGAGATGGCCGTGGCAAGATAGGCCCCGCGCATCCGCACCAGGGGCGGCTGATCCGAGGTGGCCACCACGACCACGGAACGGGCAAGCCCCTCGGGGCCGAGATCCCGCTCGATAAAGTCCTTCAATTCGCGGCCACGCTCGCCGATCAGGGCGATGACGCTGATGTCGGCGGCCGTATGCCTGGCGATCATGCCGAGCAGGGTACTCTTCCCCACCCCGGAACCGGCGAGAATCCCGATACGCTGGCCCTTGCCCAGGGTGAGCAGGCCATTGATCGCCCGCACCCCCACGTCCACCGGTTCAAGGATGCGCTCTCGCTCCATGGGATTTAAGGGCGCAGCATAGAGGGGATACTGGGTCTCGGCCCGCAGAGGCCCCTTGCCGTCCATGGGATTGCCCAGGCCGTCAATAATTCGACCCAGCAAAGATTCGGCAACCGGCACCCCGGCCTGCTCGCCCACCAGCCGGATAGCGCTGCCCGGTTCAACCCCGCGCATCTCACCCAGAGGCATGAGCAAAACCCGGCCTTCCCGAAAGCCAACCACCTCGGCCAGCACCGTGCCCTGATTCTTGAAAACCGAAACCTCGCAGATGCTGCCCACCGGAATCCCAGGCCCCAGGCTCTCCAGAACCATGCCGATGACCTGGTTCACCCGACCGCCCACACTGACGAGCGAGGTATCCTGGGCAACTTGGAGGCAGTGGGAAAGGTTCATGGCATCATCATCCTTGAGCTATAAACATCAACGGTATCCGCGTAACTCCGGGAAAAAGCTTAAAACAAGAAACATAACTGTTCAGCAGCGCCGCTTCACTGCTGCCGCAGATGCTAGGAAGCGGCCTGTGAAGTGTGCTATTGCACATGAGCAGGCCGCTGACAGCAGCGAAGCGGCGACGCAGATGCGGTGCTGCTGAACAGTTACGTATCCGCGACCATGGCCGCGAGAAAGGCCTGCTCAACCGCGGCATACAGCCTTGCCTTGCAATTTTCCAGGGTGGCGTCGATCTCGCCAAAATCTGTTTTCAAGAAACAGCCGCCCTCGGCAATGTTGGGGTCTTCGACCAGCTGGATGCGGTTCTTGCCCTCAATCAAACGGGAATTCTCCAGGCTCGCCTTTTTCAGCCGCCCGAAATCATCGCCATGCAGATGGATCTGCACCGTGGAATTTTCCACCACAAATTCCATGGCCTTTTTGAGACAGGCCTGGATAACCAGAGGATTCACGGAAACCTCATGGTACACCAACCGGTCCACCATGGTGGTGATCAGGGCAAGCATGCTCTCCTGATGCTGCCGCAGAAGTGCTTCCCGCTCGCCATCCAAGGCGGTGAGCAGCGCACCAAGTTCTCGCAGCTGCTGCTCATACTGGGCCAACCCCGCCGCCTTGCCCTCGGCCTCGCCCGCAGCCAGGCCCTCGGCATATGCCTCTTGCTTGAGTTTTTCCGCCTGATCCCCGGCCTGACGGACAATCTCGACGGCTTCCTCCATGGCAATTTCCCGCGGAGACCTATGCTTTGCAAGCTTCTTGGCTTCAGCGCTGCCGGGCTTGACCTGCCAGAAATCCTCAAAGGACAGGAAATCGTCCGTTTCCAGGCTTGGCGCGGTCTGCACCACACGATCCTGCTGCAATTTGATAATCTTAGACAAATTCGTCCTCGCCGCCGCCGCCGCTCATGAGCTGGATCTTGCCTTCTTGCTCCAAACGCTTGGCGATCTTGATTATGGACTGCTGAGCGGCCTCGACATCCTTTACCCGAGTCGGCCCCATGATTTCCATATCTTCCTTGAGCATTTCCACGGCCCGTGAAGACATAGCCCCAAATATCTTTTCCTTGAGCTCCTCGGAGGCGAGCTTGAGGGCCAATTTCAGATCGTCGGTGCTGACCTCCTTAAGAATGGACTGGACCCCGCGATCATCCACGCCAATGAGATCTTCAAAGACAAACATCAGGCGGCGGATTTCATCGGCCAGGGTTTCCCGCTGTTCTTCAATCCCTTCGAGAATAGAGGCCTCCAGCCCTCGATCGGCATTGTTCAGAATTTCGGCCACGGCCTCCACCCCGCCGAGACGCTGGCCCTCCATGCCTTCAACCGTGAGAAGCTCATCTTGCAGCACTCGGTCCACATCCACGAGGATCTCGGGGCTTACCTTGTCGAGTTCCGCCATGCGCATCATGACTTCCACCTGAACCTCCTCATTGAACTCCATGAGGATCTGGGCCGACTGGACCGGCTCCAAAACAGAGAGGACCAGGGCCACGGTCTGGGGATGCTCGTTGCGCAAAAAGTTGACCAGCACCTTGGGTTCAAGCTTGCGTGCCTTCTGAAAAAGGGTCAGCTTCCAGTCGGAGCGGATTTCCTCAAGGATCTCGCTGGCCTTGTCGCTGGAAAGCGCTCGTTTCAGTGCGCCCTCCAGCATCTCATTGCCGGAAAGGAAGATGTCGGTATCACCGGTGTCGGCCTTGAACTCATTGACCAGGGCAGTCAGATCCTCTTTATCAACCTTGTCGATCCTGGCCATCTGCCGGCCAACATTCTTGATATCCTCGGGGTCGAGCCGCTGGAAAACCTGGGAGGCAAATTCCTCGCCCACGGTAAGCAGAAAGACCGCTGCTTTCTCCGGCCCGGTGAGGGCTTCACCGGCCTTTTTTTCACTTTTGCTCATGGATTAGGCCTCTTCACGTAACCAACGGCGCACCAGATCCGCAGCCCGATCAGGATCGCTTTGGGCCAGACGGTAAATTCGCTCCTGATCGCTGATTCCGCGCGGGGCAAGAGAAAGATCTTCCTCCTCCATCGCGACGCCACCGACCGCGGGACCATGTCCGCCAGGCCTGGACATACCGCCGGCGCGGGTCTCCAACTGTTTGGTTGCAAGAATTTTCAAAAACGGCTTGATAACGAAGAGGAGCACAAGAACCGCAACCAGCAGATAGATCAGGGGCATGGCCAGCCATTCCATCATCGCCCGATATTTTTCCATGGAATCCACCTCCGGCTCGGGAACGGAGGACAGGGCAAAGGGCAGGCTCGCCACTTCCACCTGATCGCCACGCTCTTCGCTATAGCCAATGGCATTTTTAACCAACTTGTCCAAATTCCGCATTTCTTCAGGGCTTCGCGGCTGATATTTCAGGCTTGTCTTGCCATCCTTGTCAACGCTCTTTTCGTAGGAACCATCGACCATGACGGCAATGGACAGTTTTTTGACAGCCCCGCCCTTGTCCTGGGTGTGCTTGGTTTGCTTGCTGATTTCGTAATTGCGCGTCACGTTGTTGCGATTGTATCCGGCTGCGGCCTTTCCTTCTCCACCCGCCTCGGCAAAAGTGGCCAGCTCACCCTTGACCCCAGGGATACCTTCGGGATTGGCGCCGCCACGCTGATCGTTTTCCGTGAGCATCTGCTCGCTGCGCACCACCTGGGCCTCGGGATCGAAACTCTCCTCGGTCCGCTCCACCTTGTTGAAATCCACTTCCGCAGTGACCCGCGCCCTGACCCGATTGACGCCAACCACCTCCTCCAGCATGGTTTCCACCTTCTGCCGCAGGGTGTCTTCAATCTTTATCTGGTACTCCAACTGATTGCCGGTGAGCACCCCTTCGCCATCGCCCTGTTTCCGATAGAGCAAACGGCCGCTGGTATCAACCAGGGTGATATTTTCCGTGGTCAGCCCAGGAACCGCGCTGGCCACCAGGTTGACAATGCTCTGAATCTCATGCTGGTTGAGTTTTTCCCGACCGCGCAGCTTGACGCTGATCGAGGCGGTGGGAGGTTTTTCATCCTCGATGAACACCGACTCCTTGGGGGTGGCGATATGCACCCTGGCCTCGATGACCTGCTGGAAATTTCGGATGGTTCTGGCCAGCTCTCCCTGCAAGGCCCGCTGATAGTTCAAGCGCTGGACAAAATCGGTTTGGCCGAAGCTCGTCTGGTTGAAGATCTCAAAACCAACGCCGCCGCCCCTGGGCAACCCCTCCCCTGCCAAGGTCAATCTGACCTCGTACACCTGCGAGGCCGGAACCAGGATGGCCCCGCCATCATCGGACAACTTGTAGGGGATGCGCTGGTCCTTGAGTTTCGTCAAAACCTCGCCGGCATCTTCCTGGTTCAACCCGGAAAAGAGAACCTTGTAGGAGGTTTCCTTGCTGCCTGTGGTCAGGCTTAACAGACCGCCAACCACCACGGCGATCACCACGAGTCCGAGTATTTTCTGGGTTATACTCAGGCCCTTGGCAATGGAAGCGATCTGCTCAAGAATTTCTTTTGGGGTAGCCATGTTCTGTTCCCTTTGCCTAAAAGTTTAGGAGCACTTACTAAATCTGCATCCTCATGATCTCACGGTACGCGTCAATAACCTTCTGCTGTACCCTGGTCATCATCCGAAAGGAGATACCCGATTTTTCCATGGCGATCATGGTTTCATGAATATTGGCGTGTTCCCCGGTGGCAAGCCCTTGCACCAGTTGATCAGCCTCCTGGCTCTGGCCGTTCACCTCGGCAATCGACCGGCTGAGAATCTCGGAAAATCCCGTGCCCGCTGCGCCTGGCGTGCCAGGAGACTTGAGCGGTGCTGCGCCGGGCAGGCTGATCGGCTGCATGGTTATCTCTTTCATCTATAATACCTCCAGTTGCACAGGGTTTGCTTGACAAATTAATCCAGCCAATCTTCAACCAGCAATTATCTGCCGATCTCCAGGGCCTTGAGCGCCATACTTTTGACAGCATCCAGGGCCGTGACATTGGCTTCATACGAGCGCTTGGCACTCATCATGTCCACCATCTGCTCGGCCACGTTGACGTTGGGGAAACGAACTATCCCATTGGCATCAGCGTCCGGGTGCGATGGATCGTAGACCTCCTTGAACGGCGCCTTGTCTTCGCTTACCTGCACCACCTCAACCTTGCGGAGACGCTCGGTGGTGGAGTTGAGCGTGTCCTGAAAATTCACGCCCTCCACAGGCTTGGCCGCGAAAACCACTGATTTGGCCTTGTACGGCCCGCCTTCGATGGTTCGGGTGGTGTTGGCGTTGGCCAGGTTCATGGCCGCGATGTTGAGCCGGGCTCTCTCCGCCTTGAGCGCGGAACCGCTGATCTGCATGGCTGTCAAGGTATCCATTTATTATTTGCCTCCCTCGTCAATGGCATAGCGCAGTGAATCGAATTTTTTCCCGATGCTCTTGGCTATCACCTGAAACATCAGCTGGTTTTCAGCCATCTTCACCATCTCCTGATCCAGATCCACCGGCCGTTTCTCGCTGGCAAACTCCCTGGTTTTGCTGGCTTCCATGGCGTCAAGCTGCATGTGCCCTTTGTCGGTTCTGGCCAACTCCCCCTGGCCGCTCATCACACTCTGCATGACCTTGGCAAAATTAAAATCCTGCCCCGTATAACCCGGAGTTTCAAGGTTTGCGACATTGGATTGGATCAGCCCCTGCCGCTCCTGGCGCAGGGTAAGCGCCTGACGCATGGTTTCGATATTGCCGTCGAACAATTTATTTATGGGCATGGCATTCTCCTTTTGTGGACCAAACAGCTTGCCAGATTATCTTGCAAAAAAAATGCCACCGCCCAATATTTTTTCCAACAAGGGGGTGGAACATCGAAGAAAATCGCCGTTTTCACAAAGGGAAAGGAATTACAGCAAGGATACGGCCGAAGAAAAGACACGATATTGGGGCGGGACAAAACAACGCAACATACTGAAATACAATAATAAAAAATTATACAGACATCAAAAACAGCTCCCACCAGCGAGCAAAACAAAAACTTTAATCGATCATACCCTGGGAACGGTACTCATGCAGTTTATTCCGCAAGGTGCGGACACTGATCCCGAGAATCTCGGCCGCATGTGTCCGATTATTGTCGTTTGCCTGCAAGGCCTGTAAGATCATTTGACGCTCCACCTCCCGCAAGGTCTGCATCCCGACATCCATGGCAGCGGAAGTGTTGGCCGCCGCCACTGCGGAATGGCCGGTTGCCGGGTAAACAACAGACACTGCGGATTCGATTCTGGTCGGCGGCTCGACATCATCCCAGAAATCCCACAGATCAAGCTCATGACCCCGGGAAAGAAGCATGGCCCGCTCGATCAGGTTCTCCATCTCCCGCACATTGCCTGGCCAGCCATAGTCGGAGAATCTGGTCCAGACGGCGGCGGAAGGCTTTTTCACCGGCTTGCCATATTGGGCCGCATACTTCAAAATGAAAAAATCCACCAGCGCCCCGACATCCTCCCGGCGTTCGCGCAGGGGGGGCAGCTTCAAGGGGATGACGTTCAAGCGGTAGTACAGATCCTGCCGGAACGTGCCGTCCTTCACCGCCTGTTCCAGATCGCGGTTGGTGGTGGCCAGCACATGCACATCGATCTTGAATGGGGCTCTGCCTCCCAGCCGGTCCACCTCTTCCTCCTGGAGCACCCGCAGAAGCTTGGCCTGGAGGTGCAAGGGGAGTTCCCCGATCTCGTCGAGCAGCAGGGTGCCGGTGTCAGCCAGCTCGAATTTCCCTTTCTTGGTGACAATGGCCCCGGTGAAAGCCCCTTTCTCGTGGCCGAACAGCTCGCTTTCAAGCAATCCTTCCGGCAGAGCGGCGCAGTTCAAGGCGACGAACGGCCCGTTGCGCCGACCGCTTTCCTGATGGATAAAGCGGGCAAAGACCTCCTTGCCCGTCCCGGATTCACCGAGGATGAGCACGGTGGCCTTGCTGGAGGCCACGCTTCTGGCCCGGTCCATGAGCTGTAACAATTTTGGGTTCTGTCCGATGATCGGCTTTTCAAGGGCGACCGATTCCCCGGCTTTCTGTGGCCCTGGCCGGTCGGCCGGTTGCGGCAGCCTGCGCGCCAGGGCAAAAACCCTGGCCACCGTCTCTTCGATGACCTCCACCGGAAACGGCTTCAGGAGATAATCAAAGGCCCCCTGTTTCATGGCCTCCACCGCCGTATCCACCGTGGCGAAACCGGTCATGATCACCACCGGCAGCTCGGGGCGCAGCGCCTTTACCTGCCGCAAAAGCTCAAGGCCATCCATGCCCGGCATCTTTATATCGGTAATCACCAGCTCAGGCGGCTGCCTGGCAATCATCTCCAGAGCCATCCCGCCATTTTCCGCGACCGCGACTTCGTGCCCGTTGCGGCTCAACGCCTCAAAAAGGGCAACGCGCATGTTCTGCTCATCATCAACGATCAGTATTTTATGGGTCTGCTCAGACATCTTCTCCCCGGCTGGTTCCTGTTGATACACCGGGCTCCGCCGGCAGCAGCACCCTGAAGGTGGCGCCACGGCCCAGTTCGCTCTCTACCTCGATCAATCCGTGATGCGCCTCGGCAATGGCGTGGCTGATGGCCAGACCCAGCCCGCGGTTCCTGCCCTTGGTCGAAAAAAACGGATCAAAAATTTTCTGCAAGTTTTCCGGGGCAATCCCCGCCCCCCGGTCCTGCACCCTGATTTCCACCAAGGCGCCATGCTCCCTGTCCGGCGGCAGCGTCCGCAAACCCAGAGAAAACGTCCCGCCCTTCGGCATGCTTTCCATGGCATTCAGACCGAGATTGAGCAAAAGCTGCCCCAGCAGGACCTGATCCCCAAAGAGATATGCCTGCGCCGCCTCAATCCGGCTCTCCATGAGTATACCATGCTCTCCGGCCATTTCACGGAGAGTTTCCATGCTTTTTTTGAGCACCGCGACCATGTCCAATTCCAGCATCTGCGGAAGCAACACCCCGGAAAAGGTCACAAAATTATCCAGCAGATGATGCATGGTTCGAACCGCCCCCAGCATCCGAGCCGCCACCCGCTCATTATCCGGGTCGCCCGCCAGCTCCCGCTTGAGAATCGAGGCATACAGCTCAAGGCTGCCCAGGGGATTCTTCAATTCCTGGCTCATGGCCTCGGCCATCTCCTGCATGGCGGCAAAACGCTTGCTCCGGTCGAGATGCATCTCCATCAGGGCCGGGAAGGTCACATCCTCCAAGGAAAGAAAAAACCCGGCCACATGCAGGAATGGGCTTTGCAAATCGTTGCGGCTGATGAGGATGCAGCGTTTTTCCGCCCCGCCGTTCGATACCTGCACCTCGCAGAGCAGGCGGCCCCCGGAAAGACGTAAAGCTGCAAGTTCATGGGTCAGGCCGAATTTTTGGAAGAGCAATCCCCAGCAGGTTTTATTTTGGAGGGAAGACCCGCCAAGATCGAGAAGCTGGGCGGCTCTCTGATTCACCGCCAGCAAGTTCCCTTGCCGGTCAGCAAGCAGAATCCCGCCCGGCAGACTTTCGATCATGGCAAAAAAGAATTCCCGCAGATGCTCCGGGGTGTCAAAACTCGCTTGCGCCATCAGATGACCCGGCCTGTACAGCGTAAGCGGTCACAGGGCACCGCATCTCCTTTGTCATCGGCCTGTCCGCATACCTGATGTATAGCAAACAGGCCTCTTTCGCGGATCTGCACCACCCTGCAACCGCTTACAGATGTGGGTACAAGTGCTATACTTGGTTGCCTTACCGCAGAATCCGTTACTGGACAATATATCGTGCTCTTCGCTTTCACCGGGAGGCCCTTCTCGGTTTTCTTCCTGAATCAATTTCAATCTGATTCAGGATAGTTTTCGCCTTTTTCTTGAGCAGCTCGTCCGGCCCGGCCTGCGCCTTCTGAAGATGCCCGCGACTCTTCTCCATCTCCCCGGCCTTGCGGAACAGATCGCCCAACTGGAGGTGGATCTGCTGGGCAGCCTTGCTGTCCTTGGGCATATCTCCGTCTACTCCGGCCAGGTAGGTGTCAATGGCCGATTGGGCGCCCTGCCCGGCCAAGCCGTCGCCGAATTCCCGGTACCAGCCTTGCAAGGCCTCCGGCCCCAGCCATTTATTCTGCCGGGAACGAGAAAGAACCTCAACCCCCTCGGGATACAGACCAAGGGTGGCCAGCATCCGCAGACGCGCTTCCACATAGACCTTTATTTTTGCCGGCACCGGCGCAGCCGCCGTGGCCTTGGCATACCAAACAAGAGCCTCGTTCTTCTTCCCCTGGGCCTCATGGAGCTTACCGGTCAGGTAATGAAATTCCCCAAGATATTCGCTGTCTTTATAGATGTCTCGGGCATAGCAGAGCAGCCTCTCGGCGGCGGCCAAATTTTTTTGCAAAAGATAGACCTCGGCCCTCCGGCTATAGAGATCGGCTTTGTCTTCATCGGCCAAGGGCAGACCCTGGGCTCGAAAATAGACGGTGGAGGCCTGGTCAAGCAAGGACAACGCTTCAAGCGCCTGCCCAACCAGATAGAGAAAACGCCCGTTGTCCAAGATGCTGACTTGCCGGTATTCAGCAACATACAATTGATAGAGCTTCTCGTATTCTTTCCGGGCCAGAAACCCTTCCCCGAGGTAAAGCAAAATCTTACCGGAAAAATTTTCCTTTTTCCCGGGAGTGAACCCCGGCTTGTCACGGTGCAGATAGCTCCCGCCAATATCCGCAGCCGACTCGGCGTTATTGCGGGCCTGATAGCGGAGAAACAATGCGCGCCGGGCATCCTGGGTAATAGGCTCGCCAGGATACGCTTCAATCACGGCAAGAAAAGGCTTATCGCCCTCCGGGTCGGTCAGGTCAGGAGCCGGCTGCCCCTTGGCCATTCTCCGTTCCGGATTATCCATATACTCAGCCCGCCGGAACTTTGCCAAAACAGCGATCCGATCCTCACGGGTGCCATCTTCGAGAACACGCTCATAGAGCTTCATGGCCGTGCGCCCATCACCCCCCCGCAGATAACTCTCGCCCAGCTCGAAAAGAATCTCCCCCCGGTCGGCAGGGTTCTCGGCCAGATTCAGATAATGAAACAGGGAATTCCTGGCATCCTCATCCCTGCCCACCCGCAGATAGACATAGCCGAGCTTGCGGAGCAACTGCGGGTCCCGGTAGTGATAGTCTGGATATTTCTCAAAAAGCGTGGCAAAGGCCTTCAAGGCTCCGACCGGATCCTTGCTGGCGGCCAGGAGCTCACCCAGACCCATCAGCGCCTTGGCCTTGATCTCGTCATTGCCGGACTCAGAAACCTTCTTATAAATCTCCAGCGCTTCAGCCACCTTGCCCACGGCAAAAAGAGTGTCTGCCTGCGCAAGTCGCGCCTGATCCAACAAGGGGGAATCGGGATAGCGGGTGAGAAAAAGCTTGAAATAGATGAGCGCTTCGCGATAGAAGCGCATGCGATAATGGGCGTAGCCGACCTCGTAATATGCCTCGGCCGCTCTTTTGGCCTTGGGAAAATCAGCGCCGTACCTGCGGAATATGTCGCGAACCTTGTCCCACTCGGGCGTGGCGCTCTTTATGGTCAGCTGCTTCATGCTTTGGGCTGCCTGCCAGAGCGCCTCTTCCGCCTGATCCGTCTCGCGGAATTTTTCGTAGTACCGCTGATACGCGGCAGAGGCCTTTGCCAGATCCCCGGCCTTTGCCGCCTCCACCGCCTCCTGCCAAACATCGGCCGGAATCTCCACTGGCACCGCCTTCTCTGCCTTGGCCTTGGCTGGAGGCGGCGCGGCTTCCTTGGCCCAGCTCTGTTCCGGCTGAAGCCCTCCCACGAGAAGGCCAAAGCCGAAAAGAATACAGAGCGGCAGGACACGAAGAGAATGGGATAAATGGATATTTTTCATGTTTTTCTTCACAGAAGTCCGGGTCGAACGTGTCTGCTGATTACCAGGCCACGCACCAGACAGAAGGAGCGCACCCTTTTTCTACGCCTCGGCAGAAGAGGAAACCAACTTGAATCGTTTCATCTTCTCAATCAGGGTGGTCCGGTTCACATTCAAAAGCTTGGCAGCCCTGTTCTTGACCCAGTCCGTCTGTTCAAGGGCTTGCAGGATCAAGCGCTTTTCAAAATCAGCCAGCACCTCATTGAGGAAAAATCCCTGCACGGGAAGTTCCTCAAACCGCTCGACCGGCACGGTTCCCGCCTCCAGCAAACGCTCCGGCAGATCAGCCATGGAAAGCACATCGCTGCCCGCAAGAATAACCATACGCTCCAGCATATTTTCAAGCTCCCGCACATTGCCGGGCCAGGCATAGTGCGCGAACCGGACCATGACCTCGTCCGCCACCCCTTTGATTTTTTTCTTCCGGAGCCGGTTGAACCTGGCCACAAAATGCTCGACCAGCAGGGGGATATCCTGGCGCCGCTCCCGCAAGGGCGGTGCTTCGATGGGAATAACATTGAGGCGGTAATAGAGATCTTCCCGGAAACGCCCGGCCTGGACCTCCTGCTCAAGATCCCTGTTGGTCGCGGCAATCACCCGAAAATCCGAACTGATGGTTTTGGTGCCGCCGATCCGTTCAAACTCTTTTTCCTGGAGAACCCGCAACAGTTTTACCTGGAGCATGGGACTCATCTCAGAAATCTCATCCAGAAAAACCGTGCCCCCGTTGGCCAATTCAAAGCGGCCCAGCCGGGTCCGAATCGCGTGGGTAAACGCCCCTTTTTCATGGCCGAACAGCTCGCTTTCCAGCAGCTCTCCAGGGATTGCCCCGCAATTCACCGGCACAAAAGGACCAGCGCCGCGAACGCCTTCGTAATGGAGAGCCTGGGCGATAAGCTCTTTGCCGGTGCCGGATTCACCCCTTACCAACACGGTGGTCTCGGCATCACAAACTTTTTTGATCAGAGAAAACACCTGCCGCATGGCGCTGCTGTTGCCGATGATGGCGGAGCACCCTTTCCCGGCCTTTACCGGAACCGGGTCCGGCGAAGCAATCCGTCGGCTCACCCCGGCCTTGTCCAGAGCGGCATCGAGGCGGCTTTCGCTCACCGGCGCCTCAAGGTAATCGATCGCCCCGGCCTGCAAGGCGACAACCGCATCCTTGACCGACGGGCCGCTTGCCGCCACAATAACCGCCACCGAAGAAGCAACATCTTGGAGATCACTCAGGAAAGAACCATGGGGCTGGAGCGAGGACACCGCCAGAAAAATCGCCTGACACTGGTTTTCGTCGAGCCAGCGCCGGGCTTCCGCCTCGGAACGGACCACAGCCAAGGCCAGGTCTTTTTTCTGAAGAGCCTTGACAAGCTCGGAAGAACGACCGGAAGAATCAAGAAGCAGAAGGAGCAGGGGATTGTGCGTCATACCACCCGTTAATTTCTCGTTTTCTTTTAATAAATTTCACAGCTTATGTTCTTTTGTATACATTATTCACAAAAAAAGTGTCAATTTTTTTTCACATGCTATATTTTATCAATAATTATTAAAATGTTATGTATTAGTGTGGCCTAGCCGCCATCCGGAGGGCATTACCTCCGTCCGACTGAAAAAGGTTTTCACATGCCGAGAGACGCAAGCACGGACAAACCCCTGGTTGAGCTGGTAAACGTCACCAAGATCTATCCGCCTGATGTTGTTGCCGTGGAAGACGTTTCCCTGCGGATTTACAAGGGGGAGATTCTTTTTCTCACCGGCATGAGCGGAGCAGGCAAAACAACCCTGATCAAACTGATCTGCCGCCTTGAAACGCCCACCCGCGGCCTCATCGAGGTGGCCGGTCGTGATCTTTCCCAGATCAGCACGGCCGGGGTCCAGCGCATGCGTCAAAAAATCGGCGTTGCCTACCAGGATTTCAAGCTGCTGGACAAACAAACCGTGCTCCAGAATATTGCCATGGCCATGGAGGTGACTTACGCGAGCACCAAGGCCATTCGGGCGAGGGTGGATGAACTGCTGGCCCTGCTCAACCTCTCCGACAAACGCGACAAGCGAGCCAGCGAACTCTCCCGCGGTGAGCAGCAACGGGTGGCGCTGGCGCGGGCCGCCGCCAATGGGCCGAGCCTGCTGCTGGCCGATGAGCCGACCGGCAACCTTGACCCGGCGGCGACGGAGCTGGTCATCAATCTCCTTCGGCACCTCAACGAAAAAAATGGTTCGACCATCGTGGTCGCCACCCATGATCCATCGATTTACGCGGAAACGGAGCACCGGGTCATGACGCTGAATAACGGGCAGCTTTCCGCCCATCCCAACCGCTCCCCGCGTCAGATCGAACTTTTTGAAGCGTAGCCGCCGCTAAGCCCCCCAAGTTTTAAGGAGTACCAGACGATGCAGTTTCTGGCCTATATCTTACGCCAAACCGGAAAAAATCTCAGGCAAACCTGGGGAACGCAGGTCATGACCCTGCTGACCGTGACCCTCTCGGTGCTTATCTTTGCCTTTTTCTTTCTCATCTACACCAACATGCTCAGGGCCAGCGCCCGGCTTGGCGACGATGTCCGCCTCATTGTCTATTTAGACCAGGAGGTTGCGGAACAGATGCGCCCAGGGCTCGAAAAAAAGATCCGCGATTTCGGCCCGGTGGAAAAAATCGTTTTTGTCTCCCGAACCGAGGCCTTTGCCCGGCTCAGCGCCCAGCTGGGTAAGGAAAAAGATATCTTAAACGACCTGGGCCCCGATTTTCTCCCGCCCTCCATCGAAGTGTATCCCTTAAAAAACCTCACCGACCTCACCAAAATCAGCCAGTTTTCCGATTTTCTCCTGACCATTCCCCACGCGGCCAAGGTCCAATCCGGCAGCGACTGGCTCCGTCGCTTCGGCTATTTCACCAATCTTCTTCGGATCGTGGTTCTGTTAAGCGGGAGCCTGCTCATCATCAGCATGACCTTTATCGTTTCCTACACCCTCCGCCTTACCGTGCTTTCCAGGCAGGGCGAGCTTGAGATTCTCAGGCTGCTTGGCGCCACCAGCGCCTATGTCCGTCTGCCGCTTCTCCTCGAAGGCATGTTGCAGGGGCTTCTGGGCTCAGGCCTGGGGCTTACCGCGCTGTACTTCCTCTATCAATGGATTGCCAGCCGTTTCAGCGGCCCAGGCTTCTTGAAGCTCTTTGATTTCGCCTTCTTCCCCCCGGAACTCACGGGCGCCATCCTGCTGGCCGGCATCGTGCTGTGCACGGTCGGCAGCCTTTTCTCAATCCGCAGATTCATCCGCATCTGACGCATGATTTCTTTTTTTCGCCGTCCATATCTTCCTGTCTGCGCCTTGACTCTGACCCTGGTCTTCTGTCTTGGCCAACGCCCATGCCTGGCCGTGGAAACCACCTCCGTGGACTCCAAGATTGTTGAGGAGCAAAAGAAGATTCAGCGTCTGAAAAAAGGCATCGAAGATCAGAAATCCAGGGTGCAGACCACCAAAAAGCAGGAAAGCTCCCTGCTCACCGAGCTTGACCGCCTGAACGGAAATATCCAGAATGAAGGCGACAAGCTCAGTCGCCTCAAAAAGGACCTGAGCAAGCACGAACAGCTCATGGAGGCCAAGCAGGATGAGGCCGCCCAGGCAAAAGAGGCCAAGGAACAGGCAAAACGCCATATCAAAAAACGGCTCAATTCCTTTTACCGGATGGGAGATATCGGCGTGATGAATGTGATCTTTTCCACCAGTGAGCTGCCGGATCTTCTTGCCTTTCGCGAGTATTTCGACGCCCTGCTCAAGCGAGACCAGGACGTTATCCGGGAATACCGGGAAAAAGTAGCAACGCTTGAAAAAACACAGATCAGCCTCCACCAGGAAAAGCAGGTCCTGGTGGAAACCATCACCAAGGTCAAGGGACAGGAAGAGCAATTGGCCTCCACCCGCGAGGAACGGATGCGCCTGCTGCAAAAGGTAAAAACCGAGAAAAAACTCTACCAGATGGCGCTGGATGAACTCGAAGGCGCGGCCGACAGACTGACCAATACCCTTGAACAGCTCAAGACCGAAGCAGCCAAAACCCGGCAGAAGGAAGCGCGCCCAAAAGAGGCCCGGTCAGTCACCACCCATAAATCCCGTTCGGACAATCTCGGCTTTGCCGCCCAGAAAGGCCGCCTCGCTCCGCCAGCGCCGGGCACGGTTACAACCCTGTTCGGTAAGAGCGTCCAGGAAAAATTCGGCATTGCCACCTTTGCCAACGGCATTGACATCAAGACTGCGCCGGGCACGGAAATCACCGCCATCTACGAAGGCAAGGTCATCTACGCCAAATTTCTACGTGGCTATGGCAACCTGCTCATCATTGACCATGGCCAGCAGTATCTCAGCCTTGTTTCCCGGGCCGCGAAATTTTACAAGGAAGAAGGCGACACGGTTGCCAGGGGCGAGGTGGTTGGCATCATGAGCGACCAAGAAGGGCTGCTGGGAGAGGGCCTTCATTTTGAAATCCGCCACGGAACGACGCCGGAAAACCCCCTGCTCTGGGTGAACAACGCCAAGCTCACCATCAAGGCGACGCCAAAAGCACCCCGCTGATTCTCGCCTTGCCGGCCCAGATAAATCGTTGTTTCCCGGCCCGAAACATGCTAGGATAAAAGGCATTACCTTCACCACAGACAACAAACAACCTTCTTTGAATTTTTTCGGTTAAGGACCAGTCATGAAAAGCACGACAAAACGGTCGGTTATAAAGATTACTGCTGTCACCCTCTGTGTAGCCGCCGGTTCGTTACTGGCCTGGAATTACTCCTTGGTCACCGCGACCACCCAGGACACCTACGAAAGTCTTGAAGCCTTTTCCAACGTGCTCAATTTGGTCCAGGAAAACTATGTCGAAGAGGTGGACAGCCAGAAGGCCATCGAAGGGGCAATCCGGGGCATGCTCAACACCCTGGACCCTCATTCATCCTACATGAAACCGGATGATTTCAAGGAATTGCAGGTAGAAACCCAGGGGAGCTTCACCGGCATCGGCATAGAAATAACCATGAAGGACAACATCCTCACGGTTGTTTCCCCCATCGAAGGAACCCCGGCCTTTGCCAAAGGGCTCAAGGCGGGCGATAAAATCGTCAAGATCGGCGACGAGATGACCCAAGACATGAGTCTCATGGAGGCGGTAAAACGGCTCAGGGGTCCGAAAGGCTCGGAAGTGACCATCTCCATCCATCGCAAGGGCTGGGCCGACATCAAGGAGATCACCCTGGTCCGCGATATTATCCCCATCCACAGCGTCAAATCGAGACTGCTGGAGCCGGGATATCCCTATATCCGCATCATCAATTTCCAGGCGCAGACCACGGCTGATTTCAAAAAAGCGCTCGCCGACCTGGAAAAACAAGGAAAAGTAAAAGGGCTCATTGTTGATCTTCGCAATAACCCGGGCGGGCTTCTCGACCAATCCGTAAAGATTGCCGACATCTTCATCGACGATGGCGTGATTGTCTCCACCAAGGGCCGGATCAAGGAACAAAACTCCGTATTCTACGCCCGTGACAACAACCCCAAGTACACCTTTCCTCTGGTGGTGCTGGTGAACGAAGGCAGCGCCAGCGCCTCGGAGATCGTGGCAGGCGCCCTTCAGGATCACAAAAAAGCGGTGATCATCGGCGCCCAGACCTTTGGCAAGGGCTCGGTGCAGACCATCATCCCCATGGACAGCGGGGCGGGCCTCAGGCTGACTACGGCCAGATATTACACCCCCAGCGGCCGCTCGATCCAGGCAACGGGCATTACCCCGGACGTCATCGTTGCTTCTTCCACGAGCATCCCAGTCGAAGCCGACGAGAAAGAGGATGATCAGGACAAGAAACCGAAATACTTGCGGGAAAAGGATCTGAAGCATCACATCGGCAACGGCCTGAAAGAAGACGTGACGCAAAAAGAGGAAAAGCCAAAACCCGAAGAGAAGTCCAAAGCAAAGACAAAGACCCCGACGAGCAAAGAAAAGTCGGAGCCTGAAGACCTGAGCAAGGACCAGCAGTTGAACACCGCGCTCACGCTGCTCAAGGGCTTGAATGTTTTCGGCAAGAAGTAAGTAAAGACACAGAACAGAGACTCAGCCTTGCTGGCTGACCATTGATCGATACAAAAGGAGAGGCTCAGCCCTCTCCTTTTTTTTGTGCTGCGGCAACCAGCTCGTAGTAGTCACGACCGGCCAGATCGTTGATCACCACGGCCGGGAAGTTTTCCACCTCGAACCGAAACAGGGCCTCCGGGCCGGCATCGGCAAAAGCGACCAGCTCGGATTTCTTGATGCACTTGGACAAAAACGCCCCGGCTCCGCCGATGGCGGCGAGATACACCGCGCCATGCGCCAACATCGCCTGGCGCACCTCAGGGGAACGCGCCCCCTTGCCCATGGTCGCCGCAAGCCCAAGGGCAAGCAGGCGCGGGGTGTAGCTGTCCATCCGGTAGCTGGTGGTGGGACCTGCCGCGCCGATTACCCGACCGGGTCGGGCCGGACTCGGCCCGACATAGTAGAGCAGCTGACCCGCCAGATCAACCGGCAGATCCTTCCCTTCATCCAACAAGGCGCAGAGTCGGCGATGGGTCTGATCCCGACCGGTGTACAGCGTGCCGCTCAGGCTTACCAGTTGCCCGGCCTTGAGCGAGGCCAGGGCCTCTGAAGTAAAAGGCAAGCGCACCTCGGGCAGGTTGTCAAAAAAAGCAGGCTCACTGCACAGTAACGGCATAATTGAAACAGTCCTTCATCAGCGTTCAGTTTTTACAAAACAATTTCTTTATGCCGGTGGGCATGGCACTGGATATTGATGGCCACCGGCAGGCTGGCGATATGGCAGGGGAAGGTCTCCATATGCACGGCCAGGGCCGTGGTGATCCCGCCAAAGCCGTGCACCCCCTGGCCATGGGCATTGATCTCCCGCAACATTCTTTCCTCAAGCGCCGCCACGTCCGCTCGCCCGCTTTTCTCGCCAACCGGCCGCAGCAGGGCTTTTTTTGCCAGCAGGGCCGCCTTTTCAAAAGAGCCGCCAAGACCCACCCCGACAATCATGGGCGGACAGGGATTCGAGCCTGCGGCCACCACCCGGTCGATCACATGACGAACCACCCCTTCGGTTCCGGCGGCGGGAGGCAGCATGACCAGACTGCTCATGTTCTCGCTGCCGCAGCCCTTGGGGAGAAAGCGGATGGTGAGGCGGTCGCCCGGAACCATCTCCAGATGGACAACGGCCGGGGTATTGGTTCCGGTATTCTTGCGGGTCAATGGATCGCAGACCGATTTGCGCAGATACCCTTCCTCGTAGCCGAGCCGCACCCCCTCCTGCAACGCCTCATTCAGATCGCCCCGGATATGGACCTCCTGACCGAGTTCGAGAAAGAGGATGCCGGTGCCGGTATCCTGGCACACCGGAATCCGCTCCCGGCTGGCAATATCGGCATTGGAGAGAAGAAGGTCCAGGATGTTTCCGGCAAGCTCCCCGGTTTCCCGATCCCGTGCGGCTAGCAGGGCATCCAGGATATCCGGCTCCAGGTCGTGGGCCGCGGCAATGGCCAGATCACGCACGGCCTGGCAAATCTCGTTGCTGTCAATCTCTCGCATGGTTCGAAAAATACTCAACGATTGAGGATGGCTAAGCAAAAAGTTTGATATGCAGGTAAGCGAGCCTGCGAGACTCCGAGGCGCGGTGTGCTTTTGCGAATGAGGCTATACACACGGTATGCCGAATGAGCAAAAGTGCGCCGCAACGCAGCAGATCGGATTTTTCGGAGTCTCGCTGCTGGCTCGCTTACCTGCGACGCCATCAGGGATTGAGCCTGCGATTGCGTAAGGCCAGGCTCTGTTGCTTGAAGGTATGCTGGATAATTTTTTCCCGGTCTTCATCAAGCAGGAAGGTAAATTCCAGGGCAACCCGAAACTTGCAGTCAGAATCTTCCCCTTCCGAGGTCGGATCGCAGGCGATGATCTTGCCGAAGGAATACACGTAGGTGTAAGACGGGAGCAGGACAAGATGGATCTCGACAATCTCATCCAGCCTGGCAGGAGCATCGCCACAGAAGGCAATACCATTGGCACTGATATTGGCCTTGCGCATAACCAGGACGTCCAGGGGGCTCTCTCCCCCCTTGACCTGCTTGAGCATCATGTTCATCTTGTGGTCCAGATGCTGTAAAAAATCAGCCAGATCCGCATCCCGTTCCCGCAAGCTGGCCAGGGCGCTCTGGGCGCCGATGAACATCTGGATATCGGCAAGCCCTTCCTGGTTGTATGGAGAAATGCCCTGCTGGAAATCCTTGGCAATCGCCTGCATCTTCTCCTCGGAAACCGGATGAATTGCCAGCATAATCCTGTCCGTGACCCGCACCGACTGTCTACGATTTAAACCTTCCGTCATGTCTGCACCCCACCCCGTCAAATGATATCCCTTAAACAGCACGAAAACATCGGTGGCAAAACGAGATCACCCTTTGTCCTGCTTGAGCAGATCCTCCACCTCACCCTGCATGACAAAGCTATGCTCGGCATCCGGATACGCGCCGGCCTTGACCTCATCCCGAAAAGCGGTGATGGCCCCGGCGATCTGGGGAGCCAGATCCGCGTAGCGCTTCACGAAACTGGGCACGAATTTTTCAAACATGCCCAAAAGATCGTGACTGACCAGCACCTGGCCGTCGCACTGCGCCCCGGCCCCGATGCCGATGGTGGGGATGGCGATGCTTGCGGTGATGGCCGCGGCCAGCTTGTCGGGAATGCACTCCAGCACAATGGCGAAGGCCCCGGCCTCGGCCAGCCCCTTGGCCTCGGCCAGCAATCGCCGGGCCGATTGGGCATCACGGCCCTGCACCTTGTAGCCGCCCAACGCTCCGGCGGTCTGCGGGGTCAGGCCGATGTGGCCCATCACCGGAATCCCGGCCCGGACCATGGCCGCCACGGTCTCGCAGATCTCCAGGCCGCCCTCCACCTTCACCGCATCGCAGCCCGCCTCTTTGAGAAAACGGCCAGCATTGGCAATGGCCTCCCGCTTATCGACCTGATAGGAGAGAAAGGGCATATCGCCGACCAGCAGCGCCCGCTCCACTCCGTGCTTCACCGCCCGTGCGTGGTGCAGCATCTCCTCCATGGTCACCGGCACCGTGGACTCATAGCCCAGGGCCACCATGCCCAGAGAATCGCCGACCAGGACGATCTCGACCCCATTGCGGTCCAGAAAGCGGGCGAAGCTGGCGTCATAGGCCGTCAGCACGACGATTTTGTCCGCCGCGCTTTTCATGTCGATGATGTCGCGGACTGTCAGTTTTTTCCCGATCATATGCGCCTCTCCTTGTTTCCCTGCCCTGCCGCCTTAAAAAGGCAGAGTGGCCGCTTCGCCGTTGCACGGGTCCGCATCCTGCCTGCGGGTAAAAGGCCTGCCGAAATGCTCATAGGCCGCCTGCGTCGCCATCCGGCCCCGTGGAGTGCGCATCAGCAAGCCCATCTGGATGAGAAAGGGCTCGTAGACATCCTCCAGGGTGGTTTTCTCCTCGCAGGCCATGGTGGCCAGGGTTTCGAGACCAATGGGGCCGCCCTGAAACTTGTCGATGATGGTGAGCAGAATCCGCCGGTCCATCTCGTCCAGCCCTTCCTGGTCCACGCCCAGCATGTTCAGGGCCTCATCCGCCACCTGGGCCGTGATGCTGCCCTGGGCCTTGACCTCGGCAAAATCCCGCAGCCGTTTAAGCAGCCGGTTGGCGATCCTCGGGGTACCCCGGGAACGGCGGCCGATCTCCAGGGCGCCGCCCTCGTCCATGGGCACGCCCAGAAGGTGAGCCGAGCGTTTGACAATGGTCACCAACTCGTCGGGTGTATAAAAATCAAGGCGCAGCACCATGCCGAAGCGGTCCCGCAAGGGCGGGGTCAAAAGGCCGGTGCGGGTGGTCGCCCCCACCAGGGTAAAACGCGGCAAATCCATCTTGACGCTGCGCGCCCCAGGCCCCTGGCCGATAATCAGGTCCAGCTGATAATCCTCCATGGCCGGGTAGAGAATCTCCTCGACCACATGGTTGAGGCGGTGGATCTCGTCGATGAAGAGCACATCGCCTTCCTGGAGGCTGGTGAGGATGGCGGCCAGGTCGCCGGCCCGCTCGATCACCGGGCCTGAGGTAACTCGGATATTGGCGCCCATCTCGTTGGCGATAACATAGGCCAGGGTGGTCTTACCCAAGCCGGGAAAGCCATGCAGCAGGACATGGTCCAGAGCCTCGCCTCTGGCCTGCGCGGCCTTGAGGGCAATGCCGAGATTGCTCTTCAGCTGCTCCTGGCCGATGTACTGGTCAAGCAATTTTGGCCGCAGCGCATGATCAACCGGCTCGACCAGATCAGCCACAGGTGAAACCAATCGTTCTTCGTGATTCACACCATGGCCCTCAAGGTTTGCCGGAGCAGTTCTTCAAGCCGCATGGCAGCAAAGGCCTCGGCCCCTGCTTGCTGCCGGACCACAGCCAGCGCCTCCCTGGCCCGAACCACAGGATAGCCGAGATTGAGCAGGGCGGAAATCGCATCGTGGACCCGTTCGTCTTCGCCCGGCACAATAAGACCGGGCGAAGAGGCAGACAACGCCTCGGGCACGAACTGGACCTTGTCTTTCAGTTCCAAGCAAAGCCGCTCTGCGGTTTTCTTACCCACCCCCGGCAGCCGGGTAAGGCGGGCCAGATCATCGTGCAGGATGGCCCTAGCCATCTCCGCCGGGGATATCCCGGCCAGGATGTGCATGGCCAGCTTCGGCCCGATCCCAGAGACGGTGTTCAGCAACTGGAACATCTCCTTTTCCGAGGTCTCAAGAAAACCGTAGAGGTTGAAGGCGTCCTCGCGCACCACCGTCTGGATGTGGAGGAAAACCTCCTCCCCCACCCCCGGCAACCGAGCCTGCCCGCTCTGGGGGAAAAAAACCTCGTACCCCACTCCGCCCACATCCACAATGACGGATTCGGGTAATTTCTGAAACAGTATTCCTCGCAGGCAGGCAATCATTATGGCGTCTATTATGGAAGAATTTTGACAAGAAGAGAAGCAAAAAGCCTGTGAGCGCGAATCTATCAACAAAACGGGTTAATTTCCCGGTAAGCGTTCACCAGTGCCGCAGATGCGCGGAAGAGGTCTGCGAAGTGTGCTAGTGCACACGAACAGGCCGATGACAAAGCAGATGCGGTGCTGGTGGACGCTTACCGGTGGCTGGCCCGGCAGATGGCCACCGCCAAAGCGTCGGCTGCGTCATGGCTGGGCGAGGCGACAAGCTTGAGCAGAACCCGAACCATCTGCTGCACCTGCTCTTTCGGCGCCTGGCCATACCCGGTCACCGCCTGTTTCACCACGGTGGGGCTGTATTCCTCCAGGAGCAGGCCATGCTGCCTGGCGGCCAGGATAAGCACCCCGCGGGCATGGCCGAGCTTCAAAGCTGAGCGGGGATTGATGGCGGTGAAGATATCCTCAATCCCGGCCAGCTGCGGCTTATGGGCGGCAATGACCTCGCGGATGCCGTCGTAGATCTCCTCCAGCCGCTCGGGAAACGGCTTTTTTTCCGAGGTCCGGATCACCCCGCAGGTGACAAAGGTAAGGGCGTGGCCCTGGCGGTCGATCACCCCGTAGCCGGTGGCGCGCGAACCGGGATCAATCCCGAGGATGCGGACGATCTCCGCCCCTGCCTTGGCTTTGCCTGGGATCATAGCTTAGGAAATTTTTTCCATCAACTCATCGGGGATATCAAAATTGGCATGCACCTTCTGCACGTCATCAAAATCCTCCAGGTTGTCGAGGAGCTTCATCAACGAGATGGCCGTCTTTTCCTCGGCAACCTCAATGGTGTTCTTGGGGATCATGGTGAGGGATGCCTCGACAAAAACGACTCCTGCTTTCTCCAGCGCCTCCCGCACCGCGTTGAACTCCTCGATGGCGGTCACCACCTGGAAGATCTCGCCGTCATCGATCATATCCTCGGCTCCGGCCTCAAGAGCCAGCTCCAGGAGCTTTTCCTCGTCAATCTCTCCCTTTTCCACCAAAATGGAGCCCTTCTTGTCAAACATGTAGGAGACGCAGCCGGTCTCCCCCAGGTTGCCGCCGGACTTGCCGAAGAAGAAGCGCACCTCGCCCACGGTCCGATTCCGGTTGTCGGTGAGACAGTCAACAAGAACAGCCACCCCGCCCGGCCCATAGCCTTCGTAGGTGATTTCTTCGTAGTTCACCCCTTCCAGCCCGCCGATACCCTTCTTGATGGCCCGGTCGATATTGTCCTTGGGCATGTTCACGGCCCTGGCCGAAACAATGCCGGCACGCAGCCGGGGATTGGCCTCGGGGTCACCGCCGCCCATGCGGGCAGCCACGGCGATTTCCTTGGCAAGCTTGGTGAACATCTTGCCGCGCTTGGCGTCTTGGGCGCCCTTACGATGCTTGGTGTTAGCCCACTTTGAATGTCCGGACATGATTTACTCCTTGAGGTTAAAAATTAAAAATGCAGAGCTATAAAAACCGGCCTTACCCTCGCCCTCTGCATTGATCATTCTGCCCTATTCATCTTCTTAAATCCCATCCCCAGCACAAAGACCTCTCGGCTTTCCGGACGGGAGCTTTTCGGCTTCAC
The DNA here is from genome assembly GCA_964441875.1 of uncultured Desulfurivibrio sp. GTDB lineage: Bacteria > Desulfobacterota > Desulfobulbia > Desulfobulbales > Desulfurivibrionaceae > Thiovibrio. The sequence continues at coordinate 25,236 of CAYTVV010000036.1, forward strand.
TATCTTGGTCAGATTGAAATGGG
>CAYTVV010000037.1:0-25125 GCA_964441875.1 uncultured Desulfurivibrio sp.
TATGTCAATCTGGTGCTTGCCCACAACAAACATTCCAAGGAACCGGGGGACGACCGGGATATGATCATAAGCCGGAGACGGTTCCTGGACCAGGGGCATTACCTCAAGGTGTCCGACGGGATCAACGCGACCATCGGCACCGCGCTCTCAGGATTGGCGCACGGTAGCGGGTGCAGTATTCTTGATGCCGGCTGCGGTGAAGGCTTTTATCTCCAGCGCCTCAAGGAGGCTCTGGCCCATGGCAGCGCGGCGCATCTCCCCATTGAGTACCACGGGGTCGATGTTTCCAAGTTTGCGGTGCGCCAGGCCACCCAGCGCGACCGGACCATGGCCTGGTTCGTGGCCAGCATCAACGATCTGCCTTTTCTGGATGATTCGTTAAATCTCGTGCTCAGTGTCTTTTCCCCGGCCAACATCCCGGAGTTTGCCCGAATCCTCAAAGAAAGCGGCAGCCTGGTCTTCGTCAGCCCCGGTCCGAGACACCTCAACGGCCTGCGGGAGATCATCTATCCGGTCACCAGGGAGCATGCAGCCCCAGCGATCACCGAAAAGGCTGAAGCACTTTTTTCTCCTGCCGCCGTATCGCGGGTCACCTACCCCCTTACGCTTGAAGGCAATCAGGTGATCATGGACCTGCTGGCAATGACGCCCTATTACTGGAACATCGATCGGGAGACCAAGGCCAAGGTGGCTGCCCTGGACCGGTTGCAGCTGGATGTGGATGTGGAGATCCGGGTTTTTAAGAAAAAAAGTGGGGACGGTTCTTGAGCAGGGACGTCTTTCGGCCTGCTTGACGGCAAAGAATCTGTCAGAGCAGATTGTAGTTAGCTTTCATCTTCTGATAGATCATGGAGGAGATCTGGCGAATCACGTTGCCCCGGGCCTTCATCCAGTGCCCGTAATTGCCGGCCTTACTCTGTTTCTCGATGATCCCGACCACCACATAGGGATAACGGCGGCCATTCTCACCCCGGGGGGCGAGGATGCCCATATCCCCGCAGAGTTTCGCCGTGGTGCCGGTCTTGTTGTAGACCAGGGTTCCCTGGGGAATCGGAGTGCCGGAGTAGAGCCGGTCGCGGCCGGGCAGGGCCATCAGGCGGCGAAGCTCTTGGCTGTGGGGGAGTTGCTTGCGCCAGAGAGCGACGAGGAACCGACCGTAGTCCTTGACCGAGGCCTTGTTCCGGTAGGTCCTCCCGCCACTGGGGATGTATTCGACAATGCTGGTTTCGCAGAGCAGCTGGCCGTAATGGCGGCTGAGAATTTTCTGCGCCGTCTTGGGGCCGCCGATCTGGGTTAAGACCCAGTTGGTGGCGGCGTTGTTGCTGCGTTGAATCATCGCCTCCATTTTATTGCGGGCCGTGGGGCCGTAGGTCAGTTTGCCCTCCTCGAGCCGATGAAAATAGGCGAGGGCGATGAGCGGCTTGATCATGCTGGCGGCCTGGTAGGGGCTGTCGACGTTGATGTCGACAATGGTTTCCCCCTTGGTCAGATCAATGACCAGCCAGCCGGTTTTTTCATCCTTGGCGACCAGCCCCTTGCACCGCAACTCATTGATATACTCCTCCAGCTCTTTTTCCAGGTTGCTGCCGGTGCCGGCAACGGTTGCGCCGACGCTTTTTTTCTTGCCTCCGGTAAGCACCGGAACCGGCTTAGCGGGTGTTGCCTGCTTTTCGGCCAAGGCCGGTGCAGGCGCGGAGGACACAGGGCCGGATTCGGTATCCTTTTCCTCGTGGTCAAGCAGGCTTGACTCGCCGAAAACCACCTCGTTGTTTTCCTCCCGGGTGATGGAGGCCGGGATGCCTTTCTTGGCCAGCAGTTCCGCATGGTGCCGGGCCAAGGCCACGGCCGATTGCTTCTCCGCCTGCACTCTACAGATCAGGGTGAATTTGCCGTCTTCGTTCTTTTCAATATAGAGATTCTTGCCGACCTCGGTGCCGAGGCTGCTATAAATTGTATGATACTGTCCGGTCAGGACGTCAAAATTCGGACCGCGTCCGTAGCAGATATTGTAGAGTTCGTGGTAGCCTTCATCCTTGATGGCCCTGGCGTTGCCCAACCCGGTCTTGTTGAGGAGGGCGCCATGGCTGATTGCCATTTTTGCCGAGGCGAGCGCGGTGGTGTTGCAGTCATAAATGATCCCGTACCGGTCGCCACGCTGGACAAGGCGTATTTTTTTGCCGACCTCCGGGCCGAGCTGGGTTTCCAGCTCCTCCTTGTAATCCTGGAGGTTGTTCAAATCGTTGTCCCAGATATAGAGCACATCGTAGCGGCTGGCGTGCTGGGCGGCGGCCGTTGCCTTATCCGGGGCAGGCAGGAGGAGCAGGACCAGGAGCAAGAGCGCGACCGCGGTTGGGCACAGGCGGCTGCTTTTGCTCGGCATGGGCAACCTGCGCTGGCTGCGTGGGGTTGTTTTTTTGGACAAGGGCGATTTCCTCTATTTTTCAGCAAGAATTACCCTATGAAACTCCACCCGGCTGGGAATTGCAATGCTCCTGGGGATATTTTTCCAGGAAAAAGGATGAGCCGCTCCTTGGCTCCGCTCCGGACCGGCCAAGATGGAGCGGACCGAAAAGGGCTATTTGCTCCCCTTCTCCCCTGCAAATTTCTTCATCTTCTCCCCGATCCGGGCAGATTTTTCGCACTGGGCACCCTGCTTGGGGTTGCAGTCGAGGAGTATGCCCATCACCGTGTCGGCAGTCTTATTACAACCGGCGTCTTCCAGCCTACCCAGAATGTCGGACATCAGCTTGTTGAATTCCACGCATTTTTCATAATCGGAAGAGGCACGTTGGTGGAGGCTGGCCGCCTTCTCCAGGTCTTCCTTGATATCTTTCGGGATTGTTTTAGGCATGCGGAGAGGTCCTTGGAGAAAAAAACTGGGAACACGTCGGGATCAAGTTTTTAAAAGAGATTTTTTCGCTCAAGGGCGATCTGTTTTTTCCACTTTCTTCTGCCGCTCGGCCGAGGGCAGCAACAGGTCCATGACCATGCCCTGGGTGGAGAGAATGAGCATCCGCGGCTCATCCTCGATCCGCACCGGCTGCGGCAGGATATGCTGCTGGAGCAGAACCTGAATCTGTTTGGCCGTAAGCGTTACCCCCTTGCACTCCGGTTCGAGGACAAATTCGCAGCCCTCCTTCCAGCCCGAGCAGCCGTAGGCTCGCTTCCCTTTTACCACCTCCTTGCCGCAGAGGGGGCAGCTGCCCCAGCGCGCGGCATCCAGCCTCTCGGTGGTGCTACTCTGAATGAGGGTGCGGATGTAGCCGCTGATTCCGGCCATGAACTCGTCGGGATTGAGCTGGCTGCGCTCGATTTTCTTGAGTTTCTCCTCCCACTCCCCGGTCATTTCCGGCGATTTCAGGAGCGGGTCCAGAATAAGGGCGATAAGGCAGCGGCCCATGTCGGTACAGCGCAGCTGCTTTTTATCGCGCTGGATATAGCCGCGGCTGAGCAGGGTTTCGATGATGGCCGCACGGGTTGCAGGGGTGCCGATGCCGCGCTCCTTGAGGGCTTCGCGCAGGGTGTCGTCCTCAACGAATTTTCCCGCCGCCTCCATGGCCCCAAGCAACGAGTTTTCGTTGAAGTGCTTGGGCGGGATGGTTTTTCCTTCGCGCAGGGACGGCTCGTGCGGCCCGGTTTCTCCCTCTGCAAAGACCGGCAGGGTCTGCTCCTCGGCTGCTTCCTGGCTCTGCTTCTTGTTCTGGAAAAGCACGGTCCAGCCCGGCTCGACAACCTGGGTCCCTTTGGCCTCGAACTTCACCCCATTGCTGACCCCATCCACCGTGGTGATATTTTTAACGCAGACGGGATAAAAGGCCGCAATGAACTGGGTGGTGATTGCCTCGTACACCAGCTGTTCTTGGGCATTGAGCCCGCGCGGCGCGACGCCGGTGGGGATGATGGCGTGGTGGTCGCTCACCTTGGTGTCGTCGATGATCCGTTTGCTGAAAGGCAGCTTGGCCAGGTTGAGGGGCGCGATCTCTTCGGGCCGGAAGGATTTGAGCTGGGCCAGGATTTGGGGAATGCGCGGCTGTAGGTCCTTGCTCAGATAGCGCGAATCAGTACGCGGATAGGTAACGAACTTTTTCTCGTAAAGATTCTGGGTGGCGGCAAGGGTATCAGCGGCCGAAAGCCCATGCAGCTTGTTGATTTCCCGCTGCAAGGTGGTGAGATCGAAGAGCTGGGGCGGCTGCTCTTTTTTTTCCTTGGCAACGATCCCGGTAATTTCAAAGGGCTGATCAGTGATTTTCTCCAGCAGCACCTGGGCCTTTTCCGGCTTTTCAAACCGCTTGCCCGTGTATTTGAACACCACCTCGCGGTAGCGGGTGGTGAGCTCCCAAAAGAACTGGGGCCGGAACTGGAGGATGGCGTCGTCGCGCTCCACGATCATGGCCAGAACCGGGGTTTGGACCCTCCCGATGCTCCAGAGCACCCGGTCGTTGCCGCCGCCGATCCGCCCGTGGCGCACCGTATAGTAGCGGGTGGCGTTGAGTCCGACAATCCAGTCGGATTCGCTGCGGCAGCGGGCTGCGGCATAGAGCGCGTCGTAGTCGTGGCCGTCCTTGAGATCCTTGAACGCCTCTGAAATGGCATCCGGGGTGAGCGAGTTGAGCCAGAGGCGACGGATCGGCTTGTCCTCGCAGTCGCACAGGGCCAGGATGTAGCGGAAAATCAGCTCACCCTCCCGCCCGGCATCCGTGGCGCAGATGATCTCATCAGCCTGCTGGCACAGGGTTTCGATAACCTGAAACTGCTCGTCCACCCCGCGATTTTGAATCAGGGTGAGTTTGAATTTTTCCGGCACGAACGGGAGGGTTTCCAGGGACCAGCGCTTGAGGGCGGGGTCATATTCGCCCGGCTCCTGGAGGGTGACCAAATGCCCGAAGGCCCAGGTGATCGCGCAGCCTCGCCCCTCGATATAGCCCTTCTTCTTGGCCTTGATATCGAGAACCTCGGCAATGTCGCGGGCCACGGAGGGTTTCTCGGCAATAATAACTTTCATTCTACGATGTTCTCGCTCTCTGTACGTTCGTCTGTTACAAAGGACACAGGATGACGGTTGACGATCCCGTTACATCCCCGGCGCCGCACCCTAAACCGAATCAGCCGGTGACGCAAGGCGGGAAATTCCTTGATATTCTGGCGGCTCACCAGAATACTTGATCATAGAACAACTACTAAGGTTTTCTTAGCAGTTCAATGTTTAGGCATAAAAAATTTTCAGGGTAATTGTCAATGAGCAGTGAAATTGTCATCTACCAGCAAGAGGGGCATGTCGTTGAGGTGCGTTTGGATGGTAATCGAGACACGATCTGGCTGAGTCAAAGACAGATGGGCGACTTATTTGATAAAGATAGTGATACCATCGGGTTACATCTGAAAAATATCTACAAAACTGGCGAACTGGATCAAAATACAACTACCGAACAATCCTCGGTAGTTCGCCAGGAAGGCAAGCGCCAGGTTAAACGGGAAATCCTTTTTTACAATCTTGATGCCGTTATTTCAGTGGGGTATCGGGTCAACTCAAAACGTGCTGTTCACTTCCGCCAATGGGCTACCCGTATTCTGCGTGAGCACCTGACCCAGGGCTGGACCCTCAATCGCCAGCGTTTTGAGGCCAACGCCCGTGAGCTTGAGGCGGCACTATCGCTGGTGCGCAAGGCAGCACAAAGCCCAGAACTGCTTATCGATGCCGGCCGGGGCCTGGTGGAGATCGTCAGCCGCTACGCGCAAACATTTTTGCTGCTGCAACGCTACGACGAAGGCCTGATGACTGCACCGCCTACCCAAGCGGGTGGCGTTTTGCAGACGGTGGCGGAGGCACGTGCTGCCCTGGCAGGGTTAAAGACCGAACTGATCAGCCGCAAGGAAGCAACCCCGCTCTTTGCCCAGGAGCGGGAGAATGGACTGGCCTCATTGCTCGGCAATCTGGACCAGACGGTCTTTGGCGAACCGGCCTATCCCAGCATTGAAGCCAAGGCCGCCCACCTACTCTATTTTGTCATTAAAAACCACCCGTTTGCCGATGGCAATAAACGCAGTGGAGCCTTTCTCTTTGTTGATTTTCTAAATCGCAATCACCGTCTGCTCAACGAACAGGGCGAGCCGGTGATCAATGATATTGGCCTGGCGGCGCTGACTTTGCTGGTTGCCCAATCAGACCCGGCCAACAAGGAAACAATGATCCGCCTGATCATGAATATGCTGGCCCACGAGATGGCAGTATAGCGAAGTACGAAAAACCCATGTAACCCCATTAAAACAGCAAGTTACAAGCAGACAAACCGTGAAAATACGCCCACTCACCCCGGAAAATTACCCCAAGGCTTCGGCCTTGTTGCGGCAGGCATTCCCCCGCAGCACCAAGGAAGTGCAACTGGTGGAAAATCTCCACAAGAACGGCAAACCCGTGCATGAGTGGGTGTGTATCCATATCAATACGGTCATCGCCTACATCGCTTTTACCACGGCTTACAACGGTACTGCGGTATGCGGCTTACACTTAGCGCCGTTGGCGGTAAAGCCGGAGTTTCAAAGACAGGGAATCGGCTCCGAGCTGCTGCGCTTTGCCCTACGGCAGGAGGCCATCAAGGAAAGCACCATCTTTGTTTTGGGTGATCCCCGCTTTTATCAAAAATTTGGCTTTGCGCCCTGCACCATGCCGATTTGTCCCTTTGACAAAAATAATGCCCATTTCCTGAGCCTTCGCAATAACACCGCCAGCCAGTTCACGGTGGGGTATGAAGCGGAATTTAGGGCTAAGAGCTAGATGGGTATTTATGAAAGGAGAGGCGTCACGGCGCTACTTCATCTTTGATTTCAGCTTGATCTTTTCCCCGGCAACCATGAAATTGCCGCGGCCAAGATGATGAATCGTCCTGGGGTTTTTCACGGCGGGGTCGATCCAGGCCTTGACCACTTCAAGGACAAACAAGCAATACTTGGCCACCATCTCTGTATCGACCACCCGACACTCAAGATTGGCAAAGCATTCCTCGATGAGCGGTGCAGCGACTTGCGTGGCCGGCCTAGCCGTGAGGCCAAACCTTTCGAACTTGTCCGTATTCGCCCCCGAGGTATTGCCGCAGCCCACGACCTTTTCCGCGATCTCCACCACAGGAATGTTGATGACGCATTCGTTGGTTGCCTGTAACAGGCCGAAGGAATGGTTGCGATTGCTGATGACGCAACCCACCTGCGGCGGTTCAAACTCAAGCATGGTGTGCCACGACATAGTCATAATGTTGGGGCGCCCGCCGAGGGCGGTGGTGAGCAGGACGACCGGCCCCGGCTCAAGCAGGCCATAGACCTTGGACAGAGGAAAGGATTTCCGGGCCATACTGGCACTCCCTTTCGGCAGTAAAGTAAAACTATTTCTGATTATCAAGCAATCTCAGCCAACTCCTCTGCTCTCATAGCAGTTAAAATCCCATTGGCCCGTAGCCGAGCACCGGAGAGGCTGCCGAAAAGGGGATTTGCACTGTTTGAGCGCAGCGAGTTTGCAAAGCCCCGGCAGCATCGAGGAGTACCCCATGCGGGGCATAAACTCCGGGAATCCCGCCATCGGCGGGACAAGGGACACAGGAGGCCCTTTCTTTGGTTCGTTTCTTTGGGCAAGCAAAGAAATGAACAAGAAGGACTAAGTGTATCCCCCTAGCTGCTGAGGTTGCGTGGTAAGCAGAAAAACAAGGGCCACCCTGCCCAATTGCGGATAATCAGGCAGGGAATCCCCTAAACCCTGTTGCAACAACGCCGCCCTTATCCCTTCGGCAGGGCGGCGTCCCTGATCATCCGGTTATTCCCGAACCCAGGTAAGTCGGATGCTTTTTTCGCCATCCCCGTAGGTGAAATCAAGCTCTCCCTGATAGGCGTTGTTCAAGGCCTCGCCAATCCGCCGGGCCAGGTGGATGCCGGTGGTTGTTACGAGGATGCGGCCCTCTTCCTCGGCAATGGCCATGAGCCGCTCCATGGGATGCGCTTTTTTCTCCTGGGCCTCCAGGTTGTGGATCAGGTTGGTGATCTCTTCGCGATGGGTCCCGTAAAATCCCCCCCGAATCTCCAGGTAACCGGCCGGAAAATTATCCTTGATGCGCTGGCAGGCCGGACAAACAATGGCATGGGCATTGACCGCCGCATCCCACCACGCCCAGCGGCCCTCCAGAAATACGGCCCCGCATACGCTGCACACCGTGGGTTCGGGCAATTTTCGCCGTTCATGATAGGTGTCATGCCGCTTTTCTTGAATCAGCCGATCCCTTCTCCCATATTGGCCTTTGTCCATACTGTTTCTCTCCTTGTCGTTTGCTGTTCACCTTCAGGCAGCATCACTTCCTGCAAGGGCAGACTGGCCATGCCCGTTTCGCTATAATGGTCCCTCCCTCTATTTTTTGTTGAATCAGACTTCCCATGTTTAAATTATACATCCAGCTACCGGGTAAAACACAAGCTCCAAATCAGTTTTATCTACGTGCCTCCCTCCCTGCCATGCGGCACGGGCCGACAGAGGTATCTCCCCTGTTTTCCGCAGGAATACCCACTTGACATTCCGGCAGACAATGGTCCATCATCATTACATGACAGATAAACTTTTTTTGGGGAGGGACCTGCAATGGACATGACACAAGTCAAAGAAAAAGCAAAACAGCTTGGCATCCAGGTCGGCAAGATGAAGAAGGTGGATTTGATTCGAGCCATCCAGAGCAAGGAGGGCAATTTCCCCTGCTTTGAGACGGCAAAGGATTACTGCAACCAATTGACCTGCGCCTGGCGAAAGGCCTGCCTCCCATCCAAGGCAATGGAGAAAAAATACGAACAGACCAAAAATCTCTACCTCAAAAAAATAAAGGCCGAGCTGGAAACCCTCACGGACAAGCTTGCCGATCTTAAAAAGAAATCGCAAAAAACCATGGGGGCAGGCAAGACAGAGGCACTGGCTGAGATCCACAAGCTCGAAAAAAAGATTGAGGATCTCAAAAAAAATGCCCATGGGCTTGCCACGGCAAGCGAAGATGCCTGGGAGATTACCAAGCAGGGGGTCGATAAGGCCTGGAAAGGCCTGCGCGATTCAGCCAAGAAAGCCTTGGCGAAATTCAGCTGAGGGTCCGCTTGCGTGCTTGCGTATGGGGTGGACTGTCTCCCTGCCGAACTTCGACGAGAGATCAGCGCGAGACGGTGAAATCCCACCCCATTTCAATCGCCAGCCATTGAGGAAGAAGCATTCTTGATCGGGAAAAATCCAAGCCCGAGTTTTCGATATAATCCTGTAATGCCGTTGAAAACGGGCTGGCCGCCGTGACCACTGATCGGAGCATCAGCGGCGCGTCTGCGCTAGATTCCGGATCGTTCGCCACCTGGCAGGACTGGGGCTGCGAAGAGACAAAATGCGTGCGACACACCACCGGCCGCACGGGATAGGCGCCGCATACGCCATTGACATCCAGCGGGCAGGAATGGTCGTAGCAGGAAAGATCTGCCTCCTCATCGATACTGGATGACGGATGCCTGCCCGGCTTGGAATCATCCCATTCATGCCATTGTTGGGTGCGCAGGCGAAGGCCGCGTATCTGCTCTGCGGAGAATTCCCGCCTGATATACTGCGCCAAGGTATGGGCCTCGGCACTGTTGGTAAGGATATGATACCGGCAACAGTGGCAACAACCCGGTTGGCAACTTGGCACGATCCCCTCTTCACGATGCAACCGATCCAGTTCACAGGCAATTGCGGCATCCAGTGAAGCATACACGCCGATGACGAAGGTCTCTTGCGGGGCAATGGGGATATCGGCCCCGAATTCATTAGGACCTTTACCGGAACAGCTATTTTCAATCAAGTTTATCATTCTTCCTTTTTTGGGCAGGAACTTCAAACGCACAACATTTAAGGAATTCCCACAAGAGAGTCAAGCTGACTTTATTTTTTAGCCAAGGACTATTGCTTGTACGGCCCCAAGAATTTGTCGCCGTTGAAGTGAATCAAGTGATCTGGAGCATCCGCAATCCATACTTCGGTCTCCCATGCGATGTCCGGTGCAAATTTCCTAAAAGTCCCTCTATCAAGAAAAGCTGTCACATAGACAATATCAGCGGAACACTCTTTAGTTAATCGTTTCAATTCTTCCAGCCGCAAGGAAGTGATGGGACCTGAACTGTGAACTGCCTCAACAAGAAAGAGCCAGTTCTTTCTGCTACTGTAGGCAACTACATCCGGCAGTTCATCGTGGGTGAGCTTGAAAAAGGAAAGAGACTCAAGGCGTTCCTTTTCCAGAAGGAGGAATCTGTCGGCTGTATCTCCGACATAAAGAACCTCGGCATCAAATCCGTCGCGAGGCAGGAATTTTTCAATAACTGCCTTTTGTAGGTCATTGTGTTTGCCAGGAGTAAATGTCAAAGTCTTTCCTCCTGGTATTGTAACGGAAATAGTATTGATTTGACGTATTCCTGCGAGACGGTCTCGCAGCGTTCCCTTTTCAGCGACGAGCTTGTCGACTTTGTCTGGCCATTCCTCGGAGCCGTATGAACGAACGATGAAAGCATAGTGTGGGCTGAGCGCATATCCCCGAGTAGGATTGTTGGTTGCGGCATTGGGGTCATTTGCACTGCGTTCAATGATTTCTGCGACAGTCAACAACTTAAGGTCTTTACGCCTGATGTCATCATATGATCCACTCGATATGGATTCATTGAAGTTCTGATTAACATAATCAATGATCTGCCGGGTTTGCGGAGCCCATCCATCGCCACTCTGTTTCGCATCTTTCCACTGGTTATTACGTTTCACATCAACAACAGCGAGGAAAGCCATCCCCATCCGCTCTAATCTTCGTTCGGTCATCCCTTCAAATGGGATGCCAAGACTGTTGAGGATATACAAGGCATCATTAATTACCTTCTTGATGGGGCTTGACTTCTTGCTTCTGGGAATAAAGTCGGGCATGACAAATCTCTCTTTGTTGATTCAAAGACAAACAGCTCAAATTGCTTCGGCAAATTGCGGGACAATATCTCTGAGCTGCTGTAGCGAGTCCCAGACTGAAGATATGCTTTGACGGATTTGGCAAGCGCATGAGCAAAGAGTGGCGGAACCGCATTGCCAACCTGGTAGTACTGAGAATTTTCGGTCCCTTGGAATTCAAAAGAATCAGGAAAACTCTGAAGCCTTGCTGCCTCACGGACGGTGATCCGACGCCGTCTGCCATCAGGAAGACGGAGCCTCTGCATATCTCCGGTTGCCCCCGCTAAGTTCCGACAGGTCAGCGTTCGGGCGGGCCTATCTAAATGCAAATCCCTTGGATTTGCACATTTGGAGGCTTTCTCGTAGTTTGCTATATACTTGTCCATGCTGGGAGTAAGGAACTTGGCATCATCAGGCACGGAAAAAGCCATTTCTTCCAGAGCCTCGCCAACCGCAACTTTGCGTTTCTCGGCAAGCGGGAAATAAAAATCCCCACGGTGCCCCACGACAATAAGCCGCTCACGATTCTGAGGCACACCAAAATCCACAACTTTGAGCAACTGATACTCAACGATGTAATTCATGTTTTTCAATTTAGTCAGAACCTTATCAAAATAAGGCTTATTTCTGTAGAGTAGCCCCCGAACATTCTCAAAAATCCATATATCCGGGTTTGTTTTCTCAATAGCATCAATAAAGATTGGAAAACCATCCCTTGCATCCTCTAGCCCGAGTTGCTTTCCTCCGACGCTGAAAGGTTGACAAGGTGGCCCGCCGATGACAACAGCAACTGGGGGGTATGCTTGGTTCTTGTCGAGTCGAACACAGTGACAGTCCCCAGCAAGATTCGTGCGGTATGTGGCCGCATAGTCGGCCTCCATCTCATAACCAGTGGTTCGTATTCCACACGACTCGAAGCCAAGAGATAACCCTCCGCAACCGGCGAACAAGTCGATGGCTTCGTATTCAAACGTATCTGGTATGACCAATTGTGCATTAATACGTTCATTAAATGTCATAATCAAAAAACCAACATGTGTGTTCTTGTGATCTCGGATTCATTGCATAACTAAAAAAGCCATCCGAGGTCTCTCATGCCTCAACTATGGCGTTCGCCTTCCTACCTGCCAAGGCCCACAAGCATCAATAGCTCATACGAAAGCGCGGCAACCAAACCGGCGGCGGGAAGGGTCAGAACCCAGGCCATGACCATGCTCTGGGCCACACCCCAACGGACGGCAGAGAGCCGCTTGCTGGCGCCGACCCCGAAGATGCTGCCGGAGATGAGTGGGTGGTGCTTACGGGCATACCGAAATGGCTGGTCACGAAGAGGACGATGGCGGACGAGGTTTCGGCGGCGAAACCGTGTACCGGCTCCAGGCGGATGATCTTGTGTCCCATGGTCTTGATGATGCGCCAGCCGCCCACGGAGGTGCCCAAGGCCATGGCGATGGCGCAGGAGAACACCACCCAGGTGGGAACCACGGGCTCGGGGATCATCCGGGCGCTGACCAGGGCCATGGTGATGATACCCATGCTCTTCTGGGCGTCATTGAGGCCGTGGGTAAAGGCCATGGCTGCGGCGGAAACAATCTGTAGGTTGCGAAAGCTGGCGCTCACGCGGCCGGGATGCACGTTGGCAAGGGTTTTAAAAATCCCGCCCATCAGCAGAAAGCCGATGAGGAAGCCCATGGCCGGGGAGCCCACCAAGGGGATAAGTACCTTGTGGACAATCCCGCCCCAGAGAACCGAGGGCAGCCCGCCGTGGATGATGGCCGCGCCGATCAGGCCGCCGATCAGGGCATGGGAGGAGCTGCTGGGGATGCCGAATTTCCAGGTGATCAGGTTCCAGACGATTGCCCCGAGGATGGCGGCCAGAATGACCACCTGAAAGGCCTGCTGGTTTGAATCAAGCTCCTGGGGATAGGCCTTTTCCAGCAGCGCCCGATTGGTGTTGGCCAATTCTTCCGGTTTCAGCTTGCTGGAATTCTCGGCCTTTGCCACCGTCTTCTCTTTGAGCGCGATCCCGTCAAACCGCGCGGCGGAGTAGAGGTCTGTCTGGGTGATGGCGCGGTTCAAATCAGCCACCACGGCGGCCTGCAACTCCTGGGAGACAGCGGCGTCCGCCGTGTATTGCCCGAGCAGCCCCTGGGTTTCCGGGGAAAGTTGCGTTGCCAGATATTGGGAGACCGGGTCAGCGGGATGCTGTAGCTTGGCAGCCAACGCTGCGGGCTGGTGGATGTCAACCATCTGGAACCGGGCCGTATCAACCAGCCCACTGGCGACGGTGATCGCCACCTGGGTGGAGACCAGGGCGCCAACGAAATTCAGACAAGCCGCCATGATAATGGCTTTGCGCGGCGAGAGCACCCGGGTGGAGACCACCGTGGCGATGGCGTTGGCCGTATCGTGAAAGCCGTTGATATAATCGAAGGCCAGGGCACAGACCACAACCAGTATGAGCAGCAGCGACACACTAAGCATATTTCACAACCACGCTTTCGATGATATGGGCAACGTCTTCGCATTTGTCCACCGCCACCTCTATCCTATCGTACACCGCCTTCCACTTGATCGCGTTGATCGGGTCCGCATCCGGGGCGTTGAGCAGGTCGGCAAGCGCCTTGCGGAAAGCGGCATCATGCTCGTTCTCGATCTGGTGGATGCGGATGAAGAGACTCTGGACATTATCCCGGTTTGGCTTGGTGCGCAGGGTCTTGACCGCCTCCTGTGTGGCTTCGGTGATCTGCACCAGCAGCGTCACCAAGCCTGCCAGGTCAGGGCGCAGTTGCTTCAGCTCATAGAGCGCCATTCTGCCGGCACAGGCCTCGATGCAGTCGGTCACATCGTCCAGCTCGCTGGACAGGGCATGTAGGTCTTCCTTGTCCAGTGGGGTGACAAAGGTGGCGTCGATCCGGTTGGCAAGCTCATGGGTGATGTGGTCGGCCTCGCTCTCGATCTCCTTGATCCTGGCCGCATGCACGCCAAGATTGTCGAAGTCATTGACCAAGGCCTGAAATTCCTTGGCCGCATCCACAGCGGCCTGCGCCTGTTTTTCTAGCAGCGCGTAAAAACCCTGCTTCTTGTTTAATCCTGGAAAACGCACAAGCTTACCTCCTTGAAAAAATGAAAAATCCGGGCGGTCACGCATTGCTGGTGCCGTAGGGCCGCCGAAAAATAGTTATTCCGTATATTGAAGCGTGATGATCACGGTCCGGTTCAGCGATCTTCCCTCGGGCAGGCTGTTGTCGTAGGGCGGATTGTTGGGTCCGTTGCCCGCATGGGTTATGTTTGCCGCCGCGACGATCCCGGTTTGCAGAGTGGTATCGTACACCGCTTTTGCCCGGCGAGCGGACAGGTCGATATTGTATTTTTCCGTGCCGATGCTGTCGGTATGCCCGGCAATATCCATGGCAACAGACTTAAGCTCCGCCACCCTGGCAAGCACCCGGTTGACGATGACCTGATTGCGGTCTTTGAGTTCCGTCCGGTCAAAATCAAAGAGGATCAGGCCGTATTTCTCCACCACCTTGTTCCCTGTTTTCTGGGCAATGCGCTCTTCCCGCCGGATAAAATTGATGGCAATGGGGCTGCTGGCGGTGCTGAACACGTTGCCCTCCTTGTCTTTCACATCAAGATCAGCGCTGATCTGGCCCAGAGCGGCAAGGTTGCGCAGGCCAAGGGCTTCCAGGGCAAAGGCCACCTCCGTAGGCGGAGCCCCCGCGCCTTCCCTGGTGGCCAGCACCTTGTCCGCGCCCAGCAACCTGAGTTGCCAGTGCGCGATCTCGGCCTCGGCTTGCAAGGCCGGGCTGACCCGAAGCTCCTTGGTGTCGGCTTGTTCCAGCAGGTAGATGCTCTTGATGGTGTCGAGGATGGCGGGATGGCTGGCCAGGATTTCCACCCGTTGATTTTCCACGATCCCTTCCGGCACCCGGCTGGAGCTGGGCACTGCGGGAAGATTCCGGGCCTTGATTTCCATGCGGGACGGGTCGATGCCCCACACGGACTTCAGGTAGGCGGCAACCGCCTCGGCCCGGCTCTTTGCCAGGGCGATCTTGCCCTTTTCCACGCCGGTGTTGGAGTTGCAGCCCACCAGGGTTATCCGGGCCTCGGGGTTGGCCAATAGACGTTTACCGATCACGTTCAAAACATGGTGGTGTTTCTCCATGGTGCCAGTGAGCTTTTCCTCGGCAAAGGCCCCGGTCTCCTCCGGGCTGGCCAGGGCGACGTATCTGCTGGGGATGCTGCTTTTTCCCGTGTCAAAATAGATGTGGTTCAGCAAGGGAGAGCTATCCACCATGGTGACTTCCTCGATGTTCACGGCGGAGGGCGCGCTGGTCAACGTCCCGGTGGGCGGGTTGAGAAAACGGTAGGTGACCACATAGCGGTGGAAGATGGTGGTGGAGAATTTCTTGAGAATGGGCAGGAAATCGCTGGCCGAATTGGCCTTGCGGATCATGCCGCCATGGCCCTGGGCAAAAGCGCTAAGGAAGATATCCAGACCGGGCTTGTCCATATAGTCCACGGCATAGGCGGAAAAGTTGCTCACGCCCTTGGCCGCCAAAGCCACCTCCTCACCCTTCACCTTGCTGTTGATGTCTTCCCCGTCTGAGAAAACGAGCATGAATTTCTGGCTGTCCGCAGGCATCTGGCCGATGATCTCCAGACCTTTCTGCATGCTGTCATAGAGGTAGGTGCCGTCGGTGGTGGCAGGGAAGAAACTGCTCCGCAAGAATTGGTTCAAGGCCTGCGCCTCGTTGGCCTGAAAGGTTCGGGTGGAGACCCTGGGCTGTTTCGCGCCCGGATCGACAAAGGTGACGACATGGACATTGTCGATGGGCCGGACCAGGGCGAGGAAGCTGTTCAGTGCGGCCAGCAGGGGTTCCACCGCCTTGCGCTGCTCCATGGAATAGGAGTTATCCACCACCAGCACGATATTGAGGCCGATGTTCCGTTGCTCCTGGACATCTTCCACCGAAAGGATCTTGGCTGTTTTTGGCCCTTGCTTGATGGAAAAATCTTCTTTCTTCAAGCCCAGGATGGCCTCTCCACCCTTATCCTGGACCGAGACCAGCACCTTGCCCTCTTCCAGGGCTTGAAAACTCAGTTTCGCCTTCGGGCGGAGGGCCTGAACCTCAAGAGCATCAAGGGCCAGACTCACGCCCGCCCATGCAAAAACGACGAGAAACAAGCAAAGAAGACCAACGATTTTTTTCATGGTGTTGCTCCTGTGGCGGATGCGGCAATGCATCACGAAGGTAAGGGTTCTGCGAGATTTTTCAGACAACGAAGGGCGACAGGCTGAAGGGACTCACTCGGGCGGCGTGTCGGAAAGCCCCCTGCCGATGGCATACTTGATGAGGTCGGCCACGCGTTTGATGTTGAGCTTCTTCATCATGTTGGCCCGATGGTGCTCCACGGTCCGCTTGCTGATATCGAGCTTGTCGGCGATATCCCGGCTCGTAACCCCCTCGGCCACCAGTTGCAATATCTGCCTTTCCCGCGGGGTCAGGACCTCGCCGGACCCATCGTTTCGGCTGGTGCAGGAGGCGATGACGTCTTCGGGAAATTCTCCGGCCAGATTGGGGGAGATATACAACTCGCCCTGGCGAATTCGGGCGATGGCCGGCAGCAGCTCGGTGTCGGAATCCTCCTTGAGCAGGTAGCCGTCCGCCCCGGAAGCAAAGGAGGAACAAAGATACTGTTCGCCCTTGTGCATGGTCAGCATAAGCACCTTGATCTGCGGACAGATCTTGCGCACCTCCCGGATTGCCTCGATCCCGCGCAGGTTGGGCATGGAGATATCGAGGATGGCCAGATCCGCCGGGGTGGTTTTCAAAAGCTCGATGAGTTCCAGGCCGTCGGCCGCTTCGCCGACCACCTTGAGGGTGGGGTCCTCTTCGATCATTTTCTTGACCCCATGCCGGATCAGGGCATGATCATCAGCCAGCACTATACGACATATACCCATGACACTCCCCTTCCACTTCAGACCAGTCCGGAAAAATCACATTATATTCCCTGGTTATATACAGTAGTCGGCAATTTCCCGCAGTAAAATTTGCTGCCGCAGTTACCCTGCCGTCTCTTCGCCGCTTTTCAGATTTTACAGCCAAGATCTTCCGGCTTGGGTGCGAAGGCATTATACGCCAAACTGATCCCCAGGGCAAACAGGGTGGTGCCCACCCCGATCACGGCGCCGAGGATGGTCGGCGCAATCAGGGCCAGCCTGATAAGGACCGTGGCCACCGCATACCCGGAATTACGGAAGGATACCTGATACTGCGCGCTGTAACGAAGCGAAATGAGCACCACCAGCACATCGCTGAAAACAAGCAGGGTATAAAACGAGGCAAAGGCGTTTTCCGGCAAGCCAAAGGCGAAATACCCCCAGAGATCCACCAGGCAGATGCCCGCGAAAGAAATCAGCAACAGCAGGGATATCATCTTTTTGGTCAGGATGAAGTGGCTACGGATTCTCTCATCCGCAGTGATGGGATGGGAGCACTGGGCTTTGTAAAAAAATCCCAGGACCACAAAGATAAGCAGGGCTCCCACCGCAGAAGCGACAATACTCCCCAGGGATGAAGCAATTTCCGCCCAGGCCAGCGGTTCGCTGAAATGGGAAAACTCCTTGAAGGTATCCCGCAGGAGAATAAGGGAAAGAATTTCAAACTGTTTGCCCACCGACTTGGTCACCGAATGGGACAGACTGAGAATAAGACTCACCACCTCCAGGGCCAGCAGCAGGTTGAAGGCCTGCTCAATGGCGGCAAGGTGAGACAGGGAAAAATGCGAGGCAAACGGCTCGGGCACCAACTGCCGTCGGTTCAACTCGATGACGACAATGGTCGCGACAAAAAAACTCACCAGCACGGTGGCGAAGAATTTCAAGCCCTGTTTGCTTTCCAGGTGCAGCTCAACCCAATCGAAGAGAAAGCCAACCCGTATCATAAAGAAATCCATACTGTCCGTCGCCTCCTCATGGGAATGGAGATATAATCCTCTCTATTTTTTCTAGTCTGTATTTTGGGGCGACACAAGCTTTTCCTAAAAAAATACCCTCTCGCCCGTGCCGCAGCGCATCCTGGCGCAGCCCCGCAATCCCCTCGGCCAACAAAATCTTTGACTTCCCCTGGCCGGATGAGCAATCATAAAAGCAGGAGCTGTTCTTGGGCAGTCAATCCCATCCTGTTTTCTCGGAGGTGATTATGAGCGCGGAATCGATCCAGGCCATGCTCCGCACCATTGAAGAAGAATGCCACTTTACCGGCGGCATCACCGGTCGCTTCACCCTGCGCCAGCAGATCTTCGACGCCATGGCCACGGTGCGGCGCGAGGATTTCGTCCCGGACGAACTCAAGCCCTACGCCTACGACAACAACCCCCTGCCCATCGGCAACGGCCAGACCATCTCCCAGCCCTTCATCGTCGCCCTGATGACCGACCTGCTGGAGCCGGACCCGGACGACATCATCCTGGAAATCGGCACCGGCTCAGGTTATCAGGCCGCGATTCTGGCACAATTGGTCAGGCGGGTATACAGCCTTGAGATCATTCCCGAACTGGCCAAACAGGCGGCCCTGCGCTTGCAGCACCTGGGCTACGACACCGTGGAGGTCATTGCCTCCGACGGCTCTTTCGGCCTGCCGGAACATGCCCCCTATGACGGGATCATCGTCACCGCCGCAGTGCCACACATCCCCAAGGCCCTGATCGAACAGCTCACGCCTTCCGGCAGGCTCATCATTCCGGTGGGTCGGCCCCCTCTGCCGCAGGATTTGCTGCTGGTGGAAAAATCCGGCAGCAAGATTACCAGTCGGAGCATTCTCTCCGTGGCTTTTGTCCCGTTCACCGGGCAGGGGCAAGCCTGACGGAACCAACAATTGCACAGAACACCGCAAATCCACCTGCTGCTCCGGAAAACTCCATGAAAACAGGCTTATTGCACACCGGGCAGATCTTTTGCTACGACGAAAAAGGAACCGTTATCCCCTGCTCCAAAAGCGGACAGGACGGGGAATTCCGCCTTGGTCGGCCATGGCCGAGTCCTCGATTTTCCCTGGAAGACCGGGTCATCCTTGACCATCTCACCGGCTTCACCTGGTCCAGGGATGCCAACCTGGGGGAGTTCCCCCTGACCTGGCAGGAGTCCCTCGCCTTCATCGCCGAAATGAATCGCCAAAAATGGTCCGGCTTTGATGACTGGCGGCTGCCCAACCGCCGGGAACTCCGCTCGCTCATGAGCTATCAGACCAAAAAACCCGCGCTGCCGGAGGGGCATCCCTTCTCCAACATCTTCCTGGGCTGGTACTGGACCGCCACCACCGCCGCGATTCACCCGGCCTATGCCTGGCGCATTCACCTTGAAGGCGCCCGCATGTTTTACGGACACAAGGATCAATACTCTCTCTTCTGGCCGGTTCGCGGCGCCGGATATGACCTTCTGCCCAAAACCGGACAGACAGCCTGCCATGATGTCCTTGGTCGGGAAATCCCCTGCCCGGCCTCGGGCCAGGACGGAGAACACCGGCTGGGCCTGGCCTGGCCCGAGCCACGCTTTACCGATCTCGGCGAGACAATACTGGACAATCTCACCAGGCTCATCTGGCTCAAGGATGCCGATTTGAGTGGGAAACCCCTGAGCTGGTCCCAGGCTCTCGATTTCATAGGCGAGATCAACCGCCGCAGCCTGCACGGCAGCAGCGACTGGCGACTCCCCGACATAAACGCCCTTGAATCACTGGTGGACTGCTCGCAGTCCGAACCAGCCCTGCCGACCGGCCACCCGTTTCGGCAGGTGCGTGAGGCCTACTGGTCATCCACCACCAGCTTTTTTGAAACAGATTGGGCCTGGGCTTTGTATCTTCACAAAGGCGCCTTGGGGGTCGGCTACAAAAAGGGAGAGTCGTTTTTCGCCTGGCCCGTCAGGGTTTCTGGAGAACAGGACTGAGGCTATCCGAACAGCCCCACCAGAAAAAGACTCAGCAGCGGGAAATAGGTGATGAGACCCAGACAGACCAGCAATATCGCCAAAAATGGCAGGGTGGCGGTGTAGAGTTCGGTAATGGGCCGCTCAAACCGATAGCTGGCCAAAAAAAGATCGAGGCCCACCGGCGGGGTGCAGTAGCCGATCTGGAGGTTGGTCAAAAAGATGATGCCCAGGTGGCTGGGGTCAACCCCATACCCCTGGGCAATGGGCACGATGAGCGGCACCACCAGCACCAGGGCGGAAAAGATATCCAGCAGGCAGCCGACCATGAGCAAGAATACGTTCAGCAGCAGGAGAAAGGTGTACTTGCTTGAGATATGCTCCCGGATCAGGGCAAAGAGCTTGGCCGGGATCTCCTGATCGATGAGAAAACTGGTGGAGGCCATGGACGCGGCCAGCACCACGAAGATCCCCCCGAACAGGGCCATGCTCCGCACCACGATTCCGGGCAGCTGCGCCGGGGCGATATCCCGGTGCACACACATCTCCACGATCAGCACGTAAAGAGCAGTCACCGCCGCCGCCTCGCCCACGACAAAAAAACCGCCGTAAATCCCCCCCAGAACAATGACCGGCAACGGCAGCTCCCAGGCTGCGGCGCGCAAGGCTCGCCGCCTTTCCCCTAGCGGCACCGGCGGACGGGGGGCACGGGTGGCCGCGCCCTTTCTGATGCTGTAGGCGGCCAACAGAACCAGCATCAACAGGCCGGGCAGTATCCCGGCCAGGAAAAGATGGTCGATCCGGGTCTCGGCGATGACCCCATAGAGGATAAGGGGCAGACTGGGAGGAAACAGCAACCCTAGACTGCCGGAGGTGGTGATCAGGCCCAGGGAAAACTGCTCGGGGTAACGGTCCTTGAGCATGGCTGGAAAGAGCAAGCCCCCCAGAGCAAAGATGGTCACCCCGGAGGCTCCGGTAAAGGCGGTGAAAACCGAACACACCACCAAGGCGATCACCGCCAAGCCTCCTGGCAGCCAACCCAGCAGCACGTTGGACAGGTCCAGCAGCCGCACCGGCGCCTTGCTTTCGGAAAGCACGGTCCCGGCAAGGATAAACAGGGGCAGGGAGAGGAGCATGGGGGTGTCGGCCAGCCGGGACATCTCGATGATCACCACCGAGGGATCAACGCCTGTGCCATGGAATGACAGCAAGGCCATGGCGGCCATCACCACAAAGAGCGGGACGCCCAACACGGCCAGCCCGAGGGTTATCAGTTGCAGGAGCTGCATATCAGAACCTACACCGGCTCATCGGAGGATCGGATCGCCTTTCCGGCCAGGGCGACGCGAAGGCTGCGTACGCTGCTGATCAAAAAACGCAGGGCGATCCCGGCAAAGGCGATGGGGAAAACCAGATTGAGCTGCCAGGAGGAAAGCCCGGCCATCTCCTGCCCGTTGCCTTGTCCAGCCTCCTGAAGGACAAAATCGGCAGCCACCCAGGTAAGCACCAGACACACGCCTGTGGCAAAAAGATAGCGCAGCACCCGCAGCCAGCGAAAAATGCCCTTGGGCAGAAGGTGGGAGGCAAGATCGATGGAGATATGCTTGTCCATCTTGGTGGCCACCACGGCCCCGAGGAGCCCGGCCCACAACACCATGACCCGCAGGAGCGGATCAGCCCAGGACAACCCGCCCCCCCAGACATCGCGCAGCACGATCTGGGCGCAGGCCAGAAGGATCATGGCGGCAATAAGCAGCAGGAGAACCGCCTCCTCAAGCCGCTCCAGCAGACAACGTATCTGCTGGAGGCCTTCGGAAAACCAGGCCCTGAGGCCGCTCATTTCGGGGCTGCCCCGCCTGCGGGTCTTGCCCGAAAATCGGTAAGCAACCGGGTCGCCGCCTCGTATATCTCCTTGGAAAAGGCTGTGCCCACCAGCCGGGGCACGGTTTTTTGGTCGCGCACCGCCACCAGCTGCCGCAGGGTTTCCTTGTCCGCCGGCACCATCTGGATGCCATTTTTTTTCAAGGTGACAAGGGCCTCTTCATTGCTGCGCCGGGTGTCGAGCAACAGGCCCGCAAAATGTTTTTTCGCCGCGGCCTCCATCAAGGCGGCATGCTGGGGCGGCAGCTTGTCAAAAGCACTCTTGGAAAAAACCAGGCCGCCATAGGCGTAGCCAAAGGGTGTATCGGTGATGTATTTGGTTTTGGTAAACCACTGGAGGACGATGGAACCGTAAAAACCGTTGAACACCGTGTTGATCATGCCGGTTTGCAGGGAGGAGAGCACATCCGGGATGGAAAGGGGAATGGGGGTGACACCCATATCCTCCAAAAAGCTGCGGCTGAGCGGATCATTCTCCGGGGCCCAGCACTTGCTCGCCCGCAACTGGGCCACCGTGGTAACCGGTGCGCCGGACATGGTGTAGACAAAGCCGACCTCGGTCATGGCCAGCAGCACCAGATCCTTTTCCAGAAAGGCCTTTTGAAAACGCGGGAACAGCCCCTCGGTTACTCGATCCACCTCGGCATAGGATCTGAAGAGAAAGGGGATGGCCATGACTCGGAAATCCGGCACGGTCTCGCTGATCCCGGTCATGGTAAAACCGCCAGCCTGGAGCTGGCCGATCCGCATCTTGCGGTACATGGCCCGATCGTCGCCCATCACCCCGCCCATGTAGAGTTTGAACCCGATCTCGCCATTGCTCTTGGCAGTCACCTCTTCCTGAAACGCCTGAAAATGTCTGGCCCAGACGCTGCCATCCGGGGCAAGGGTGGCGATCTTGAACAAATAGCGAGGCGTGGCCTGTGCGCCCAAAGGGGCCATGACCGCCAGAAGGGCGATAGCGAAACAGACCGTGCGCAGCAGACGATTCATACCATCCTCCTTAACAACGCCTAAAAAATTTCATCGGCCTGGGCCAGCAATTTCTGGGCCCGACGCTTGGCCAAAACATTGGGCAGGGTCAGGTCCGGGGCTAAGGCAAGATCAAAAGCCAAGGCCTCCTCCAGGAGACTGACATAGAGTTCCCGATCAAAGGTCTGCTTGGCGTAATATTCGGCATAGGCCACCAGGGCCGGGAGAAATCGCCGCTCGCCCAAGGCGAGGGCTTTCTCAAAATGTTCCCGGCTCACTTCCGGCCTGCCGCCCAACATCACCGGACGGGAGCCATAATAGACACCGAGAAAGAGATGGGCGCCGCCTTGGTAAAAGCGCTCATCCAGGGCCAGCACCCGCAGCATCAGCTGTTCGACCTTGGGCAGATCGACCACCGCCGCAGGCGCACCCTTGCTGAAACCGATCCAGGTGGCCCAGCCGTAACCGCCCCAGAACAGTTTGTCCACCTCTCCGGGACCGACGGACTGCAAGGCTTCGCTGAACTGGGCAAGCGGAAGCTGGTCTGCGCCGGCAAGGCCTTTGTGTGTACCCAGCAGGCGCAGACCGTATGCCCTGGCCCTTTCCCCAAGCACCGCGGCCCGTTCCGGACGGCCGCACTCCGGCATGAGGCTCGCGTAAGCCGTGTAGGCCTGGGTGCCATGCAGCAGGAGCCGGGCGTTGTCGGGCTCTGAAACCAGCAGGCTGTCAAGGAGCAGCAGATAGGAGGGCGCGCCGTCACAGACCAGTTCCAGGTCTGCCTGGCGGTTGAGATTTTTCACCACCGGCCCGACCATCGGCGGGATCACCAGCGAGGCGCAGCCCTGGGATAAAAAAGCGACCACGACCAACAAGGCGGCTAGGCTCCCATACCTCACAAGAAAAAATCGCCATTGGTCAATGATTTTCTGCATGGCCACTCGATCCGTGTTATCCCCGTGCCTTCGGGCGCACCCCATTTCTTTCATGCCGAGTATACCATACCATTTCGCGCCCCGGATACAGGCAACCGGACCCGGCACAAAAAAAATGCCCCTGTAAAAAAAATACCAGGGCATCACAACAGACTCGTTATGCAGCAAATCAGGAAATCGCCACCAGCTCCAGGTCAAAGGTGAGATCCTTGCCTGCCAGGGGCGGATTGGCATCGAGGATGACAACCTCATCCGTTACCGCCAGAACCGTGACCACAACCAGTTCCCCGTTGGCGCCGCCCATCTGCAACTTTTGGTCAACCTCGGGGTTGAGATCCGGGGGAACCTGACTGAGCGGCACCTCGATAACCAGCGCATCATCCTTTTTTCCATAGGCTTTGTGCGCAGGGATGGTGACCTTTTTCTTGTCGCCGATGGCCATTCCCAGCACAGCTTCATCAAAACCCACGATTACCTGGCCTCCGCCAAGGGTAAACACCAAGGGGTCGCGCCCGGCCGAGGAATCAAAAACCGTCCCATCCTCCAGCGTGCCGGTATAATGGATCTTAACGCTATCTCCTTTTTTGGCCTGTGACATGTCGTGCTCCTTTTAGTCTTCTCCCTGGCGGGATTTTATTTCAATAAAATTAAGGTAGTTATCGCAAAACCCAACAGGGGTTCATGCTTTTTCAAGAATGGGCTTGCTTAAGGCCCTGCTTTGGCTTTAAGCTGGGGGCCGTATTCCCCCTTTTCAAATAGCAGCGCAGCGGCGACAGTCAAAACAGCAGCAACGCGGCGGCAACAACGCATCGACAGCAAAGGACTTGCCCCATGTACGAATGGATTCTCACCGGGCTCAGTATCCTGGGAACCTTATACAACCTACAAAAACGCGCAGCCGGCTGGGTGATCTGGACCATCGCCAACCTTGGCTGGATTGTCAGCTTTTCCCATAAAGGCATGATGGCAGAGGCCTTTCTCTTCTCGGTCTATCTGGTCCTCTCCGTTTACGGCATCTTCAAATGGTGGCCCCGCCAGCCCCAGGAAGAAAAGGGCTGAAGCCAAGGCTCACGCGCCCAACTGGATGGAATCCTCCACGCCGAGAGTCTGGTAAATATCCAAGGCCTGTCGGGAGTGGTTCAGGGTGTAAAAATGGATGCCCCGCACCTCGTTGTCGATCAGGTCGCGAACCTGCTCGGTGGCCCAGTGCACCCCAACCTTTTCCACCTGTTCCTCGCTTCTGGCCCTATCCAGCCCGCGCAACAACGGCGCCGGAATCCTTGCCCCGGCGGCAAGCTCCGCCATCCGCACCATCCCGCTCTTGGAGGTGATGGGCATGAGTCCGGCGATGATGGGCACCGTAATGCCGGCCAGGGCGCAACGGTCGCGGAAATCATAAAAATCGCGGTTGTCGAAGAAGAGCTGGGTCACGATATAGTCCGCCCCGGCATCAA
>CAYTVV010000038.1:0-24928 GCA_964441875.1 uncultured Desulfurivibrio sp.
ACGGGGGCCCTTTCTTTGGTTCGTTTCTTTGGGCAAGCAAAGAAATGAACAAACTGACTTCCCATAATTTCCAAACAAAAAAAGGCGGCAGGGGTTTCCCCCAGCCGCCCCAAGTTCTAAAAGCTTATCCGTAATCAGCCAGCCGCCATCAGCCTATCGATATCCTCGCTGCCAATGGTTTCCTTCTCCAGCAAATCCTTGGCCATGGCCTCCAAAATCGCCCGATTCTCGTTGAGCAACCGGGTCGCCGTTTCCCTGGCCTCGGTCACCAGCCCGGTCACGGCCTGGTCGATGCGCACCGCCGTCTCCCCGCTGTAGGCCTGCCGGCTCCGCCCGGACTCATCGGGCCCGGCAAAATTCATGGGGCCGATGGCCTCGCTCATCCCCCACTCGCAGACCATCTTCCGGGCGATGTTTGAGGCCCGCTCGATGTCGTTGCCCGCCCCGGTGGTCACGTCGCCGAAAACGATTTCCTCGGCCACCCTCCCGCCCAGGAGGATGCAGAGGTTGTTCATCAGCCAGGAACGGGATTGCGAATGTTTCTCGTCGGTGGGCAGCTGCATGGTCAGCCCCAGGGCGCGGCCCCGGGGAATAATGGTCACCTTGTGCACCGGATCGGTGCCGGGCAACAGCCGGGCAACCAGGGCGTGGCCCGCCTCGTGAAAGGCGGTGAGTTCCTTGTCCTTGGCGGAGAGGATCATGCTGGTGCGCTCCGCCCCCATCATCACCTTGTCCTTGGCCTTTTCCATGAGGGCCATGGAGATCCTGCCCACCTCGAAGCGGGCCGCCATCAGGGCCGCCTCGTTGACCATATTGGCCAGTTCGGCCCCGGAAAAACCGGGGGTACCCTTGGCAATGATGGACATATCCACATCGGTATCCAACTGGACCTTGGAGGCATGGACCTTGAGGATCTTCTCCCTGCCCCGCACATCGGGCAGGGGCACGACGATCTGCCGGTCGAAGCGGCCAGGCCGCTTGAGGGCCGGGTCGAGGATGTCGGGCCGGTTGGTGGCCGCGATGATGATGACCCCGGCATTGGCCTCGAAGCCGTCCATCTCGACCAGCAGCTGGTTCAGGGTCTGTTCGCGCTCGTCATTGCCGCCGCCGCTCCCGGCCCCGCGCTGCCTGCCCACCGCGTCGATCTCATCGATAAAGATGATGCAGGGCGCCTTTTTCTTGGCCTCCTTGAACAGATCCCGCACCCTGCTAGCGCCGACACCCACATACATCTCGACGAAATCCGAGCCGCTGATGGAGAAAAACGGCACCTGGGCCTCCCCGGCAATGGCGCGGGCCAGCAAGGTCTTGCCCGTGCCCGGCTCGCCTGAGAGCAGCACGCCTTTGGGAATCTTGGCCCCCACTCGGGTGAAGATGCCGGGATCACGGAGAAAATCAACGATCTCGCCCAGCTCGTCGCTGGCCTCTTCAATGCCGGCCACATCGGCAAAGGTGATCTTGGATTCCTCGCCCTCGATGAGGCGAGCCCGACTCTTGCCGAAGGTCATCAAGCCCTTGCCGCCTCCGCCCTGCTGCTGGCGCATGAAATACAGACCCAGCCCGACCAGAACGATCATGGGCAGCCAGGAGCCGATGATACTCACCAGCCAATGGGGCTCTTTTTTCTTTTCCATCCGGAGGGTGATCCCCTCCTTCATAAAGGGCTGCACCTGCTCCAGGCTATCCGGCAGCACGGTTTGGAAGCGGTTACCCACCAGATCCTGGGCCTCGGCCACATTCTCCCGGATGGTGATCTTGCTCACCTTGCCCGAGTTGACGCTTTCCAGAAAATCGTTGTAGCTGATCTGGTTGATCGGCTCGCCTGCGGGATTGAAAAGATGGATCAGCAGCAGGCCCACCAGGGCGATGACCAGCCAGATGGACAGGTTCTTGTAAAATTGGTTCAAGGCGTACCTCCGGGTTGTTTTTCTACACTTTGTACACGATGCGGGGTGAAGGATGCAAGCAATCAGGCGGAGATTGATTGGTCGCCGGGCAAGCCGCCCAATCGGTCGATTTTTTTCGGCACCAGGGCGCTGGACATGAAGGCCGTGCAAAGCTTGCGTTTCTCAAAGGAGCAGCCGGCAATGTTCCAGCAGGGGGTGTATTGCAACAATTTGTGGATAGCGGCCAGAGAGATGCCATGCTCGTGGATCATGGTGCGTAGGCAGGAAACCCATTTCAGGTTATCCAGACTGTAATAGCGCCACTTGCCATGGCGGGCCGGGGCCAGCAGGCCGTCGTGCTCGTACATTCGCAGGGTGCGCGGGGTTACAGCCAGCATCTCGGCGGCGGCGCTGATGGTGAAAACGGCCTGGTCATCGGCCAGCATGGGATGAGCAAAGCTGGGCGCAGAGGTTTCAGAGGTCAAGGACGGTGCGTTCATGGTGATGCCTCGTTATGAAGATATTTCCAGGGGCATGGGCCCCTCGATTTTCAGGGAAAAAATCGCGATCAAGGCGGGCAGGGCGGCAAAAGGACCCATGAGCAGTGAGAGGACAAAGGAGCTGACAAACCAGCAGGTTTCGGCTAGCTTACCAGTGGCCGCGACAACGACCGGGGCTGTTCCTTTTTTTTCGCTACAGAGTGTTTTCTTCATGGCCGACCTCCTGTACCGGATGTCATGGGCGGCGCAGAATCATTTCATGCCCCGCTTTGCTTTGGTATATACGCAAGGGCCATGCCATGGAGAGGAGGAATGGAAGAGCGGGGGAAGAGCCAGAATACTTTTTTTCACATAAAAACAGACACCTGCCTATCATGAAAAAAATTATTTACATGGAAACATGTAGCCTGATAACGGAATTATCCAGCTACAAACAGGCTAACAATGAGCCCAAACCCCGCCCAACGCGGATCATATTGCGTCCAAAATACCCCGCGCCCTTTTACTCCTAGAACATGACAGATACCAAACATTGCAAACAATGCGGCACCTGTTGCCGGAAAGGCGGACCAGCCCTGAGCCGGGAGGATCTCGATCTTGTGCGCCAGGGACATATCCGCCACGATCAACTGGTCACCATCCGACAAGGGGAGATGGGGTACAACCCGGCCACCGCCCGGCTTGAGCCGGTGCCGGTGGAGCTGCTCAAGATCCGGGGACAGGGGAACGACTGGACCTGCCTGTTCTTTGCCGAAGCAGGCAACGCCTGCACCATCTATACGCACCGCACCGCAACCTGCAAGATTCTCCAATGCTGGCAGCCCGAGGCGCTCCTGGCCACCATCTACCAGAACACCCTGCGCCGCACCGACCTGATCAACCCCAACGACCCGATTCTTGCGGAGATCGAGCGCCATGAGCGGGCGTGTCCCGGACGGGTCTTCACCGATCTGCTCGCCCAAGGCGGCGGGACGGAGGATCTTGCCCGACTCAGCGAGATGGTGCGCGCCGATCTGGCCATCAGGGGTGAAATTGCCCAAAAGGCCGGGCTTTCGCTGGAGATGGAGTTTTTTCTCTTTGGCCGACCGCTGTTCAAACAGCTGGCAGGGTCTGGGATAGAATGTGTCGAGGAAAACGGGGGGATTCGCTTACAGAGACTCCCCTCGCCCACTTGTGGGAGAGGGGAGTAGGACCACGGCCCGAGCAACCAGGCCTCTACTTCACCTCACGCACCATAATCTCTTCGGACCAATCGTTGTGCTCAAACTGCTCGTGGTCCGGCTTGGCGGGTTTTTCCTCGGTGAGCCGCTGCTTCACCCACTTGAGCACCTGCTCGAATTCGGCGGCCATCTCGGCCATGGCCCGGCCCCGGTGGCTCACCTTGTTTTTCTCCTCCATGGTCAGTTCGGCAAAGGTCTTGCCCAGCTCGGGATAGAAAAAAATCGGATCATAGCCAAAGCCATCATCGCCTCGGGGCGCGGTGAGCAGCTCGCCTTCACAGGTCCCCTCGTAGGTCAAGGCCGGGCCGCTGGGCACGGCAATGGAGATGACACAGTGGAAGGCAGCCTTGCGGTTGGCCACCCCTTCCATGTCCTTGAGCAGCTTGGCCGTGTTCTCCACATCGCGGGCCTTTTCCCCGGCATAGCGGGCGGAATAGACGCCGGGCGCGCCATCCAGGGCCTCCACCGCCAGCCCGGAATCATCGGCGATGCATGGCAACCCCAGAACCTTGGCGGTAAAGTGCGCCTTTTTGTAGGCATTGTCGTCAAAGGTTGCACCGTCCTCAACCACCTCGGGGATGGGGCCGAAATCCGCCAGGCTTCGGATCTCCACCGGAAAATCCTTGAGCAGCTCCTTAAACTCCTTGAGCTTGCCCTTGTTCGTTGTGGCCAGCACCAATATATTGAACATGATTTTTCTCCTTTCTGTCGCCGTTGACTTTGCTGATGATTTACCCGCATCGCCGCCGGAAGTCAAGACTGGCCCGCTGACGCTCCACGCGCTACCTGCCGTTTCACTATCCTCGCAGCCATGCGTCTTTTTTCTTATTCCTTGTTTCCCGGACCTATCTCTGAATAAGATAATTGCAGACACTTGACCTAGGTCAATGCTGGGAGCCGGAGTGTGCAATACGGTACATCCTGCACAGACCCAGACGCATCAATCCATTCAGCAACAAGGGGGGGGCCGCAATGCCGGAAACACACAAACCCAGACTAGAACCTGCCGAGCTGCTTTCGGACGAAGATGTCTATGCGGCGATGAAAAAAATCCCAGGCTACCTCGACATCTCGGCTGGGGATTTCAAGGAACTCTACCTGCTCGCCTATCAGCATGCGGAAACCCGCCTGTACAACAGCCTGCGCGTCGCCGAGATCATGAGCCGGCAGGTAATAATGGCCCTCCCGACAACTCCCCTTGCCGAAGCGGCAGCGCTCATGGCCAAGAACCACATCACCGGTATTCCCGTTGTGCAGGAGGACGGAACCGTGGTCGGCATCCTTTCGGAGCAGGATTTTTTCCGGAACATGGGTGACGGCAGCCAAACCTCCTGCATGGCGCTGATTGCCGACAGCCTTGCCAGCGGAGGCTGTTTCGCGCTCTCCATCAGAGGCAAAACCGCAGGAGAAATCATGACCACGCCCGTGGTCACGGTTTTAGAAAACGCCCTATTGCATGAGGCCGGCAAAATGATGCGGGAAAAAAAGATCAACCGGGTGCCGGTGACGGATAACAAGATGCGGCTGCTCGGCATTCTCACCCGCAGCGATCTCATGCACGCCTTTCCGGAAAGGGAGACGCCATGAACTATTTCGACAAGATGCGCGGCACAACCACCAGCCCGCCCAGGGTGAGTCTGTCCGAGGTTTTCTGGTCCTGGATCGGCGCTTTTCTCGGCATTGCTGCGGTGGCCTTCATCAACTACAACCTGCTGCCCAAATCAGACCTGCTCATGCTCATCGGCTCGTTCGGCGCCTCGGCGGTGCTGATCTACGGCGCCATAAAAAGCCCCTTGGCCCAGCCGCGCAATCTCCTCGGCGGCCATATACTGTCAGCGCTGATCGGGGTGGCCAGCTACAAGATGTTTGCTCCGCACCTGTGGCTGGCGGCGGCGGTGGCGGTGGCCACGGCCATCGCGGTGATGCACCTCACCAAAACCCTGCACCCGCCCGGCGGCGCCACCGCCCTCATCGCCGTCATCGGCAGCGAGAAGATCTATGCCCTGGGCTATCTCTATGCGCTTGTGCCTGCCGGAGCCGGGGCCTGCATCATGCTGGCCATCGCGCTTGTGGTGAACAACATCCCGAAGACGCGAAGGTATCCAGAATTCTGGTGGTGAGGCTAACGTAACTATCCGGCGCAGGGTGAAAACTGAGGATGCCCAGACCGGTAACGGTTGCGCAGCGCCGCTTCGCTGCTGCCGCAGATGCGCGAAAGAGGCCGGCGAAGTGTGCCGGTGCACACGAGCCAGCCGATGACAGCAGCGTAGCGGCGAAGCAGATGTGGTGCTGCGCAACCGTTACCTAGAACCAGAGGTTGCAGACCGTCACCGCCGCGATGAGTCCGGCCGTCTCGCCGCAGAGCGCGGCGGGCAGGGCGTGGCGCGTACGCCGGATGCCGACGGCGCCGAAATAAACGGCCAGCACGTAGAGGGTGGTTTCGCTGGAGCCCTGGATCACCGAGACCATGGCGGACAACAGGCTGTCCGGCGACTGGTTGATGATCTCGCTCATGAAGGCGAATGAGCCGCTGCCGGACAGGGGCCGCAGCAAGCCCATGGCCAGGGCCTCGGCCGGCATGCCTACGGCAGAGGTCAACGGCGAGAGGACGGCAACCAGGATATCCATGGCCCCGCTGGCCCGGAACATGCCGATGGCGACAAAGATCGCCACCATGAAGGGAATGATCCGCATGGCCGTGGTAAAACCCTCCTTGGCCCCGTCGGTGATGGTTTCATAGATCCGCACCCCCCGCAGATAACCGAAGATGAGCAGCCCGGAGATCAAGGCCGGAATCAGCCAGCTGGACAGGCTGTTGAGGCTGGCTGCGGAAAAGGCCAGCGGCTCCGGCACGCTGCTCAACTGATACACCGCTCCCCCCGCAAAAACAGCAACCAACAGCCCGATGAACCATTTCCCGGCCGTACTCGGCGGGAACAGCTCCGGTTCGGCGCACTCTGCCTCGCTCTCTGATTCGCTCGCCTCATGGATTTTCGACACCATGACCGGTTCCTGCCCGCTGTTTCTGCGGGCCAGCATCTTGGCCGCCACGATGGCCACGATGGTGGAACAGGTGGTGGCGATAAGCGAAGGGATGAAGATGGCGGCCGGGCTCGTCGCGCCCGCCGCGGCCCGGATGGTGATCACCCCCAGGGGCAGCAGGGTGACGCTGGAGGTGTTGATCGCCAGAAACAGGCACATGGCGTTGGTGGCCGTGCCCTTTTCCGGGGCGAGCTTTTCCAGCTCCTGCATGGCCTTGATCCCCATGGGCGTGGCGGCGTTGCCCAAGCCCAGGGCGTTGGCCGCCATGTTCATGATCATGGCGCTCATGGCCGGATGATCGTGGGGCACGTCGGGAAACAGCCGGACCATCAACGGCCGCACCCGGTGGGCCACGATGCGCATCAGCCCCCCGGCCTCGGCCACCTTCATGATCCCCAGCCAGAGGGCCATGGGGCCGATCAGGCCGATGGCCAGGACAACCGCGTCCTTGGCCGACTCGAACGAGGCCTTGGTAAGGGCGTCCATCCGGTTGGTATAGGCGGCGGTCACCGTGGCCAGCACGACCAGGGACAGCCAGATGATATTGATAACCGACGCTTTTTGTTTCATTTCTTCTCCCTTCTGCTTTGCACAGAAAACAAAGTACTCAAAACCCCGGCCAAAAAGCCAGGCTTTCTTTTTCCATTTTCAAAAGGCTCCCGGCGCCATTGCGGAATCCTGCGCCACCGATGCGCCCCTACCTTTTCCTCGCTAAAAATCACCCACTCGTCGCCTCTTTCGCTTGCCAGAGTTGCAGGGGAAAATGTACAAGAAAGTATCACTATCGATTCATGTTGCCCCCACATCCAACCTCAGCGAGGCAAGTGCGATATGACTACTCTCTCCAGCATCTCCTTAACCGTCGGATTGATCCTTGCACTCGCCTTGCCTGCCCAGGCCGCTACCGAACTGACCGCGTTAAACCTGGAGCAGTTGCTGGAAGCCACGGTTACCAGCGCTTCCAAGTACGAGCAGAAACAAACCGAGGTGGCCGCCTCGGTCAGCATCATCACCCGCGACGAGATCAAGGCCTTCGGCTGGCGCACACTGGATCAGGCCTTGGCCAGCCTGCCCGGCATTCACACCACCTACGACCGCCAATACAGCTATCTGGGCACCCGGGGATTCGGCCTGCCCGGAGATTTTAATACCCGGGTGCTGCTCGCCATCAACGGCAATCGCGTGAATGATTTGGTATATGACAGCGCCGCATTCGGCCGCGATTTTCCCTTGGACCTGGACCTGATCGAGCGCATCGAGTTCGTCGCTGGGCCGGGCGGCGCGGTCTATGGCCAGAACGCCATGTTCGGGGTGGTCAACGTGATCACCCGCACCGGGGCCCAGGTTGACGGCGGCGAATTGTCCGCTGGCTGGCAAAGCCCCCAGTCGCTGGGGGAAGGGCGCATCAGTTGGGGCAAGGTGCTGAACAGCGGCGTCGATGTGCTGTTTTCCGCCTCGGGCATGCACGCGCGGGGGGAAGGTCTACTCATGGACTACCCGGGCGCTGGCCCCGGAGGCAGCGACATTTCGGGCCTGGCAGTCGGCCAGGATGGCGAACGGGACAAGGAATTCTTTACCCGTGTCGGCCGCGGCCCCTGGTCCTTGGATTTCGCCTACGGCGATCGGCGCAAGGAAGATCCAACGGCAGCCTATCTTTCCGATGCGCCGCCTTCCGGGCAGTTTGAGCGCGACATCTATTCGCTGACGCAACTACAGTACCAGGACAACTTCGCCGGCAACACGCTCAATGTGCTGGGCCGCCTGTTCCTGGGCCAGCAGCGCTTTGATAGCATCTTCACCTACGCAGGCGCGCCCAACTACACCACCGGCGCCAGTAACTGGCGTGGCGCCGAACTACGCTCGCTGTACTCGGGGTTCACCGATCACAAGGTCCTGCTGGGGCTGGAATATCAGGACAATCCCCGCATCGATCAGACCAACGATGACCGCACCACCCCGGGCCTGGACACTGACATCAAGAGCTCAGGGTATCGCGCCGGGATCTATGCCCAGGACGAATGGCGCCTGACCGACACCTGGTCGACCACCCTGGGCGTGCGGGTGGACCGCAACGATATCACCGGCACCAAACTGAGTCCGCGCGCGGGGCTGATCTGGCAAACCACCCCGGCGACTACGCTCAAGGCCCTGTACGGTCGCGCCCATCGCGCCCCAAACGCCTATGAGCAGGCCTTCGACGATGGCGTATCACAGGTTGCCAATCCCTCTCTGGGGGGCGAAACCATCGATACCCTGGAACTGGTCATGGATCACCGGCTGGCCCGCGATTTCAGCGTGCGCGCCTCGATCTACCACTGGAGCATGCAGGACATCATAACCCTGGGTATCGACCCGGTCAGCGGTCTGTCGCAATATCAATCCGGCAACAAGATCAAGGCCGATGGGCTGGAACTGTCGGCCGACAAGCGCTGGGACTGGGGCGGTCGCGCACGCGGCAGTGTGTCGTATCAGGAGATCGCTTATACCGATGGCAGCGATTTGGCCAATGCCCCGCAATGGCTGGGCAAGCTCAATTTCTCCAACCCCTTGCCCTGGGAGGGTCTGCGTTTGGGCTATGAGCTCCAGTATGACGCGAAACGCCGGGCCATCGATGCTTCTTCCCTGGACGGCTATTGGCTCTCCCACCTGACTTTGCTTGCCGACAAGTGGGTCACGGGAATGGAGGTGTCCCTGGGGCTGCGCAATCTGCTCGACCAGCACTACCAGCATCCTGGCGCCGACACGAATTGGCAAACCCGTCTGGATCAGGACGGGAGAAGCGCCTGGCTCAAGCTGGATTATCGCTTCTAATGTCTTCCTCGCGCCATCATTTTTCCACCTCGACCCGGATGCCCAGAGGCGTCCGGGGCTGGTTTAAGGCTGGGAAGACAACAGGGTTTCGCCTCCTTTTCTGGATGCTTGGCTTGCTGTGCTGCCCGTCATTGACGCATGCCGAAACCCTGGCCGAGTATCAAATCAAGGCGGCTTTCCTGTATAACTTCTTGGCGTTCACCGAGTGGCCCGCCGAGGTGGGCAACACCATCACTCTGTGCGTTTATGGCCCAGACCCCTTTGGCGAGGACCTCAACAAAATGCAGGGCAAGGGTCTTGGCGTCCGCAGCCTGACGGTGAAGCGCGTCAACAGCGTGGATGGCTTGCAAAGCTGTCAGGCCGTGTTCATCACTCGCCCGGTGATGAGCAACCTGCGTCGCGTCCTCGACAATCTGGGCGACAGACCGGTGTTGACCGTGGCCGATTCGCAAGATGCAGCGCTTCAGGGCGTCGCCCTCAACATGAGCATGGACCAAAACAAGGTAACTTTCGAGGCCAATCTGGCAGCCGCTCGCGGCAACAGATTGAATCTCAGCTCCAAACTGCTGCGCTTGGCCACCAAGGTGTTCCAATGAAACCATCAACGCACATCCCCTTGCGCCGAGCACCTTTCTCCCGCTTGCCAGGCCTGCGGGAAAAGAGTAGAATTTTAGTATTGATTCCACAAGACATCGCCGCAAAAAGAAAGGTGTAGCCATGGCAGCCAGCCGCTCACTCCGCAGAAGAAAACAGAATCTGTCCCGCACAGCAGCAACCTGCCTTGCGGCAATCTCCATCTTCATGGCCAGCAGCCAGTCCTGCTGGGCGACACACGCAAATATCCTCGACGCAACAAGCCCGACTCTCTCGACCAACCTCATCAACCCCAGCAACATCATTCCCTCGGAAATTCCGCGTAGCATCTATGCGCAAGCACGCATGACCTTCTAGGCGAGGTTCCATGGCTACTGGTATTTCAGAGAGACAGACAACCCAAGGCAGCACGCGCCTTTTCGCTGTGTTCGCGCTCCTGTGCCTCCTGTGCCTGCCGTTTGGCAAGGCATATGGGGCAGAGTATGAAGAGTACGAACTCAAGGCGGGATTTCTCTACAATTTTTTCAATTTCATCAAATGGCCGGACCGTTCTTTTGCTGCCCCCAACAGCCCTTTTGTCCTGGTTATTGTCGGCGGCGGGGGCAAAGAACGCACCATCAACCATGCCTTGCAGAACAGTTTTATCGGTGCCCGGCCTTTGAAAATTATCATGACCAATTCCGTCGAGGATCTTGGCAAGGCGCACATGGTTTTTTTCCCGGAGTCCTATAAAAATCCCGATCTGTCGAGGGTGCTGGCCCAGCTCAAGGGAAAACCGGTGATCACCGTGGGCGAAGAGAAAAATTTCATCACCCTGGGCGGCGATATCAACTTTGTGCAAAAGGGAGCAAGGATCAAATTTCAGATCAATTCGGGCTCCACGGAAAAAGCCGATCTCAAAATCAGTTCACGGCTTCTCATGCTGGCCGTTGCCCCGGAGCAGTCGACAATCGATTACGACAGGCCCATCCGCGCCACCGCGCCCAACACCACAATCTCGCGCCTGCGCCAGGACCAGGAAACACCCAGGGAATATGGAATACTTTAACGCGCTGCCGATCAGAAAAAAGCTTTTGCTGATAATCATGCTCGTTACAGGTGGCGTGCTGCTTTTTGTCAATAGCGTCATGTTTTCCTACGAGTTTTTCACCTTCAGGCATGTCCTGGCGAATAATCTGTCCGTGCTGGCCAAGGCCGTGGCTGAAAACGCATCATCCGCCGTGGTTTTTTCCGACCCGGACGCCGCCACGGAAACGCTGCTGGCGCTGCGCGCCGAACCCGGCATCCGGTATGCCGCCATCCTCACCCCGGACCAGCGGATTTTTGCCACCTATGGCACAGACGCAAACGGTTTTCAGCCGCCGACCGCTCCCCTCAACACCCCGGTCTTTGGCAAAAATTCCGTCGATTTCCTTACCGAAATAAAGCTCCAGGGCAAAACCGTGGGCCTGGTCTTTGCCCGCTCCGATCTCCACGATGAACAGATTCTGATCAAACGCTATTTCCTGGTGGCCCTTGTGGTCATGGGGGCAACCTTTTTCCTTGTTTGGCTCATCACGGGAAAACTCCAGCGAATCTTCACCCGACCCATCGAACAGCTTGCCGCAACCATTCGCGGGATTACTCGCAATCAGGATTATTCCTTGCGGGCGCCGGTGAAAAACAATGACGAAATCGGCGCCCTGACCATGGGCTTCAATGAAATGCTCCATGAAATCGAGCTTCGGGATCAAGCGCTCACCCACGCGCACGGCGGCCTTGAAAAAAAGGTCGAGGAGCGGACCCACGATCTTATTCTGGCCAAGGAGGCTGCGGAGGCGGCAAGCCGGGCAAAATCGGAATTTCTGGCCAACATGAGCCATGAAATCCGCACCCCCATGAACGGGGTCATCGGCATGACCCAGCTGGCCCTGCAAACCGAACTGGACGAAGAACAACGGGATTATCTTGAGACCATCGACCTTTCGGCCAACCGCCTCATCCAGGTCATCAACGATATTTTGGATTTTTCCAAGATCGAGGCGCAGAAGCTGGATATCACCAACAGCGACTTCAATCTTCGGGAGACCGTCGAGGACACCACCCAGGAACTGGCGGTAAGGGCGCACGAAAAAAGGCTGGAGCTGGTGTGCCATATCGAGATCGATGTCCCGGAATTTCTCATTGGCGACGCCTTCCGCCTCCAGCAGATCTTGACCAACCTTCTGGGAAACAGCATCAAGTTCACCGAATCCGGCCAGATCTTACTGAACGT
This sequence comes from uncultured Desulfurivibrio sp., assembly GCA_964441875.1. Classification (GTDB taxonomy): domain Bacteria; phylum Desulfobacterota; class Desulfobulbia; order Desulfobulbales; family Desulfurivibrionaceae; genus Thiovibrio. The sequence goes on from CAYTVV010000038.1 coordinate 12,308, forward strand.
TCAGCGCAAAGGGGAGCACGATGGGGCCGTTGAATTGTTGTTTTCTGTTTCCGACAAAGGCATCGGCATCCCCGAAGACAAGCAGCAAACGATCTTTGAGGCTTTCAGCCAGGTGGACAGCTCCATGGCCAGAAAATTCGGCGGCACCGGCCTGGGGCTCTCCATCTCTTCGCGCCTTGTCCAGCTCATGGGAGGCCGCATCTGGCTGGAAAGCACGCCCAATGTCGGCTCCATCTTTTTCTTCACCGTCCTCTGCCAAAAACAGTCCGGAGAACACATTGTCCCGCAAGCATCCCCGGCCTTTCTCGCGGGAAAATCCGTTTTGGTGGTGGACGACAACCCCATCAACCAAAAAATACTGCTGCAAAAATTCAAACAGCTTGCCATGCCGGCGCAGGCTGTTTCCGGCGGCGCAGAGGCCTTGGAGGTTTTACAGGAACGCCTTGAGGCCGCAACACCCTTTGCCCTGGCGATTATCGACATCCAAATGCCGGAAATGGACGGCTTCACCCTGATTGAAAAAATCCGGCAACACCCTGGCCTCACCCAACTGCCGGTGATCATTCTCACCTCCGCGGGCCTGCCGGAAGACAAAGAAAGAAGCAAGAGCCTCGGGGTGCATGCTTATTTGCTCAAACCCTGTCGACAGAAGGATCTGCTCAAGAGCATCTCCACCGTTTTTGTACAACCGGAACCGGTCGGACCGCCAACCGAAAAGCCTCGGGCGGAAAAGAAAAAACAGCTCCATATCCTGCTGGCGGAAGACAATCTCGTAAACCAGAAAGTGGCGCAAAAACTGCTGGAGAAAGAAGGCCATTCCGTGGTGATCGCCAATAATGGTCGGGAAGCCGTGGAAAAATGCGGAGCCGAACATTTCGACCTGATTCTGATGGATGTGCAGATGCCGGAAATGGACGGCTTTGAGGCAACCGTCGAAATCCGCGCCAAGGAACAGGGAACAGCCCAACACATCCCGATCATCGCCCTAACCGCCCATGCCATGAAGGGCTATAGCGAGAAATGCCTGGCTACAGGCATGGACGGCTATGTCTCCAAGCCCTTCACCATCAAAACTCTCGTGGCGCGGTTAGATTCTCTTTCTTTTCCCGAGCTCGGGAATAAGGCCTGAGATTTCCCCCCTGTTTTTAACCTTGTACATTTCCATGGCCCATAGCATATATCATTGGATATGGTCAGCGGCGCGGTAACCCATGCATGCCCTTTCGTAACTAAGAGCTTGTCCGTAAATAAGCTTTTCAGGGCTCGCGCCGGATTTTGAGACGGATTTGGTCGGGACGATTGAGTAAAACCGCAGGCGTAGCAGCGCTACGGCGAGGATTTTGCGATTGAGGAGCGGTCAAAGACGGCCAAAAGCTGGATGCGAGCACCAAAGATTTATTTACGGACAAGCTCTAAGGTGAGGCTTCCAAAACACATGAAGAAAACACCCCCCCTTTTGCCAGCCGCCAACGACCTTCCCCTCAGCGGCGATATCCTTGAAATCGTCACCGGTAATATCGGAGCCGGGCTCGCCGTCATCTCCCGCGACTTTACAACCCTCTGGGCCAACAAGGTCATGGAAGATATCTACGGCGACACCATAGGCAAGATCTGCTACCGCACCTATCAACAACAGGAATGCGTCTGCCCCTGGTGCGGGGTCCGGGAGGTTTTTGAGCAGGGCCTGGAACGGGTGGTCAGGGAGGTCGCGAGCCATGATAAAGACGGCAATCTTATCGAGCTGGAGATCATCGCCACCCCTATCCGCGATGCACAAGGGAGCATCACCGCAGCCTTGGAGCTGGTCCTGCCGATAACCGAGCGAAAACAGCACGAAAAAATCCTGACCGAGTTGCTCGCCTTCTCGCAAAGCCTGGTCAGCACCGTTGACCTGACCAGCCTGTACCGAAAGGTCACCAGCCTTTCCAAGGAATTGCTCCGTCTTGATTTCTCCACCCTGATGCTGATGAGCGATGACAAAAGCGGGCTGGTTATACGCGACACCCTGGGATTTCCCGAGCAGACCATCGGCCATTATGCCCTGCTCAAGGGCCAGGGCCTTTCCACCCATGTAGTGCTGGAAAAAAAACCTGCGGTGGTAGTGGATTTTCAGACGGAAACCCGGTTTGAGATTCCATCCCTGGTTGTGGAACGAAATATCCGTTCCGCCCTCTGCGTGCCCATGATGCTGGGCGAGAATATCTTCGGAGTGCTGATCGGCCATACCCTGCAACCACGGGTATTCAGCGAAGAGATAATCAGCATCTATCAAAGCTTTGCCAACCAGGCGGCGATAGCGATCAAGAACGCCCAGCACATGCATTCCCTGCATGCCTCGGAAAAAAAATTCCGCGCCCTTTTCGACAGCACCAACGATGCGATCCTTATCTATACCCTGGATTGTCGCCTGCTTGAGGTGAACCGCGCCACCTGCGAACGCCTGGGCTACACGCGGGAAGAACTCCTCGCCCTACCTTTCAATCAGCTCGTTGCCCCCCCCTATGCCGCCCTGGTCAAAGAACGCATCGAGCAACTGAAAAAGACGAGCACGGCCATCTTTGAGTCTGCCCATCGTAAAAAAGATGGCTCCATTCTCCCCATTGAGCAGAGCTGTCGCCTCATCGATTATGACACGCAAACGGCAATCCTCTGCGTGGCCCGGGATATCTCAACGCGGAAAAAGTTTGACGAGGAGCGTCTCCGGAGCCAAAAACTGGAATCCCTCGGGGTTTTGGCCGGGGGTATTGCCCACGATTTCAATAATCTGCTCACCGGCATCCTCGGCAATCTTTCCCTGGCCAAGGCAGACCTGCCGGGCACCGGCACGGTGGCCCAGCGCCTGGCCGAAACGGAAAAGGCCGCCCGCCGGGCCAGGGATCTGACCCAGCAACTGCTCACTTTTGCCAAGGGCGGAGCGCCCGTTAAGACAGAGACCTCCCTGACCGGGCTCATCCAGGATGCGACCGGTTTTGCCGTGCGCGGCACCAAGGCTGTGTGCGAATACGATTGTGCCGAGGATCTCTGGCTGACCGAGGTGGACACGGGCCAGGTGGGCCAAGTTTTGCAAAATCTGGTGATCAACGCGGTCCATGCCATGCCCGAGGGCGGCGCCATCCGTCTTACAGCCCGCAACCTCACCGTCGGCCCCGGCGAGCTGCCCCTGCCGTCGGGCAAATATGTGCTGATCACCGTTCGGGATCAAGGGGTCGGCATCCCGCCCGAGCATCTGGCTAAGATCTTTGACCCCTATTTCACCACCAAGCAGAGCGGCAGCGGCCTGGGGTTGGCGGTGGTGTACTCCATCATCGCCAACCATGCGGGCCACATCACAGTGCAGTCGGAACTGGGCAAGGGCACGGTTTTTTCCATCTACCTCCCCTCGACCGGGAAACATCCCCTGGCGGAAAAACCCGTTGAGGGCCCGGCCCCGCTGGCAAAAGGCCAGGGCAAAATTCTGATCATGGACGACGAAGAACTCATCCGCAATGTTTCCACGGCCATGCTCACGCAGCTGGGCTATGAGGCCCACGCCGCCAATGACGGCGAAGAGGCCATCACCCGTTATCTCCAGGCCCAAAAGGACGGACAGCCCTTTGACCTGGTAATCATGGATCTCACCGTGCCCGGCGGCATGGGAGGCAAGGAGGCCATTGCCCACCTCCGCCAGATCGATCCCCAGATAAAAGCCGTGGTCTCCAGCGGATACGCCAACGACCCGATCATGGCCAATTTCGGCGAATACGGCTTTTGCGGGGTTGCACCCAAGCCTTTCGGCCTCCAGGAGCTCTCTCAGTTATTGCAAATGATTTTAAGCAGTTAGCCGCAACACTCCGGCCCATCCCAGGCCGCCCGCAAGACCACCCGCCCATGAACCTTAAAAATATACGCAAAAACAACGAGTTAAAAAAATAGCACCCCCTGCTTTTTTTCTTGACACTTTTCTGCACAATGGGCATAAACTGGTTCAGTCATGTATGCTGATCCGCGTGCGGGTACCAGCGGTATCGTTTTGAAATTCTTTGACCTTTTTACAGGTTTCACCAGCCAGCAAGGAGAAGAGCGATGCAACAAAAGGTTGTCCATCTTGAGGAGCAAGAGGAACCTCCAGGGTGTTGCCCCAGCCCAGCCTTTCCGTTTTCCGGCCAAGTCCCCTCCCTCACCTTCCGCCAAAAACATTTCCCCGCCGCCACAGACGATGACTGGCACGACTGGCACTGGCAGCTCCGCAACCGCATCACCAGCCTTAAAAAACTCGGCAAGCTCATCGACCTCTCGGACAGCGAGCGGCAGGCCATGGCCTTCAACGGCGCAACCCTGCCCCTGGCCATCACCCCCTACTACGCCGGCCTGATTTCCCCTAACGATCCGCAACAGCCGCTTCGGCGCACCATGGTTCCGACCTTGAATGAGTTGCTGGTTTCCCAGGGCGAGGAACACGACCCCCTGGGCGAGGACAATCACAGCCCGGTGCCCGGCTTGGTGCACCGCTATCCCGACCGGGTCCTCTTTCTGGTCACCGACTACTGTTCGAGCTACTGCCGCTACTGCACCCGCTCCCGGATGGTCGGCCGCCGCAAAAGCCACAGCCCGGCCCGCTGGCAGAAAGCCCTCGCCTACATCGCAAACAATCCGGCCATCCGCGACGTGCTCCTCTCCGGCGGCGACCCCCTGACCATGGCCGACGAACAGTTGGACTGGCTGCTCGGCCGGTTGCGGCAGATCCCGCACGTGGAGATGATCCGCATCGGCACCAAGGCCCCCATGGTCCTGCCCCAGCGCATCACGCCAACGCTGGTGACCATGCTGAAAAAACATCACCCGCTGTGGCTGAGCATCCACTGCACCCACCCCGACGAACTGACCCCGGAAGCGACCAAGGCCTGCACCATGCTCGCCGACGCCGGCATCCCCCTGGGCAGCCAGACTGTGCTCCTCTCCGGGGTCAACGATTCCCTGGAGACCATGCGGAGTCTCATGCACGGCCTGGTCAAAATCCGGGTCAAACCCTATTACCTGTACCAGTGCGATCCCATAATCGGTTCGGCCCATTTCCGCACCCCGGTGTCCAAGGGGTTGGAGATATACCAAGGGCTGCGCGGCCACACCTCCGGCTACGCCGTGCCCAACTATGTGATCGACGCGCCGGGAGGCGGCGGCAAGATTCCGCTCATCCCGGAAACCGTGGTCGGCCGCGAGGGCAACGATCTTTTGCTCCGCAACTACGAAGGCAAGGTCTACCGCTACCCCGATCTGATTGGCGCGGCAAGCCGGGCAAGCTGAGCGTAAGCGTTTACCCTTTTTCGCCTATCCCTGAGCCACTTGCGAAATTCTGCCAAATTGAATCCCCCCTTTCTCGACGGGAGGGGGCCAGGGGGTGGGTGAAGTCGCAACCTGCCGATCTCATAGCTATTTCCCCCTCTCCCTAACCCTCCCCCCTCGGGGGGAGGGAACTTTTAGGATTTTTTAACTTTTTACAAAAAACCTTGAACCAAGGAAAATTTATGCTGATCGGGATTACCTACGACCTGCGGAGCGACTATTTGGCCGCAGGCTACGGAGAAGAAGAAACCGCCGAGTTCGACCGGGAATCCACCATCGCGGCCATTGACGCCGCCCTGCGGACCATGGGCCACGAAACCGTGCCCATCGGCAACTTCATGGGCCTCATGCCCCGGCTTCTCGCCGGCGAGCGCTGGGATCTGGTCTTTAATATCTGCGAGGGCTTGTACGGCTTTGGCCGGGAAGCCCTGGTGCCCGCCTTGCTGGAGGCCCATCGGATTCCCTACGTCTTTTCCGACCCACTGGTCCTGGGCCTGACCCTGCACAAGGGCATGAGCAAGCACGTGGTTCGGGACCTGGGCATCCCCACTCCCGCCTTTGCCGTGGTGAAGTCCATGGCCGATGTGGCTGGGGTGGCGCTGCCCTATCCGGTCTTTGCCAAGCCCGTAGCCGAGGGCACCGGCAAGGGCGTGACTCCTGCCTCCAAAATCAGCACTGCCGAAGAACTGCACGTGGTCTGCGCCGATCTCCTGCACACCTACCACCAGCCGGTGCTGGTGGAGGCCTATCTGCCGGGCCGGGAGTTCACCGTGGGCATCGTGGGCAACGGCCCGGCCGCACGCAGCATCGGCATCATGGAGGTGGTTCTTTTGCCCAATTCCGAACCGGAGGTTTATTCGTATCACAACAAGGAGTTCTGCGACGACTTGGTGGAATACCGGAAGGTGGATGATGCGGAAGCCAGGCAAGCGGAGGCAACCGCCCTGGCCTCTTGGCATGCCCTGGATTGTCGGGACGGCGGTCGGGTGGACCTGCGCTCCGACGCCAACGGCATCCCCAATTTCATCGAGGTCAACCCCCTGGCCGGGCTCCATCCCGAGCATTCCGACCTCTGCATCATCGCCGGAAAATACGGCATCTCATACCAGGAATTGCTCAACGAAATCGTGGCCGCCGCCATTGACAGACTCGGACTTGAGGCATGAGGCACCTGAAAGTCGGCATCATCCATAACAAGCCGATCCCCCAAGGCGAACCGAACTGGGAATCCTCCGCCGATGTCCTGGCCCAGGTGGAGGCCATCGAGGCTGCGCTGACCGAACTGGGCCAACCCCATGTGCGCATCCCCTTTACCCGCGATCTGGGCCGCTTTGTCAGCCAGGTGCAGGCGGCAGGAATCGCCCTGGCCTTCAATCTCTGCGAGTCGGTGGACGAAGACCCGCTCCTCATCGGCCACCCCGCCGCAGTGCTTGAGCTGCTGGGCATTCCCTTCACCGGCTCCTCGGCCATGGCCCTGCTGCTCTCCACGGACAAACTCACGGTGAAAAGGCTGCTCACCGCCTCGGGTCTGCGCACTCCGGCCTTTTTTATCTACGAAGGCAATGAGGTGCTGCGGCCCGCCGGGCTCAATTTCCCGGTGATCCTTAAGCCCCGCTTTCAAGACGCCAGCATCGGCATCGAGCAGGAATCGGTGGTGGAAAACAGCGCCGACCTTCTCCCCCGGCTGGAAGACCTGTATGCCCGATACGGCGCCATTTTAGTGGAGGAGTATGTTGTCGGGCGGGAGTTCAATGTCTCCGTTTTCGGCTATCCCCAGGCCCAGGTCATGCCCCTGGCGGAGATTGATTTTGCTGGTTTTTCCGCCGACCTGCACCGGATTGTCAGCTACAAAGCCAAGTGGGACGAGGACTCGTTTGAGTACCAGCATACCAAGCGAATTTTTCCGGAAAACCTGCCCGAACCCTTGCAACTGACCATGCGGCGCATGGCCCAGGACTGCTTTGCCCTCTTCGGCCTGCGCGATTACGCCAGGGTTGATCTGCGCCTTGACGGGCACGGCCGCCTTTCCATCCTTGAGATCAACGCCAACCCCTGCCTGAGCCCGGACGCCGGGTTTCCCGCAGCCGTGGCCGAAAGCTCGATGAACTACACGGAGATGATCGGGGAATTCCTCCGAATGGTTTCCTTAAGGGTCGCCCTATGATCACCATCCGTCCCATCATTGCGGAGGACCGCGCACAACTCCTGAGGCTGGTGGAGCAGCAGGATAATTTCAATAGCCAGGAGGTGGAGGTGGCCATCGAGGTCATCGACGACACTCTGGACCCGGCCAAAAACGATTATTTCATCCTCGTGGCGCTGAACGAGGGACAGGGCGTGGTGGGTTTTATCTGCTACGGAGAAATTCCCATGACCGACCGCCGCTTCGACCTGTACTGGGTAGTGGTGGCTCCAGCCCTGAGCAGACAGGGGATGGGTCGGCTACTGCTTGCCCGGATGGAGGCGGAGCTACGCGCCCAAGGACCGGCCAAGGTTTACGTGGACACCTCCTCCACGCCGGGCTATGATCGGGCCCGTGGCTTTTACGAGAAAAACGGCTACCAGGTGGCCTGCGTTCTCCATGATTTTTACCGGGACGGCGACGACAAGGTGGTCTACCTCAAGGAGTTGTGACCATGTTCCGAATCCGCCGGATCTACGACGACACCCTGACCATCGACCGGGAAACCATCGAGCAGGTGCAGCAGATCCTGCGCAGCCAGTTCTCGGCAATATCGGAAACCGAGATCAACAGCCTGGCCCAGAAGCTTTCCAACCCCCTGAAGTACCGCTTCCGCACCATTCTCTTCGTGGCCGACGATATGAAGCCCCGGGTCAAGGGGTTTGCCCTGCTCAACCATGCCCCGGACCTTTCCTTCTGCTTTCTCGATTTTCTTTCCGTGGACCCGAAGGCCGCGGCCGGCGGCATCGGCGGCGCCCTGTACGCCCGGGTTCGGGAGGAGGCCCGCTCCCTGGGCAATGCCGGGATCTTCATGGAGTGCCTGCCCGATGAGGCGAAGATCTGCCGCGACCCGGCCACGGTGAAGCAAAGCCGGGCCCGGCTCAGGTTCTACGAGCGCTACGGAGCCTTGCCCATCATCCATACCGCCTACGAAACGCCGCTCAAGCCGGAGTACGATTGCCCGCCCTATCTGGTTTACGACGATCTCGGCAGCGGCCAGCCCCTTGCCAGGGACAGGGCCCGCGAGGTGGTGCGCGCCATTCTCATCCGCAAATACGGCAGGGATTGCCCCAAAGGCTATATCGATCTGGTGGTGGAATCATTCCGCGATGACCCGGTGCTGCGCCGTGCGCCCCGCTATATCAAGACGGAACCGATCAAGGTGCATCCGGTCAAATCGCTGGAAAAACTGATCGCGCTTGTCGTCAACGAAAAGCACGATATCCACCATATCCGGGAACGGGGCTATGTGGAGGCGCCGGTGCGCATCGCCTCCATCCTCAAGGGGATCGAGCCCACCGGCCTGTTCGAGCGGCTGCCGACCCGCCATTTTTCCGAGCAGCATATCAAAAAGGTGCATGACCCAAAGTTTGTCGATTACCTCCATCAAATATGCACCAGCCTTGAGCCTGGGAAATCGGTCTACCCCTATGTCTTCCCCATCCGCAACGCGGCCAGGCCGCCCAAGGATCTGCCGGTACGGGCTGGCTACTACTGCATCGACACCTTCACCCCCTTGAACCACAACGCTTACAAGGCGGCCAAGGGCGCGGTGGACTGCGCCCTGACCGCGGCCAAGCTCCTGGAAAAGGGCTACCGCCTGGCCTATGCCCTGGTCCGGCCGCCGGGGCATCATGCGGAGCGGCGGTTGTTCGGCGGTTTCTGCTATTTCAACTCGGGCGCCATCGCCGCCAATTATCTCAGCCGCGAGGGCAGGGTGGCGGTGCTTGATATCGATCACCACCACGGCAACGGCACCCAGGATATCTTTTATCAGCGCAACGATGTGTTGACCCTCTCGATCCACGGCCATCCCAGCTTTGCCTATCCCTATTTTTCCGGCTTCAGCGACGAGGTGGGGGAGGGGGCGGGCCGGGGGTTTAACCGCAACTACCCCCTGCCGGAAACCCTGGACGGCGCAGCCTACCGGCCGGTGCTGGCCAAGGCGCTCAAGCGGATCCGCGCCTTTAAGCCGCATTTTCTGGTGGTGGCTCTGGGGCTTGATCCGGCGGCAAAGGACCCCACCGGCACCTGGTCGCTTTCTGCGGCGGATTTCGAGGAAAACGGCCGGATGCTCGGCAGCCTGCGCTTGCCCACGCTGATCGTGCAGGAAGGCGGCTACCGGACCCGCTCACTGGGCACCAATGCCCGCCACTTTTTCCTGGGGCTCTGGGTCGGCATGCACGGAAATAATCGCTCCTGAACCCCGAAAAAAGAAGGCCCCTTTTCCAGGGAGGGGGAAAAGAGGCCTTCAGGGGAGGAGAGGGAAAAAATTATGCAACTACCCAGCATAATGCAGAAATTGAACGAAAACCACGGCATGTAACTGTTCAGCAGTGCCACAGGTGCGCGAAAGAGGTCTGCGAAGTGTGCTAGTGCACATGAGCAGGCCGATGACAAAGCAGATGTGGTGCTGCTGGACGGTTACAAAATTACTTCAGGGCTTCATACACATGCCCGACCAGCTTGGGTCCGGGGGTCAGGGTCTTGTCGCCTGCTTCCCAGCGGGCCGGGCAGGCCTCGGCGGGATTGGCTGCCACATAGACGCTGGCTTTTAGTTTTCTCACCAGCTCTTTGGCATTGCGGCCGACGTTGTAAAAATTCACCTCGGAGGCGACCAGTTTGCCTTCGGGGCTGATGATAAAGGTGCCGCGCAGGGCCAGGCCGGTGCCGTAATCATAGACGCCAAACAGCTTGGCCACCGCGCCGGTGGGGTCCGCCGCCATGGGGTATTTGGCGTTTTCCAAGAATTTTTCTTCCCGCTTCCAGGCCAGATGGGTGTAAACGGTATCGGTGCTCACCGTGACCGCCTCGGCCCCGGCCGCCGTGATCTCCGCATATTCATCCGCCAGATCACCCAGTTCAGTGGAGCAGACAAAGGTGAAATCCGCCGGATAGAAAAACAGAACCGTCCACTTGCCCGCCTTTTTCAACTGCTCCAGGGAAACCGTGCCAAACCCATAATCCGTGGGCTCGTAGGTTTCCATGGTGAAATCCGGCACATTCTGACCAACCTGCAACCCGCCGCAACAATTTTCAGCCATGACTTATCTCCATTATAAAAGGAATGAACAAAGAAATTTATCTCGTGTTTGATAAAAATTATCATTTTAAAAACACAAAGTCAAACCTTTTTTATCCTGTTTCAGCGCGAACACAAAATGTTTTTATATTTCAGCATGTTATAAAAAAATAAAACCGCGTCGCCTCCTGAAACCAGCTGTCTACCTCGATAAAACCCTTGTTATTTTTCGTTCATCGCGGTTTATCACGGAAAAAGAAAGAGAGGCCGCGCTTGACACCCCCCCTCTCTTTCCCGTAAATTCTTTATATGTTTAGTAACTGTCCAGCAGCACCGCATCTGCTTTGTCATCGGTCGATTCGCATACTGGAGTATAGCGAATCGACCTCTTTCGCGCATCTGCGGCAGCAGTGAAGCGGCGCTGCTGACACAGTTACAGGTCGGGGGTTACCCTCCGTTTTTCACCCTGGACTGGATAACTATTATATGTTTACACCACGGAGAAAAATAATCCTGACCGGCTACCGGGCCACGGGCAAGACCATGGTGGGTCTGACGCTGGCCCAACACCTGAACCTCGACTTTATCGACATGGACGAGATGCTCGTGGCCAGGGCAGGGCAGTCCATCCGCCAGATCGTCGCCCAACAGGGGTGGGGGCAGTTTCGCCTCCTGGAGCGCGACCTGTTGGCTGAAATGATCTGCCGCAAGGATGTGGTCATTTCCACCGGCGGAGGAGCGATCCTCCATCAGGACATCTGGAATCTCCTGCGACAGACCGGCCTTACCGTCTGGCTCACGGCGGATATCGACACCATCTGCTACAGACTGGCCGAGGATGGAAACAGCAGCAGCCAGCGGCCAACGCTCACCGACTCGGACATCTATGCCGAGGTGGCCCAGGTACTGGCCGAGCGGGAACCGCTCTATGAAAAAGGCTCGCAGCTCACCGTGGACACCAGCAACAAGACCGCGGGCGAAATCGTGCATATTATTGAAACGGCCCTGGGAAACGACGAGTTTTTGCGCACAGTCGAAGCCTCGCTCCCCAAAGACCCCATATTCTGTTAGGTGCAAATAATGGCAGGAAATACCTTTGGCTCTGTTTTTCGCGTAACCACCTGGGGCGAATCCCACGGCACCGCCGTGGGCGCCACCCTGGACGGCTGCCCCCCCGGTCTGTCGCTCACCGCCCTGGATATCCAGGCGGAGCTTGACCGCAGGCGGCCCGGCAAAGGCGGCCCCGCCGCCAGCCCCAGAAAAGAACCGGACACCGTGGAGATCCTCTCCGGCGTCTTTGAGGGGAAAACCACCGGCACCCCCATCTCCCTGGCCATCTTCAACAAAGATGCGCACAGCAAATCCTACGACAATCTCAAGGATATCTTCCGGCCTGGGCATGGCGACATCACCTATCTTGCCAAGTACGGCCTCCGCGATCACCGGGGCGGCGGCCGGGCCTCGGCCCGGGAAACCGCAGGCAGGGTGGCGGCCGGGGCCGTGGCCAAAAAGCTCCTCGGCCTGCACGGCATCACGGTCATTGCCTACACCGTGGCCCTGGGCGAGATCACCACTGCCAGGCGCCATCTGGCCGAAATCAACGACAACCCCCTGTTCTGCCCGGACAACGAGGCCGCCGCCCGAATGATCAGCCATATCGAGACGGTGCGCAGAGAGGGCGACACCCTGGGCGGCATTGTCGAGATTCTGGCCACCGGCTGCCCGGCGGGCCTGGGCGAACCGGTGTTCGAGAAACTCGATGCGGCCCTGGCAGGAGCGCTGATGTCCATCGGCGCGGTCAAGGGGGTGGAGATCGGCGCAGGCTTTGCCGCCGCCGCCATGCGGGGTTCGGAGAACAACGATGTTATTTTGCCGGACGGCTTTGCCAGCAACAACGCAGGCGGAATCCTGGCCGGAATCTCCAACGGCGATGCCATCGTGACCAGGGTGGCGGTCAAACCCATCCCCTCCATCAGTAAAGAACAGCAGACCATCAACCTGGCCCACGAACCGGTCACGGTCAGCATCGGCGGTCGGCACGATATCTCCGCCATTCCCCGGATCATCCCGGTCTGCGAGGCCATGGTGGCCCTGACCC
>CAYTVV010000039.1:0-24788 GCA_964441875.1 uncultured Desulfurivibrio sp.
ACCACCGCCGCCAGATAGGGGATCGACTGGACCAGCAGGACCATGATCCAGACCATGAGATCCGCGGTCTCCGACCCTTGCCACACCACGATGCAGATGGCTGCAAGCCAGAGGGCGATCATGATCAGGGCTTCTTCCCTGGCGGATTGCAGGGCCTGGAACAGGGCATGGCGCTTGGCGCATTTCGGGGTTCGGAAGAACGGGATATCCTTGGTGAAAAAACCAAGGAGAATCGCGCGGGAAATGGTGTGGGACAGGGAAAGGCCCGCCAGGGCCGAGGCCAGGGTTTGCCCGGCGGTGGCGCCGACTCGTGTTCGGTAGAGGTAGATCATCTTGCCCACCTTGAAAACAAAGAGGGTCAGCGGCATGATCGAGAGGATCACCAGGGGCGGGTCAATCTGGAGCGGAAAATAGACCATGCCCAAGGACCAGCCCAGGGCGGCCACGGTGAAGAACAGGTTCAGGCTGTCCGCCAGCCAGGGTATCCAGCCGGCGACAAAATGATACCGCTGCCCCCTGGTGAGGGCGGTTTTTTGGCCAAAGAGCAGGGCTTTGGCATGCCGCCGCAGAATCTGCACCGCCCCGTAGGCCCAGCGGAAGCGTTGTTTTTTGAAATCGATGAAGGTGTCTGGCATCAACCCCCGACCGTAAGTCTTGGGGATATAGGTGGCTTCATAGCCGCGCTCAAAGATCTTCAGGCCCAGCTCCGCATCCTCGGTGATGCACCATTCTGCCCAGCCCCCAACCTCTTGCAGCACGGATTTGCGGACCATGGTCATGGTCCCGTGCTGGATGATGGCGTTGCGTTCATTGCGGGTCAGCATGCCGATATAGAAAAATCCCTTGTATTCCGCGTAGCACATGGCCTTGAACAGGTTTTCCCCGTCGTCCCGATAATCCTGGGGCGCCTGGGCAATGGCCAGGGAGGGCTTGGCAAACTGGGGAGCCATGTCCCGCAGCCAGTCCGGGGTTACCATGTAATCGCTGTCGATGACCGCGAGAATCTCAGCCTCGGGTGCGGTTTTTTCTAAGGCGAAATTCAGCGCCCCGGCCTTGAATCCGGCCAGCGGAGCCACATGGAAGAAACGGAACTTGGGTCCGAGTTTTTGGCAATGGGCCTCTACTGGCTGCCAGATCGCCGGGTCCTTGGTGTTGTTGTCGATGACCAGGACCTCGTAGCGGGGGTAGTCCAGCTGGGCCAAGGCGTTGAGGGTCTCGATCAGCATCTCGGGCGGTTCGTTGTAGGCCGGCACCTGGACGGAGACCATGGGCAGCAGGTCGTCTTCCAGGTGTTGCGGGGTAAAGGGGCGGCGCCACTGGGAGAGCCAGGTTGCCTCTGCCCATTCATGGGCCTCGGCCAGGAGCACCACCACCACCCCGATCATGCCGATCACCATGAGCACGCCGATGAGGATGGTGGTCGGGTTCAGGTACTGTCTGGTGTAAGTGTACACGATCCATACCGCCCCGGTGGCCGCGCCGAAGGCAATGGTGGCAAGAAAGCTGCGGCCGCGGGTGCGTAGGGTTTTGCTGTCGATCAGGAGAAAGGCGAAGGTGATGATGGCGATGATCGCCGAGATTCCGGCCAGCACGCGCCATTCGGGAATGCGGACAATGGGGTCGGTAAAGGGGAATTTGGGCTGGCGGTTGACATCGTAGACGCCCCAGTACGCACCCACCGCGCCCTCACTCCCTTGTTTCCAGGGCTGGTCAAAGGCCTCCATGATATAGTAGGTGTATTTTTCCTGCTCGGCCTTGGCCAGGAAACGGCGGAGAAAGATGGCTTCGTTGGCCGGAGAGGCCACGGCCAGCTGCCGGGTTCTGCCGTTGCTGGGCCAGCCTACCTCGCCGATGATCACCTGCTTGTCCGGGAACTTCTGCTTCAGCATGTTCATGTGCTTGACGATGTAGTCAATGGACTCGGCCATATCCACGCCTTCCCAGTAGGGCAGCATGTGGGTGGCGATGTAGTCCACATGTTCGGCGAGTCCCGGATACTTCATCCAGATATGCCACGGTTCGGCGGTGCTCACCGGAATCCCAGTGGCTTCCTGCACCTGGTCGATGTAGGCGGTGAGCTGTTCCGGGGTCAGATCGCCCCGGAGGAGCACCTCGTTGCCGATGATGATCCGGATTACGTTCTTGGGGTTTTCGTTGGCGACCCTGATGGCGGTTTCGATTTCCCCCTCGTTTCGTTCCAGATCGCTGGTCAGCCAGGCGCCCAGAGTCACGTTGAGTCCGTGTTTGCGGGCCAGCCGGGGGATCTCCGCTAAAGTGCCTTCCTGGGTGTAGGTTCTGACCGCATGGGTTTTCTTGGCCAGCAGGGCCAGATCCGCGTCGATCTCTTCCTCGGTGGGCAGGATGTGGTCGATGGCGCTTTGTTCATCGCGGAAAGGGGAAAAGGAAAAACCCTGGATGCGGTTGGGCCAGCGGGGTTCCTGTTCCGGCTGATTGACCGAAGCCCAGATGCTGCTGGAAATAACCGCGATCGCTATGGCAATGAGGATGTTTGCCCTGGTCATATGGCTCTCTTGTTTGGAAAATATTTTTGTTGGCGCATAGGCTGCGGGCCGGGAGAAGGAGGCGGCGAAGACCAGCTTTTTCGCGGCCTGGCGTCTTGTTTGGTCTGTGAGAAGATGTGCGGGGAGAAACCCATTTTTTGAATACGCGTATGGGGGGAAAGTGCTGGAAATTACACCATGAATAGTCCCAGTATATACGTCTGAAGGGTGGTGCTTGTCAATCCTGTTCATGGGCGGGATTGTTTTTTTCTGCTCGGCGCCGGATCTCTGCGGATTATCCGCGAAAAATGGGGATCATCCAGGTGCGGAAAAGAGTTGGTGCGTACCCCTGCCCCTGGCTTCGGGCAACCCTTGGTTTCTGCTTAGGAGATGCCTCCGAATATGGTATGATGCCAAGGTTTTCTCTTGATGTTGTCTGCCCCCTGGAGATGCGGTCCATGTCTTTTCAGCTTGAAACCACTTTTGCCCCTGCCGGAGACCAACCGACAGCCATCGATCTTCTCTGCCGTGGGCTTACGGAAGGGCTGCCGCACCAGGTTCTCCTCGGGGTCACCGGCTCGGGCAAAACCTTCACCATGGCCCAGGTCATCGCCAAAACAGGCCGTCCGGCCCTGGTCATGGCCCCCAACAAGACCCTGGCCGCCCAGCTCCATGCCGAGTTCAAGGAGCTGTTTCCCAATAACGCGGTGGAGTATTTTGTCAGCTACTACGACTACTACCAGCCCGAAGCGTACATCCCCTCGTCGGACACCTACATCGAAAAGGACTCCGCCATCAACGAGGCCATCGACAAGATGCGTCACTCCGCCACCCGAGCGCTCCTCACCCGGCGGGACGTGATCATTGTTGCCTCGGTTTCCTGCATCTACGGCCTGGGTTCCCCGGAGGAGTACAAGAGCATGCATCTCCTGCTTAAGCAAGGGGAGGAGTATTCTCTGGAGGAGATGCGGCGCAGGCTGGTCCATATGCTCTACGAGCGCAACGATCTCGACTTTCACCGCGGCACCTTTCGGGTGCGGGGCGATGTGTTGGAGATCTTCCCGGCCTATGAGGAGGATCGTGCCGTGCGGGTGGAGTTTTTCGGTGACACCATCGAGGCGATCAGCATCATCGATCCCCTGCGCGGCAAGGTGTTGGAGCGTTTCGAGGAGCTCACCGTTTTTCCGGGCAGCCATTTTGTTACCTCAAAAGACCGGTTACAGCGCGCCACGGCCACCATCAAGGAGGAGTTGCAGGAGCGGCTTGCCTTTTTTTATGCGAATAATCGGCTGGTCGAGGCCCAACGCCTTGAGCAGCGCACCATGTTCGACCTGGAGATGTTGCAGGAGTTGGGCTATTGCCACGGGATCGAGAATTACAGCCGCCATTTCACCGGCCTGGCGCCGGGGGAGCCACCCCCCACTCTGCTGGATTATTTCCCCCCGGATTTCATTCTCTTTGCCGACGAATCCCATGTGACCATCCCCCAGGTGCGCGGCATGTACCGGGGGGACCGCTCCCGCAAGGAAACCCTGACCGAGTTCGGCTTTCGCTTGCCATCCGCCTTGGATAACCGGCCCCTGATGTTCGATGAATTCGCGGCCCGGATTTCCCAGGCGGTGTATGTGTCCGCGACCCCCGGCGATTTTGAGCTGGAGATGGCCGCCGGACGGGTGGTGGAGCAGTTGATCCGGCCCACCGGGCTTTTGGACCCGCCGATTGTGGTCCGGCCCGCAACCAATCAGGTGGACGATCTGCTGGAAGAGGTACGGCTGCGAGAGGAGCGCGGGGAGCGGGTGCTGATCACCACCCTGACCAAGCGGATGGCCGAGGATCTCACCGAGTATTACGCAAAACTCGGGGTGCGGGTGCGCTATCTGCACTCGGATATTAAAACCATGGAGCGCATGGAATTGATCCGCGATCTGCGCCTCGGGGAGTTTCAGGTGCTGGTGGGGATCAACCTGCTCCGCGAGGGGCTGGATATCCCCGAGGTTTCGCTGGTGGCGGTTTTGGACGCCGACAAAGAGGGATTTCTGCGCAGCGCCCGTTCGCTGATCCAGACCTGCGGACGGGCCGCCCGCAATGTGCAAGGCATGGTCATCCTCTACGGAGACCGGATCACCGATTCCATGCGCCAGACCATCGATGAGACAGCGCGGCGGCGGATCATTCAGGCGGCGTATAATGAAGCACACGGCATCACCCCGGAGAGCGTGCTGTCGCGGATCAAGGATCTCATGGATACGGTGTATGAAAAGGATTATGTTACCGTAGATTTGGAAACCGGAGAGGCAGGGCAGCAGTATGCCTCGTTGGCCGAACTGCGCCGGGAGATGAAGGCCCTGGAAAAAGAGATGCTTGCTGCGGCCAAGGAGCTAGCCTTTGAAGATGCGGCCGCCCTGCGCGATCAGCTCAAGAAATTGAAGGAAATGGAGCTTGCATGGCTGTGAAGAACGGTTTTTTCTATAGATTGTTGTTGGTTCTTGCGCCCTGGCTTTATGCCGGGGTGAGCCGGTTGCTTTTTTCCACCTGCCGGGTTCGGGTGCATGGGGGTGAAAACTTGGCCCGGTGCGAGGCCAGTTGTGTCGCGGTGTTCTGGCATTACAGCGTGTTCCCCATTATTGCCTTGAACCGTGGCCGAAACCGGGGCTGGGCCGCCATGGTCAGCGCCAGCGATGACGCAGAATTTGTCGCCCGGATTCTTGCCCGGCAAGGGGTGGTCAGCGTGCGTGGCTCCCGGCACCGGGGCGGGCTTGCCGCGCTTAAGGGGTTGATCGGCTTGATGCAGCAGGGCTATAGTGCAGTGATCGTTGCCGATGGCTCCCAGGGGCCAGCCCGGGTGATGCAGGCCGGAGCCATCCTGCTCGCAAGCAAAAGTGCGGCGCCCATCCTGCCCATGGCGGTGGCGGCGGACCGCTACTGGGCCTTTCGCAGTTGGGATCGCACCCTGCTGCCCAAGCCCTTTGCCCGGCTCGACCTTTGGTACGGCGAACCCCTGACCGTGCCGGAAAAAGCCGGGGCGGAAGAGATCGAGCGATGTCGTCTGGAGATGGAGCAGCGGCTCAATGGCCTGTATGCTAAGGCGTGGCGGGAGCTTGGTAAAAGCGGGCATGACGGCGTTTAGTTGTCGTCATGCCACGGGAGTTTCTTCTTATGGCGCATAATCTGAAAAACAGAAGCCTCCTGGCCGGTTTTTTTCTCCTGGTGGTGACGGCCATCGGCACCTCGGGCTATTACCTGCTTGGTGTGACGCATGGCCATCCTCTGTGGACGCTGGGCGACTGTTTCTATATGACGGTCATCACCCTCACCACCGTGGGCTTCGGGGAAATCCTTGATCTGGCCAACGTGCCCGGAGCCAGACTTTTCACGGTCTTCATCCTCTTAAGCGGCCTGGGTCTTGCCGCTTACTTTGTTTCGACCCTCACCGCCTTCCTGGTCGAAGGTGAACTCACCAATGTGTTCTGGAGAAAAAAGATGGCGCAGCAGATTCGTAAACTTTCCGGCCATATCATTGTCTGCGGGGTGGGGCGTATCGGCTGTTCCATCATGGAGGAACTGCATCGGAATCATACGCCCTTTGTGGTCATTGATCCCGATGAGCAGCGCATACGGAAACTACAGGAGCAATTCGGCGATTTTCCGGCGGTGGTAGGGGATGCGACCCATGCGGGGTGTTTGGAGGAGGCGATGTTGGCCACGGCCAAGGGCGTGATCTCCACCCTGAGCGATGATAAGGACAACCTCTGCGTGGTGGTGACCTGCCGGCAGCTCAACCCCAATCTGCGCATCATTTCGAGCTGCAAGGATGCGGAATTTTCCGGAAAACTCGAGCTGGTTGGGGCCGAGGTGGTGATGCCCAACGCCATCGGCGGGCTCAGGATCGCTTCCCAGATGCTGCGGCCCCAGGTGGTGGGGTATCTCGATCTCATGCTGCGGGATAAGAACTGTCCGGTCCGCATCGCGGATGTCACCCTCACCGAGCGTTCTGATCTGATCGGTGCGCCGTTAAGCGCGATCAATTTTGACGATTTCGGACCGTTGCTGGTCATGGCCATTATCCGCAAGGACAATCCGCAGCCCCTGTATAACCCGCAGCGGTCGGTGGGTTTGCAGGAGGGCGACACCCTGGTGGTGCAGACGGATATCGATTCCCTGGAGCGGTTTCGGCGGCTGCATGCTTGAGGGAATGTAGGATTAGACTTTGCATGTGAATTAGTATGTTCATTTCTTTGCTTGCCCAAAGAAACGAACCAAAGAAAGGGCACCCGTGTCACTGGTCCCGCCGTTGGCGGGATGCCCTGTGCTCCTCGATGCTGCCGGGGCTTTGCAAACTCGCTGCGCTCAGACAGTGCAAAGCCCTTTTTCGGCAGCCTCTCCGGTGCTCGGCTGCGGGCCAATGGGATTTTGACTGCATATGAAAGGAACTTGACTGAGATTGCTTGGCAAGCAGCAAAAAAATGGGGGTGAGGGACTGCGTCCCCACCCCCATTTTTTGTAGATAAAGCCCGGTAGCGGGCTTTATCTACGTTTAAGCCAACTGGTTCAGGATCGACTCGGTAACGGCCTTGATGGAGGTTGAACCATCCACGGAGATCACCTTGGCGCCGCCGGCCTTCTTGAAGTAATTGACTGCGGCCATGGTGCCGGTCTTGGTGTCGTAGTAGATGTCGTGCCGCTTGTTGATGGCCTCTTCGTCCTGGTCATCGGCCCGGGCGCTCAAGTCGCCGCCGCACACCCGGCAGACCAGCTTGCCGTCTTTTTCCACCGGCTTGATGGCGTCGAAGGCAATGTGGTTGGGGTGGTTGTTGTCGTTGGCGCAGAGGCGGCGGCCCATGATCCGCTCCTTGGCGATCTGGCGGTCCAGCAGGATTTCCACCACATAGCTCAAGGGCATATCCGCATCTTTCAGCGCCTTGTCCAGCGCCTCGGCCTGGGCCAGGGAGCGGGGGAAGCCGTCCAGAAGCCAGCCTTTGGCCTTGGATTTCTTCAGGGTCTCGAGAACCATGGGGATGGTGATCTCGTCGGGAACCAGATCGCCGCGCTCGATGAAGGCCTTGGCCTTCATGCCCAACTCGGTGCCGCCCTTGATGTGCTCACGGAAGATGGCGCCTGATTCGATATGGTTGATATCGTACTTGTCCTTGACAATAGCGCCTTGGGTGCCCTTGCCGCTTCCATTTGGCCCAAAAGCCAGGATGTTTACCGCCATGACGATTCTCCTTTATCAATACAGTGTATGTTGGCGGGAACGCCAGATGCGCCCCGCTCCATGGACATGAATGAGTATTCACTCAAGGAAGAAATAGGAGCAGAATATATCCCAAAAAATGAATTGAGGCCAGAAAAAATATTTTTATAGGAAAGATCGAGGGGGCGTGGGCGGAGCGGGTGCCATTGCCGGTAGAGGGACAGAGCGGGCCAAGATTTGGCAAGACTCGGGGTGAGTCTTGCCGAGGAAAAATTCTTAGTTCGACCGGTTCAGCTTGCGTTATGCAACTTGCAGAATTCTTTGATCAGCAGTTTGCGGGCGACCAGTTCCAGCTTGAAATAAAAAGGGCTTTGCATGAGGATCTGTATGGCTTTTTGCGGGGTCATGGCATTCTCCTTCCTTGGGAATGGTTATTCGCGTCATCGCAGTGTCGTTTGCTTATCTCATCGGAGGTTTTGTGGGAAAACTTGATTCGAGAAAACGGAAGGGCGGGAAGGACCGCGGAGAAAAAAAGGGGCCGCGCGTCCTGATTGCATTCTTACTCGTTGATACCACTGAAAAAATGCAGCATAATATTAATGTTAGCTTCAAAATATTGAATGTGGATGGCATGAGATGGCTATAATTCTTTTTAAAAGAGTAGTCTTCATTCTGCTTATCGCTGTTACCGCGCTATCCTTTTCAGGATGCACTTTTGTCAAACAATCTATTGCTGTTTTGAGACCAACAGACCATTTCGCCCCACACAAAAATGATTCAAGAGTCCTATTTGAGCCAGGTGCCGCAGATTATGCAAATAAGGTTGTCATATTTCTTCCTTCCGCGATTCAGCAAGTTGAAGAAAAACAATATCGATCATTTGCGAAGCCGGTTCGAGTATACATCTGTGCATCGAGAGAAAGCTTTACTCGAATGTATGGGGTTGACGTTCGAGCAGGGGTGCTAACGAAGTTGTTTCTTTCTCCCCGCATTTTCGAAGGCGGGGATGAAATTGCAAGATTGTATCTCGTCCACGAGTTGTCACATCTCCATATCAGGGACCAACTTGGTAACTACAAAATGAGCAGATTGCCATTTTGGTTCAAAGAAGGTTTGGCTGCGTATGTTTCAGCTGGTGGAGGTGCGCACACGGTAATAGAGAAAGAAGCGATTGATTCCATAAAATCAGGCAAGTATTTTGTTCCCGATGAAACGGGTGGTTTTATTTTCCAGAAGACTGCAAGTGACTGGAGCATGAACCCTCATATGTTTTATCGTCAAAGCATGCTGTTTGTAAATTATTTGGCGACAATAAACGAACCGGGATTTCGGAAGTTTCTCTTGGACGTCGAAAATAGCGAGCGGTTTTCCACAGCTCTTCACGCGGCATACGACAAAAAACTGGAATAGTTGTGGGCAGATTTTCTGTATGAAGTAAATAAGACGGACTAGCAGTATCGTGTCCGAGTGGAAGCACATTGACAAGACTGGCAAGGCCGGAAAGCCGTTGTCGGAAAACAACCTTGTTATTCTGGTGGCAAAACGGCAGCAGTGATAACGGCTAAAATCGTACAGCTTCTTTCGTAACGGCTTCTAAATCTTCGAGGGTTGCATGCAAAAAATCCTTTTTGCCATTTTCATGTTGGTCATGATTCTGTGCATCGGCACCGCCGGATACATGCTGATCGAAAACGGCTCCTTTCTCGACAGCCTGTTCATGTCGGTGATCACCATCACCACGGTGGGCTATGGGGAGGTCATCCCTCTCAGTCCGGTGGGGAAGTATTTCACCATCTGTCTTATTTTGGTCGGGGTCGGCTTTGTTCTCTATTTGGTGGGCGAGGTCACGGAGTCCATGGTTGAAGGGGGCTTGCGGAAAATCATGGGGAGGAACAACATGGAAAAGCGCGTGGCGGCCTTGAAAGACCACTACATTGTCTGCGGCTTTGGTCGGATCGGCAAGGTGATCTGCAAGAATTTCAAAGAAAGCAAACTCCCATTTGTCATCGTGGAAAGCGATCCCCAGGAGGTGCAGAAGATCGATGAACTCGGCTACCTGGCTCTGCTCGGCAGCGCCTCCAGCGATGAGATGCTGCTCAAGGCCGGGATCAAGGAGGCCAAGGGCCTGATCGCCGTGGTCTCCTCCGACGCGGAAAACGTTTATATCATTCTTTCCGCCAAGGGACTCAACCCCAATCTGTTTATCATGGCCCGTTCCAGCGGGGCGGATGGCTCGGAAACCAAGCTGCTGCGGGCGGGTGCCGATAAGGTGATTTCTCCTTACTTCATCGGGGCCTGCCGCATGGCCCAGCTTGTCGTGCGGCCGACGGTGGTGGATTTTCTTGACCTCACCGTGCATGGCGGGGAGCTGGGCTTGCGCCTCGAAGAGCTGCGGGTTTCCCAGCATTCAGCCCTTGCCGGCAAAAGGCTGATGGATTCTGGGCTTCGCAAGGAGTATGACCTTATCGTCGTCGCCATCAAGAGGGAACAGGGGGATATGCATTTCAATCCCAAACCGCAAACCACCATCCTGCCCGGAGACATCCTGGTCGTGCTTGGCGAGCATGAGCATATCGCGGCGCTGGAAAAGCAACTGTGATTCAATGCGGTTGTGATATAGTGTAACCATTGGCAACATGGCTGCGTTTGAAGATTTTTTTCATACTGGCCGATAGGATAAGGGAAAGGGGCTTTTAACCCGTTTTTTCATTCTTACGTGGGTGGCAGGCGCAATGGCAAGCGAAAAACTTTTTAAAGGCGGGGTAGAGATCCAGAATGGCGCTTTTATTCTGAGGGTCACCAAGGACCGCCTCCAGGCCGTTGTTACCCCTAAAGATATCAAGGCGGGAGCGCAGTTGGATCACGGTTTGCTCCAGAAGGAACTTGCCGAGAACGGGATTGTCGGCGGGGTGTTGCCAACCCCCGAGTCGGCAGGGGGAGGATCGTTTCTTGTGGCCAAAGGGGTTCCTCCGGCCCCTGGCGAGAACGCCAGGGTGAAAATGCATGTCAAGCCCGCTGTCCCCGGCCCGCAAAAAACAGACCCTGACAAAGACCAGGTGGATTATCGTGAGCTTGGCAGCATTGTCAATGTTGCCAAGGACAGGTTGCTGCTGGAAAAAGTCGCGCCCAGTCTGGGCAAGGCCGGTCAGGATATCTTCGGGGTCGGCATCCCGGCCAAGCCGGGAAAAGACAGCAAGCTCAAGTATGGCAAAGGGGTCACTCTCTCGCCTGACGAGATGAAAATCTTTGCCGCGCTCGATGGTAAGTTTGTCATGTCCGAGGGCAAGCCCACGGTCTTTGGCGAACATTCCATTACCGGCGATGTGGATATGAAGGTGGGAAACATCGTCTTCGGCGGTTCCAAATTAACGATCAGCGGCGAGGTGCTTCCCGGCTTCAGCGTCAAATGCCGGGGGGATATCTGGATCGGGCAGGGAATCAACAATTCCGCGGTCATGGCCGGAGGCGCCTTGACCGTTATGGGCGGGGTTGTCGGCGAGGAGTCGAAACTCCGGGCCAAGGGCGACATTATCGTTGATTTCGTGGAAAATGGTCCTAAGCTTGAAACGGCAAGCTATCTCCGGGTCAATGACGTGCTCCTGCAGGCGCAAGTCAGTGTCGGCAAGGATGTGATCGCCACCCAGGGGAACGGCACGATCATCGGCGGCAAGATTGTTGCCGCAGGCTCCGTGCATGTCAAGGAACTGGGGTGTGACGCCGAGGTGATAACGGAGGTCTGTGTCGGGCTTGTTCCTTCCCTGCAAATGAAGAAACAGAAGATCGACGAAGAACTCGGTCTGTGGTCGGACCGGCTGAACGAGGTGATCAAGAACATCAGCGCCCTTGAGAAAATAAAGAAGGAACTGGCCGGAAAATTTCCCGAGGACAAAAGCACTCTGCTGGCCAAGTGCAAGGCATTCATGCCCAAGGCCATGGAAAAAGTTACCCTCCTGACTGAAGAAAATAAGGCACTTGAGGTTGAGCTGGAGCAGATGGTGAACGAGGTGGTGTATGTCTATGGTCACCTCTTTCCCGGCGTGGTGGTGAAGATAGGCCCCCTGGTTCGGACCATCACCCTTGAGGAAGAACAGTCGGTTGTTTTTTTCGACAAGACGGTTCACCAGATTCTGGTGCGGAAGATGAGCCGCGATGAGCGCGACTCCATGCCTGCCTAAATGTAACTGTTCCGTAGCACCACATCTGCTTCGCAGTCTCGCTGTGCTTGCTTAGCTGTCATCGACCTGCTCATGTGCAATAGCACACTTCGCGGGTCTCTTCCGCGCATCTGTGACAGCAGCGAAGCGACGCTACTGAACAGTTACATCCCGCGTGATTTTCATTTTTTTGCACCCTCGGTTAGCGGGTTCAGGGCACCAACAGACCCGATTCACCCCTACCCAGTTGGCAGCAACGCCAGCATCTCCCGCACCGCCTGATCAAGCCCCACCAGAATAGCCCGTGCCATGACCGCATGGCCGATGCTCAGCTCCTCGATGGTGCCCAAGGCTGCCACCCGCCGGGTGTTGAGGTAGTTGAGGCCGTGCCCGGCATTGACCCGCAGTCCCAGCTCATAGGCCTCTTCCGCCGCCGTGGCGATGAGGGCGAATTCCTGGTCCCGCGCCTGCTCTGTTATCGCATCGCAGTAGCGGCCGGTATGGATCTCGACAAAGGTCGCCCCTATCTCATGGGCCGCGTTGATCTGCCTGGAGTCCGGGTCGATGAACAGGCTCACCGGGATTCCGGCCTTGCGCATCCGGGCGATGACTTCCTGGAGTTTTTTCTTCTGTCCGGCCACATTGAGGCCGCCTTCGGTGGTCAGCTCCTTGCGTTTTTCCGGGACCAGGGTGATCATGTCCGGCTTGATCTCCAGGGCGATGGCGATGATTTCCTCGGCGGCGCCCATCTCCAGGTTGAGCTTGCTTTTCACGGTCTGTCGGAGCAGACGCACGTCTCGGTCCTGGATATGCCGACGGTCTTCCCGAAGATGGACGACAATCCCCTGGGCTCCGGCCAGTTCGCAGATGCCTGCGGCCAGAACCGGGTCCGGCTCGGTAATGCCCCGGGCCTGACGCAGGGTGGCGACATGATCGACATTGATGGCAAGACTGACCATTTTTCCTCTCCTTTCTTCGCTTAACAATTGATTCAAAAGCTGTTTTTCCCGTTCGACCATGGCTAAAGCCTCGGCGCGGGAGCGTTCGTGGTCATAGCCCAGCAGGTGCAGCAGGCCATGGATCAGAAGGATCGTCACCCGCTGGTGCAGGGTCACCCGGTCGGTCGTGGCCTCGCGGGATGCGGTATCCAGGGAGATGATCACATCGCCGAGAAGTTCCGTGGGCAGATGTTCACCTCCTCCTTCCTGCATGGCGAAGGCCAGGACGTTGGTCGGCCCTTGCTTGTCGCGGTACTGCTCGTTGAGCTGCGCCATCTCCGGGTCGTCAAGGAGCAGGATGCTCAGTTCACTGTGCGGGCAACCGCAGAGGGCGAGCAGCCTTTCGGCCCGCTGCCGGAGTTGAGGTAGGCTGATAGCCGGGGGCGTGGCTGTCTGGCTGGTGATGAGTACGGGCATGGCTCCTCAGTGTTTCCTTGTCGTTGTCCGGCGCGGCGGGGGGAGGGTTTCCTTTTCGGCGTACGCGCGGATGACCTCCTGCACCAGCCGGTGGCGGACCACATCCACCTCGGAGAATTGGTTGAAGGCGATTCCCTTGATGTTTTGCAAAATCCGAGCAGCCTCGATGAGGCCGGACTGCCTGGGGTCCGGCAGGTCGATCTGGGTGATGTCTCCGGTGATCACCGCCTGGGAGTTGAAGCCCAAGCGGGTCAGGAACATCTTCATCTGTTCATGCGTGGTGTTTTGGGCCTCGTCCAGGATAACAAAGGCGTTGCTCAGGGTCCGGCCGCGCATGAAGGCCAGGGGGGCGATCTCGATCAGTCCTTCTTCGATGAGATCCGCAACCTTGCCTCGGCCCAGCATATCGTTCAAGGCATCGTGCAGAGGGCGCAGATAGGGGTTGACCTTCTGGGCCATGTCGCCGGGGAGAAAGCCCAAGCGTTCACCGGCCTCCACCGCGGGGCGAGCCAGGATGATGGAGCGGACCTGATGGCTGACAAAGGCGGAAACCGCCATGGCCACGGCAAGATAGGTTTTGCCGGTGCCTGCCGGGCCGATGCCGAAAACAATGTCGTTGGTGCGGATGCTGTCGATGTAGAGTTTCTGGTTGCTGCTCTTGGGCGAGACCACCTTCTGCTCGGCGGTGATGTATACCTTATCGAGAAAGATCTCTTTAAGGTTCGCCTTGGGCGAGGCCTGGAGGATGCGCAGGGCATAGGCGACATCCGAGGGATACACCGGATAGCCTGCGCGGATCAGCTCCTGGAGTTTATTGATGGCCGAGACGGCCAGCTCCACCTCGTGTTTCGGCCCGTTTACGGTGAGCTGGCTGCCCCGCACCTGGATGCTGACCCCGGTTCCCTCCTCGATAACGGCAAGGTTCTTGTTCAGGTCGCCGTAGACCAGCAGGGCGGTGCTGTTATCGGCCAGGGTGATTTCGCGTTTGCTCAACGGGGGGCTCCGCCCTTGCCGCGTTTAGCCAGCTCCTGGCTGATCATCTGCTGAAGATCCTTGATGTTGCGTTCTTTCAGGCGGCGGCCATTGACGAAAATGGTCGGGGTGCCGCGAACCCCGGCAAGTTGGGCGTCCGCCATGTCGCGCTCCAGGGTCTGCTGGTTGACCGGGGCCTTGTAATCCTTGTTGAATCTCTCCAGATCAAGACCAAGCTTCTTGGCCAGCTCTACGTATTTTGCCTCGGAAAGACTCTTTTGGTTTTCAAAAAGCAGATCATGGTACTGCCAGAACTTGCCCTGGCGGTGGGCCGCCAAAGAGGCAAGGGCGGCGGACTGGGCCAGTTTGTGCATGGCCAGAGGGAATTGTTTGAAAACGATCTTGACCTCCTTGGGATGCTTGGCCAGCGCCTCGTCAAACAGGGCGCCCACCGTGCCGCAATAGGGGCATTCAAAGTCGCTGAACGCGACAATGACCACTGGAGCGTTTTCCTGTCCGAGAAACGGGGCGCCCTGGATATTGATCTGTACGGAGAAATCCAGGGTAACGGTCTGGACGGTTTTGTTTTTGCTGCTGGCCAGATAGATCCGGTCAGGGATATTGGCCGCTTGCAGACCGGAGGAGGCGATGTGGTCCATGGCCGGGTCAACGGTGATGGTATCTTCCAGGGCACCCTTGTCGGAATAGATCAGGAGCTTGCCGCCTTCGGCCAAGACAAAGGTCCATTTGCCGTCCAGCGAGGCGGCGACGTCCAGGGGAGCGGTGGGGGTTTTCAGGGTATTGCTTACCTCCCAATCAACCCCGGCCTGGCAGGGCAATGCCAAAATCAGGGTCGCGAAAAGCATGGGCAAACAGCCGAAAAAGCGTCGCACTGTCATGGTCATTGTTTGTTCTCCTTGTTTGATAAGCAAAATGAAGCAGCCGATGCACGCCTTGGGCAATCTCTCTGCATTGGAACCTGTCCGGGGGATACATTATAATGCCCGGAAAAATTACGCAAGGATCAGCAGGGGGCGCAAGAAAAAATTTTCAGTCCGGGATTTTTTTACAGGAGCTCTGCCAGGAGGATGGCTAGATGCCGAACCTCCGGCCGCGCCGGATCATGGCCCAGACCCTGTTGGATGTGGATGAGGCAGCCCGAGCAGGTGGTGGTCACCAGATCGGGCGCTGCCTGTGCCAACTGGTTGAGCAACCGGCCTCTGATTTTCTCGGCCAGCTCCGGCTGGGCCAGATGAAACAGGCCGCCCTGGCCGCAGCATTGCGGGCCGTTGGCAAGTTCGGCCAGGTGCAAGCCGGGGATGGCCCTGAGGATTTCCCTGGGCGGACTGGTGATTTGGGAAGGAAATCTCAGGTGGCAGGGATCGTGGTAGACCACGGTGCGGGGTTTGGCTGGAGCGGCAAAGCGGAAAGCCGGAGCAGTCTCCATGGCCTGGACCACAAAGGTGGAAAATTCAAGGAGCCGATCGGCAAAGGCTTGGGCTTTTGCCCGCCATTCAGGGTCATCCGCAAGCAGTTCGGGATAGCGGCGTAACTGGCTGTAGCAGGAAGCGCAGGAGGTCAGGATTGGCAGGGTGCCTCCGGCAAAGGCAAGGATGTTTTGCCTGGCAAGGCGCTTGGCTGTGCTGGTGTCACCGGCATTTTCCGCGGCAAGTCCGCAACAGCATTGCTGCGTTGGCCTGAGCGGGGGATTGCCGGTGAAGGCGGCGGCTATCCGTTCCGTTGCTGCCCCGATTTCCCGGTGCAGATGGGTGGCGTAACAGCCGGGGAAAAAGGCCAGGGTAGGGGGGCCGGATTTTTCTCCCGGTGTTTTTTCTGAAGGGGGGGCGGAGGCGGCTGGCCCCTCCTGCGGCAGGCCGAGGCGCAGGCGCAGGCCGCTGTCGGTTGGCAACAGGTCCAGCAGGGGCCGACCCAGGCTGGCAATGGTCGCCAGCAGGCCCGGATTGCCCAAGGCCTTGCGGGTGATGGCCCGGAGCAAGGCATGGCGGCCTGCGGTTTTCTCCAGTCGTTCTCTGGCGGCAAGAAAACGGCCGGGCGGGTCGAGCCCCCGGGCGCACACGGAGCGGCAGGCCCCGCAGAGCAGGCATTGGGAAAGGATCTCCGCATAAGCGGCCGAGGCCTGGGCCGGATCAAGGTGTTCCAGCAGATGCAGCCTGCCACGGGCCGAGAGCGATTCCCGGCCCGAGGCCTGAAAGACCGGGCAGACCACGGTGCAGGCCCCGCATTTTGCGCACTGGAGGGGATCTATCTCTGCCATAAGAGATAGGCCTTGATGAACGGGTCAAGGTTGCCGTCCAAGGTGCTGTCCACATTGCCCACCTCGAAATTGGTGCGGTGGTCCTTGATCATCCGGTACGGCTGCATCACGTAGGAGCGGATCTGACTGCCCCAGGCGATCTCTTTTTTCTCGCCGGCGATGTCCTTGTGCTGTTCTTTTTGTTCAGCCCGCTCCTTGTCGTACAACCGGGACTTGAGCATCTTCATGGCCGTGTCCTTGTTGCGGTGCTGGCTCCGTTCGTTCTGGCACTGGACCACGATGCCGGTGGGCAGATGGGTGATGCGGATGGCCGAGCTGGTCTTGTTGACGTGCTGGCCGCCTGCGCCGCTGGCCCGGTAGGTGTCGATGCGCAGATCCTTGTCGTTGATGTCCACCTGGATGTTGTCGTCCAGTTCCGGGAAGATAAAAACCGAGGCAAAGGAGGTGTGCCGCCGGCCGCTGGCGTCAAAGGGGGAGATGCGCACCAGCCGGTGGATGCCCATCTCCGAGCGGAGCAGGCCATAGGCGTTATGGCCGGTGACCATGATGGTCACGCTTTTGACCCCGGCTTCGTCGCCTGGTTGCAGGTCGAGGATCTCGGTGGGAAATTTCTTGGCCTCGGCCCAGCGCAGATACATACGCAGGAGGATGCTCACCCAGTCCTGGGCCTCGGTGCCGCCCGCGCCAGCGTGGATGGTGATCATGGCGTTGCTGGCATCGTGCTCGCCGGTGAACATGCACTCAAGCTCCACGGTCTCGACCCGCTCAATGAGCGCATCCAGAGCCTGGTCAACCTCCGTGATGGTGTCCTCGTCGCCTTCTGCCATGCCCATTTCGAGCAGGAGTTCCGTCTCCTCAAGCTCTGCCTGGGAGGCGTCCCAGCCTTCAACAATATTCTGGAGAGCGCCCTGCTCCCGCTGCACCTTCTGGGCGTTTTCCTGGTTATCCCAGAAAGCCGGGGCCAGGGTGAGCTGCTCCAGTTCCTGTAACCGTTCTCTCTTGTGATCTACCTCAAAGATGCTCCTTCAGGGAGATGAGGCGCCCCTTGAGATCTTGAATCTTCTGTTTGAGTTCCGCAGACATGGTGTGTTCTCCTAATGGTAAGAGTTGGTGTGCCTTGGTGTTATTTTTTCTTGGTATTTTCCCTGCGTGCATAACACCGCCACAGGCCAGCCAGGGTCAGGATGAGGCAGACCCACGGAAAAAGATACCCCCAGCGGACATAGCAGGTCAAGCCGTTCAGTAGGGCGACCGGCTGACTGCGGGCGTATTCGCTAAACAGGGGGGAAGCGCCCTGGATGCGGCCCATGGGGTCGATGAAGGCGCTGATTCCGGTGTTGGCCGCTCGCACCAGGGTTTTCCTGGTCTCCACCGCCCGGAACACCCCCATGGCCAGATGCTGCCAAGGGGCGCTCGACCTGCCAAACCAGGCATCGTTGGTAATGGTGACCAGCAGATTCGCCCCGGCTTCCGCCTGCTTACGGGAAATCTCCGGAAAGATGCTTTCAAAGCAGATCAATACCCCGATCCGGCTGTTTTGGCAAGACAAGGGGGTGTTGGTCTGGCCAGGGGAAAAGGCGCCCAGGGTTTCCACCAGCGGCGAGGCAAAGCCCAACAGCCAGCGCAAGGGGATATATTCGCCAAAGGGCACCAAGTGCTGCTTGTCATAACGGCCGGTGACCAGTCCGTCCGGGGAGAGCAGGAAGGCGCTGTTGGCATAGGTGATGGGCTCGTCAGGCGAAGTCTTTTCCCGATGGGGCGCGCCGGTGAGCAAAAATGTCCGGTACGGTCGGCTGAGTTCGCTGTGCAGCCGGAGGAACAGCGGATGTTCGTAGGGGTAAAAGGGCAGGGCTGTTTCCGGCCAGACAATCAGCTGCGGCTTTTTGGTGGCGAACATCTCCTGGCTTAGGCGGAGGTAGGTGTCAATGGTCTCCCGCTGAAAGGCAGGCTGCCATTTTTGATCCTGGGGGATATTGCCTTGGGCTATGGCTACCTCCATTTGCTCCGCCTGGGCAATGGTTTCAGGGAGGGTGTGCATTTGCCAGAGACTGTAACCCGAGGCCATCAGCAGCAGGACTGCCGCAGCGCCGATAAGCGCGGGAGAACTTGCCGTCTTGCGCCGGATGAGCGAGGCGATAAGGGTAAAGATCAGGGCGTTTGCCAGCACCAGAAGAAAGGTGAGGCCATAATGGCCGGCCAGGTCGGCAATCTGGATGATCTGGGGCAGATTATACTGGGTGTAGGCC
This sequence comes from uncultured Desulfurivibrio sp., assembly GCA_964441875.1. Classification (GTDB taxonomy): domain Bacteria; phylum Desulfobacterota; class Desulfobulbia; order Desulfobulbales; family Desulfurivibrionaceae; genus Thiovibrio. Next base: position 18,758 of record CAYTVV010000039.1, read on the forward strand.
AGATCAAGCCAGGGAAAGCCGGTGAACAGCAATCCTCGGATCAGGTCGAGCGCCACCCAGCAGGCCGGGGCGAAAACGAGCAGAGGGAGACGCGGCCCTGTTTTGGCGCAAAAAAAGGCGAATCCCGCCAGATAGCAGCTCATGTACAGGGCGAGAAAAACCAGGGCCAGCACCGCGATGGGCACCGGCACCTGACCATAGGTGGCCAGGACAATGACGATCCAGTACAACAGGGGCAGGTAATAGGCCAGGCCGCAGATGAGGCCAAGCAGGGCGGCTCTGCGCGGGGGTTGGTTGTGGAGACCCCAAAAAAGAGGGATCAGCGCCAGCCAGGCAAGCTGGGGCAGGGCAAAGACCCCCGGAGAGGCGGTCAATAACAGGGCGCTGGTCAGCAACGCCAGCAGGCAGGCCCTGCCGAAATGGCTTGCGCTTTCGGAACGTGGCAATAGCTGAGGCATCAGTCGGGCTTGTTCTGGATTTTAACGGTGTGGATGCGTCGCCGGTCGGCGGAAACCACCTCAAAGACCAGGGAATTGATGAGCATGGTGGCGCCCACCGGCGGCACCCGGTCCAGCTGGTGGATGATCAGGCCGCCCACCGATTCGTAGGGGCCTTCCGGCAGGGTGATGCCGAAGAAATCCTCGACCTCCTCCAGGTTGACCTTGGCGTCGGTGAGGAGCATGTGCTTGTTTACCACCTTCCAGCGTTTTTCTGCCTTGTCGTATTCGTCGCGGATCTCGCCGACGATTTCCTCCAGCACGTCCTCCAAGGTAACCAGGCCGCGCACACTGCCGAACTCATCGGTGACCACGGCCAGATGCCCCTTCTGGCTCTGGAAATCCTTGAGCAGATTGACGATCTTGCGGGTGTCCAGCACGAAAAAGGCCGGTTTGACCAGCTCCGAGGCCGCGGGCATGGTGGCGGCCTTGAGGCAGAAGGGCAGCAGATCCTTGGCGTGGAGGATGCCGATGATATTGTCCGGGGAATCCTGGTAGATGGGGATTCTGGTGTATCCTTCATCGGTGATCAGCTGGATAAGATCGGCGGCCGACACCTGTGCCTCGGCGCTGACCATGTCGCTTCTGGGGGTCATGATCTCGCGGACCAGGGTGTCCCGGAATTCGAGGATCGAGCTGATCATCTCCCCTTCCTCGCGGGTGATCAGGCCCTGTTCTTCGCCGTCATCGAGGAGTTCCTGGATTTCCTGTTCGATGTCTTCGGTGGTGTCTGGGGCGCGGTTGATGCCGAAAAAATTGAGAATGCGCTTGAAAGGCGAGTTGCCGTTGTCCGGGGCGGATGTGTCCATGCGGGGGTAAGAGTCCTATGGGTATGACAACGGGCCTGACGCACCGTTGGTGGTGCATTCGGGCGGTGTCGCCCGGCGAGAAAAATATGGAATCGGTCGCAACATGCATTGGCTAAAGGAAATAGCCGGGGGTGTCAAGAAAAAAAATTGACGTTTATCTTTAAAATCGGTATAAGAGCCACACTTTGACCATGGAAGGCGTGCTTTCCATGGCGAACAACTCAAAAACGGGTTCACTATACCATAGAGCACCATGCTGTTTCAACAGATTGCGCTTCACGAGGTGGAGGGTTTTTTTCTCCGGGGGAGAATTGAGGCAGTTGCCACAAGACCCAGCTGTCTTGCCGGTGCTTTCTCCCCTCTTGTTACGAGATCAGCGGAATTCATCCTTTTCATTTGCCCTGAAAATTAGTAAAAACTAGAAAAAATGGAAACGATGGAAACGGCGGAGTGATCGTTCTTGGTTTTCCTTTTTGTTTTATGGGGATATGGTGAACGGTGCTGCCTGCCCCGCAACCGATATCGAGGGTTCGCTTGAAAGACAAGGTTTTGATTGCAAATCGGGGCGAGATTGCCCTGCGGATCATGGAGGCCTGTAAAGACCTGGGCCTTGATTATACCGTGATCTACACCGCGGCGGATGAGGAATCCGAACATGTGCGCCGCAATCTGGACAGCCAGAGCAATATCCGCCGGGCTTGGCGGGTATCGTCCTATACCGATCCCAACGATATCCTTTCCGTGGCGGATCACACCAATTGCACCGCCATCCATCCCGGCTACGGCTTTTTCTCCGAGGACTTCCGCTTTGCCCGACGGGTCACGATCCGCAATCGGCCCCTGACCTTCATCGGCCCGAAATGGGAAGTGGTCAAGGATCTTGGCGACAAGATCAATACCAAGCGGGTTGCCAACCGGCTGGGGATTCCTACCATTCCAGGCACCGACGGGCCCATCTATAATGAGATGGAGGCCGAGGATATTGCCCTCCATCTTTTGGAAACCCAGGACGATAAGGTCAAGAATCCTTCCATCTTGGTCAAGGCGGCGGCCGGCGGCGGCGGCATGGGGATCGAAGAGGTCTACCAGATCGAACATTTCCGGCGCATCTACCGCCAGGTTCAGAATTATGCCAAACGGCAGTTCGGGGACGGCGGGGTGCTCATCGAGCAGCGGATTCGCGACTTCAACCATCTTGAGGTGCAGTTGGTATGCAGTCGGCACGGCGAGCGGGTGCATTTCGGCACCCGGAACTGCACCATCCAGAGCACCGGTCGTCAGAAACGGCTGGAGGCTGCACCCGGCTTCGACAACTCCTGCTTCAGCTACGATTTCAACGGCCAGGAGGTGCTGGACAAGGTTGTGGAGTATTCGCTCAAGCTTGCCGCCCATGTCCGCTACGATAACGTCGGCACCTGGGAGTGGATCGTCACCCGGGACGGCCAGCCCTATCTTCTTGAGGTCAACACCCGAATCCAGGTGGAAAACGATGTCTCCGCCCGGGTCAGCTATATAAACAACAAGCATCCCAACCTCATCCGCGAGCAGATTCGTCTGGCGTTAGGCGACAAGATGGGCTTTCACCAGGGCGATATTACCTCCCGGGGTGCGAGCATCGAGTTCAGGATTGTCGCGGAAGACACCGCCCGCGGCTTTGCTCCCTGGATCGGGACGATCTCTAAGTTTTCCTACCCGAAGTACGACTGGTCCGCGGTGTACAGCCATGTGCCCACCGACCGAACCTACGCGATCCCCAGCGAGTATGATCCCAACCTGGCCTTGGCCCTGGTCTGGGGTGATACCATGGAAGAAGCCAAGGAAAGGGGGCGGAAATTTCTGTCGGAAGTGGCCATCGAAGGCAGCAACGCCGCAGGTGACCAGATCATGACCAACCTTCCCTATCTTCAAGAAAACATAGCCCGATTGCTCACCTTCTGATGAGCCGGCAGCATCGCTTACGCTGCTGTCACTGGCACAGGTAATTACTCTATGGAAGATTTACGAAAACGGCTGCTCAAGGTAGAAGAACGCACCAGCTATCTGAGCCAGATCAAGGATGGCGTCGAGTGGGGCAATCTCTCCGGCCTGCGCGAAAAATTTGTCACCCTGCGGGACAAATTCTACGAGTACACGGAAGACCAACTGGCCGAGGAAATCCGCGCTTTTGAGGATTCGCTCTCCTTTTTGGAGGCCCGCTGCGAAGAGACCTTGAGCTCCATGGACCGGGTGCGCATTGTCCGCAATCCCCACCGGTTCTCCTTGAAAGACATCCTGGAGAATGTCTACGAGGATTATACCGAGCTTGGCGGCGCCGAGGAGGTCAGCATCGATCCTTCCATGGTCGCGGCCAGGGCGAGCATCATGCGCCGGGTGAAAAACAAGTCGGTGATGCAGCAGGTCATGGTCATCGGCCATGAAAAGGGGCATGGCGAGGAGTATCGCAACGGTGGTTGCAGCAAGCCCTGGGGCAATGAGAAGGCCCTGCGTTACATGCGGGTCGCTGAAACCGAAGGCATTCCCATCCATTTTTATATTTTCACCCCCGGCTCCTTTCCGGTGGAGGATTACCCCGGCGCGGGCCAGCAGATCGCAAGAAATCTCTATGCCATGGCCAAACTGCGGGTGCCGATGATTTCCGTCACCTCGGAAGGCGGCTCCGGCGGAGCAGAGGCCGTGGGCATGGCCGATGTTCGGCTGATGTTTTCCCACGGTTACTACTCGGTTATCTCCCCGGAAGGTGCGGCAGCCATCGAGGGCAAGATCCGCGAGGGCGAGAAGATGCCCAAGGAGCTGGTGGAGGCCTGCGCCGAGCGGTTGCACATCACGGCGGAAGAAAACCTCAAGCTCGGGACCATCGACCGGATTATCTACGAGCCGCCCCTGGGCGCCAAGCGCGACGACTTCGGCTTTTTTAGGCAGCTCAAGAGCGAGATCATCCGCGCTACCGACGAAGTGGTTTTGAAAACCAAGAGCCTCAGGGCTTTTCGCGCCTATGAATTGACGATGAAAAAGGCGGAAGAGCAGGTCGTGGAAGAGCCGCATATCGAGATCTCCTGGGATCTCAATGAGGATGAAGTCAAACGGCTGCTGGTCTTGCGCTCGAAAAAATATCGGGCTATGTCCTGCAAGGCTTATTCCGAAGAGAGCTCTGCCTGTTCCGCTTTTTGCCAGAAGGCAAAAAAGAGTATTGCCAAGCTGTACTACACTTTCCGCTATGATCTGCTGAAGAGTCAGCAGAAACAGGTGAAAAAGGTTTTTCAGGATGTGTCCGGCGAGGGCTCCGTGCTCCTTAAGCAGGTTTCCTCTCCGATCACTGCGGCCTACGATTTTATTTCGAAAAAACCCGGGGTTCGTCCGGGAAAACCTCCTGTTGCCGGTAGCGGTGGCGGCGGGGAAGATCCCATCGAGTTCGGGGATATCTATACCAGCCCGCTGGCCAACGAGGACCGGACCGTGACCTGCCCCAATGCCGAAAAGCAGGGGTGCAAGGATCTCTGGGTTCCTGATCTCTATGGCGAATTCGGCGGGGTTTGCGAAAATTGCGGCCACCATTTCCCTCTGGAATATCAGTGGTATCTCAAGCATCTCTTTGATCCGGATTCCATTCGGGAATTCAATCCAGGGGTCTGCGCGGGGAATCCCCTGGCCTATCCCGGGTTTGAAAAGAAGTTGCAGGCCGCCATTGCCAAAACCGGTCGGCGTAGCGGCATCATCACCTTCGATGCCAGGGTCATGGGCGTTGATCTGGTGGTGGCCATGCTGTACAGCGATTTCAGAAACGGCACCGTCGGGGCAGCCGAGGGCGAAAAATTCGTCCGGGCCTGTGAATCGGCCAAGCTGAAACGGCGGCCCCTGTTGGCCTATGTGCACACCACCGGCGGCATCCGCATCCATGAGGGCACCCTGGGTGTGGTGCAGATGCCCAAGTGCACCATGGCGGTGCGGGAATACATCGATTCGGGCGGCTTGTACATTGTGGTCTACGACAACAATTCCTATGCCGGGCCGGTGGCAAGCTTTCTCGGCTGTTCGCCGTATCAGTTTGCCATCCGTTCCAGCCGGGTCGGTTTTGCCGGACCTCGGGTTATCCGCGACACCACCGGCGAGGATATCCCGCCCGATTACCATAACGCCCGCAATGCCCTGCAACGTGGACATATTCAGGGCATCTGGGACCGTCGGGAGTTCCGGCGCAACCTGCATAAATCCTTGCTGACCATGGGCGGCGGCAATCTGTATTATAGGTAAGTTGGCAGCTGATAGCTGGCAGCTGATAGCTAATTGTTAATTCACAACGGTTTGCGATGACTGACGAAATAGATTTCGACGCAATAATTGGCAAGTATCGTTCCGATCCTTTTGACTATATGGACGTGTGTACCGTCCATACCGGTCAGGTTCGCTTTCGGGTGAAGGAAGACGCCGAGGTGGAAGGGCCGTCCGGCGAGTGGCACCATGTCCGGGGCACCCTTCTTTATGAAATATTGCGGGAGGGGAACCAGAAAAAGATTTTTTCTTCGAGCAACGGGGTGGTTTCCTTTATCCGCAGCGACTTGGAAGGCCAGTTTGTCGAGGCGGGGGAGAAGATTCTCACCATCCGTCATCCGTTGAAAAAGCGCGAAATCATTGAGAACATTCTTCGCCAGGTGTTGGAGCCCTTCAATGCGCCCGAACGGGCCAAGTATTTCTTTTCCCTCGATCTACAGGCCAAGATCGACAAGCACG
>CAYTVV010000040.1:0-24432 GCA_964441875.1 uncultured Desulfurivibrio sp.
GGTGGAGGCCACCGTGCAGAACCTCCACGAGCTGGGGCAGAAGCTGAAAGGGCTGGTGGGGCAACACGAGGTATGATTTCGCGCAACTTGCTTGTGAGGGTTCCATGAACAATAAAGACCAGGAATTCATGAAGCACCTTCTCGTCACCTTCAAGATCGAGGCGGACGAACATCTGAAGCGGATATCCTCCGGGCTGATCGAGCTGGAAAAGGCCGAGGCGCCGGAACGGCTGGCGGAAATCGTGGAGGAGGTCTTCCGCGAGGCGCACAGCCTGAAGGGGGCGGCCCGTTCCGTCAATCTTACCGACCTGGAAGCGCTCTGCCAGATGATGGAGGGGGTCTTCGCCGCCATGAAACGGCAGGAACTCAAGGGCTCCCCTGAGTTGTTCGACCTGCTCCAACAGACGGTGGACCATCTCGGTCGGATTCTCCCTGTTGTCGAGGGGAAACGGAGCGCCAAGGAGAAGGCCTTTCACAAAGAGCTGACCGCCCGGCTTGAGGAGGCGGCAAGGGGGGGGGCTTCGGGCTTCGGGATGCGGGAACCGGGGTCTGAAATTCGGCAAGGGGAAAGCGAAGAAGCGGCAACGACCGAGGATCTGCCGCTGGCCGACGCACCCCAATCCCAGGCTCCCGAGCCCCCAGCCCAGCTCTCTCCCCAGCAACCGGCGGCTCCCGAAGCCCAGGTCGGCGCGCCGGAACAGGTTCCGGGTCCAGGCATTACGGAGACTGTGCGGGTCGCCACGACGAAACTTTCGTCGGTCCTCCTCCAGTCGGAAGAGATGCTCTCCGCGAAACTGGCGGCGGGGCAGCGCGTCGTGCAGATGCGGGAGACACGATCGGCGTTTGCCGCCTGGAAAAAGGAGTGGGGCAAGGTATCTCCCGTCGTGCAGGGGATCAGGAAGCTTCAGGAAAAACCCGTCGAGGCGGGGGCAGAGGAAAGGCTTGGGGATATCCGGCGCGAATTGGCAAGGCTCTTCGACTTTTTGGAGTGGAACAGCGCCTTCATGAAGTCCCTGGAAGGAAAGTACGCCGCCGAGGCAAAAACAGCCGAGTACGACAGCCGGGCGCTGGGCGGCATGGTGAGCAACCTGTTGGATGATATGAAGAAGGTCATGATGTTGCCCTTCTCCTCGCTTCTCGAGATTTTCCCCAAGGTTGTCCGGGACCTCTCCCGTGACCACGGCAAGGAGGTGGCGCTGGATATCCGGGGCGGAGAGATCGAGGTTGACCGGCGCATCCTGGAGGAGATGAAGGACCCGCTGATCCATCTGGCGAGGAACTGCATCGACCACGGCATCGAGAGGCCCGGCGAGCGGGAAGGGAAAAACAAGGAGAGACACGGAACGGTCACTATCTCCGTTGCCCCCAGGGACAACAAGGTCGAGGTCGTGGTCGTCGACGATGGGGCAGGCATCGGGATCGCCAGGGTACGGGCCGCGGTGCAGAAGCTGGGCCTCGTCCCTCCGGAGAAGATGGCGGAGCTTTCCGACGGGGATCTGCTTCTGTATGTTTTCCAGTCGGGGGTTTCCACCAGCCCCATCATCACAGAGATATCGGGGCGGGGGCTCGGTCTGGCCATCGTCAGGGAGAAGGTGGAAAAGCTCGGCGGCACGATTTCCCTGGAGTCGCAACCCGATGCGGGGACCACCTTCCGCATCCTTTTGCCGCTCACCGTCGCCACTTTCCGCGGGATTCTCGTCCGTTCCGGGGAGCAGGCCTTCGTCCTCCCCACCACCCATGTGGAACGGGTGGTGCGGCTGAAAATGGAGGAGATCAAAACGGTGGAAAACAGGGAGACGATTCATTTCGACGGACGGGCCGTCTCGCTGGCCAGACTCGGCGACGTCCTGCAACTTCCCGCCAAAAAACAGGACCAGGAGCATTCCGGCAGGTTTCCGGCCGTCGTCCTGGCGGTCGGCGACAGGAGGATCGCCTTTCTCGTGGACGAGATCATGAACGAACAGGAGGTCCTCCTGAAAAATCTCGGTCCGCAACTGTCGCGGGTGCGCAACTTCTCGGGGGCCACGGTGCTCGGCAGCGGCAGGGTGGTGCCGATCCTCAATGTCCCCGATCTGATGAAATCCGCGGTGACGTTCATTCCCCCCTCGGCGGGGGCGAAGCCGGAGGCGCTGGAAGAGAAGGCGAAAAGGGAGTCGGTCCTGGTCGTGGAGGATTCAATCACCTCCCGGACCCTTCTGAAGAACATCCTGGAGTCGGCCGGATATGACGTGGCGACCGCCGTTGACGGCATCGATGCCTTTACCCGCCTGCGGAGTGAGGATTTCGATCTCGTGGTCTCCGACGTGGACATGCCGAGGATGAACGGTTTTGACCTCACCGCAAAGATCCGCGCGGACAAGAAATTCTCCGAAATGCCGATTGTCCTGGTGACGGCCCTCCAATCCAGGGAGGACCGGGAGCGGGGGATCGACGTGGGGGCAAACGCCTACATCGTGAAGAGCAGCTTTGACCAGAGCAACCTGCTTGAGGTGATCCGGCGGCTGGTCTAGGGATTTGGAACTGTGCGGCGGCGATTGGCAGGACAGGGCGCGGCCCCGCCCGGCAGCGGAAATCAGGGATAACTATGATCAAGGTATTGATTGTCGACGATTCACCGGTGGTCAGGGAGTTCCTGACCCAGATCTTCAGCTCCGACCCGGAAATTATGGTGGCCGGGACCGTCGGCAGCGGCGGTGAAGCGATTGAGGCTGTGCGGCAGAAGAGGCCCGATGTGGTCACCATGGACGTGCAGATGCCGAAAATGGACGGCTACGAAGCCACCCGCATCATCATGGAAACAAACCCCGTGCCGATTGTGATCGTCTCGGGGAGCGTCGATCCGAAGGAGGTCACCACGACCTTCCGCGCCATGGAAGCGGGGGCGCTGGCCGTGGTCTCCCGCCCGGCGGGAATGGGGCATCCGGACCACGAAAAAACCGTGAAGGAGCTGCTCAAGACCGTAAAGCTGATGTCCGAGGTGCGGGTTGTCAGGAGGTGGTCCCGGTCGGCTCCGGCGGCAAAGCCCCCGTTGCTTCCTGGAAAGACGGCCGGGCAGCAGGCGCCGGATGTGAGTCTTGTGGCGATAGGCGCCTCCACCGGGGGGCCTATCGCCATTCAGCAGATACTGGCCGCCCTGCCACGGGATTTTTTCCCGGCGGTGCTCGTTGTTCAGCATATGGCCAAAGGGTTCATCGCGGGATTTGCCGAATGGCTCGCCCAATCTTCGGCTATCCCGGTTAAAATCGCGGTCCATGGGGAGCCGCTCCACTCCGGCTGCGTCTATGTCGCGCCGGACGGATTTGACATGGGGATGGGAACGGACGGACGGATAGCCCTCAGCAAGGGCGACAACAATAACGGGCATTGCCCATCGGTTTCCCATCTTTTCCGCTCGATAGCCTCCACCTACGGCAGGAGCGCGGTGGGAGTGCTCCTGACCGGCATGGGGAAGGACGGAGCCGCGGAGCTTCGGCTGATGCGGGAGCATGGAGCGGCAACCATAGCCCAGGACGCGGAGAGTTCCATTGTTTACGGTATGCCGGGCGAGGCGGCAAGGCTCGGGGCCGCGGAATACATCCTCCCTCTGGATCGGATTCAGCCCCTTCTTGTCCGCCTGGTGAAGCCGGGAAGAGGGGAAAGCCGGACGGATACAAACGCAAGATGAGGAAAGGATTAGGATCATGACTACAGCACAGACAGCCGGAACCGGGGATACAATCCTGGTCGTCGAAGACAGCCCGACCCAGGCGGAAGAGTTGCGATACATGCTGGAAAAGCACCATTACCGGGTAACCACGGCCTGCAATGGACAAGAAGCCCTGCCTCTGCTGGAAAAGGAGAAGCCGTTCGCCATCATCAGCGACATCGTGATGCCGCTGATGGACGGTTACGAGCTGTGCCGCCGGATCAAGGGGAAACCGGAACTCCACGGCATTCCGGTCATCCTCCTCACCTCCCTGTCCGCCCCCGAGGATGTCATCATGGGGCTTGAGTGCGGCGCCGACTACTTTATCATGAAGCCGTACAGCGAACGATTTCTCCTTTCCCGCCTCCAGCATATCCAGGCCAATCGCCAGCTCGGCGAGCAGACGGCGCGGATGGGGCTGGAGATCTTCTTCCGGGGAAAGAAGTACTTCATCAACTCGGACCGGCTACAGATTCTCAATCTGCTCCTGTCCACCTACGAAACAGCCATTCAGAAAAATCAGGAGCTGACCGACGTCACCCGCGAATTGCAGGCGCTCAACGAGCAGTTGGCGGAGAAAATGGCTGAGCTGAAGAGCAAAAACCGGGAATTCCGGGATCTCAACGTGGAACTGAAGTGCCAGCGGGAGGTGGCCCAGGAGTCGAAATTTCAGGCGGAAGAGGCAAGCCGGGCCAAGTCTGATTTTCTCGCCAACATGAGCCACGAGCTGCGAACCCCCCTCAACTCCATCATCGGTTTTTCAGAGGTGCTCCAAGACGAGATGTTCGGCGGCCTCAACGAGAAGCAACGCCAGTATGTCGGCAATATCCTGGTAAGCGGCAAGCACCTCCTGGAACTCATCAACGACATCCTGGATCTGGCCAAGGTCGAATCGGGCAAGATGGAGCTGGAACCGGTCATCGTCAACCTGCGCAATACGCTGGCGACCACGCTCTCCATGCTCCAGGAGAAGGCGCTGAAACACGGCCTGAAGCTGAGCATGGAACTCCCCGCCGAGGCGGAGATCGAGCTGGTCGCCGATGAAAGAAAGCTCAAGCAGATCATGTTCAACCTTTTGAGCAATGCGATCAAGTTCACGCCGGATGGGGGAAGTGTCCGCGTCAGCGCACGCAAGGTTTCCGGTCTCGATGTTCCGGTTTCCTGTTTGGGACCGAAGGCCGGCGACCGGAAACTTGAGGGGGATTTCATCGAAGTCTCCGTTGCGGACACCGGCATCGGCATCAGCCCGGAGCAGATCCCGAAACTCTTCAAGGCCTTCAGTCAGCTCAGCTCTCCGTACAGCCGGGAACATGAAGGAACCGGTCTCGGGCTGGTGCTGACCAGGCGGATGGTGGAGCTGCACGGCGGCAGGGTATGGGTCGAAAGCGAGGTCGGCAAGGGGAGCAGGTTTATCTTCGCCATTCCGCTCAGTCAATCGAGGCAGGGGTGAAACATGGCCGGGAAGATACTCGTCGTGGAAGACAATGAACTGAACCGAATTCTTCTGAAGGATGTGCTGGAGTATTACGGCTACGAAGTGGCCGAGGCGGTCAACGGAGCCGAGGGGCTCGAGCGGGCGCGGGAGTACCCTCCCGACCTGCTCTTTCTTGACATCCAGATGCCGGTCTTGGACGGCTTTGCCGTGATCAAGGCGCTGAGGAACGAACCGGTTCCGGGCATCAGGAAGATCATCGCCCTCACCTCCTTTGCCATGCGGGGGGACCGGGAACGGATCATGGCCGCCGGATTCGACGGCTACCTGACGAAACCCATAGACACCCGGGAGCTGCCGCATATGGTCCGGGAATGGCTGGGGGAGGAAGAGACGGGATGAGGCTCCGCACCAAGATCATCTCGGGTTATCTGCTGATCGGCCTGATTATAGCCTTGGCCGGCAAGATTATTCTTGTCCGGCAGGAGAAGGGGTTCGACGAGCTGGCTGAAGTGCGCACGGGTTCGCTCTATCACCTTCAGGCCGCCGACTCCGCCATCCGCGGCGCGGTGAAGGAAAGTCTCTACTTTTTCTTCCGGAACGACGGCGAAGGGAAAAGCTCCTTCTCCGCCGCCATCGGCCGTTTCGACCGGGAGATGGCCGCCTCCAGCGCGATCAAGGGAAAAGACAGCGATGAAGAGGCGCGGGAATCCCATGACATCGCCGTGATTTTACAATCCAGGGAAGCCCTCGTCCACAAGGCGGAAGAACTCTTCCGGCAGTATAGGGAGAGGGGAAAGGTCGATCCCGGCCTCCTTGGCAAATACTATGGGCTCACGGAGAAGATCGAGGCCGAGGTCGCGGAACGCATCCGGCATGAGAAGGAGGATCTCGATCACGCATCCCGGACGGACATGGAGACGCACACCCACGCCCATCGCGCCCACCATGCCGCGAATGTCTTCGTGCTGGTTTTCGCCGTTGGCCTCGCCATCGTCCTCGGGTTCTGGATTTCCGGGATCATTCCCCGTTCGGTTTCCCGGCTCACCGATGCGGCTGGCAGAATGGCCGACGGCGATTTGGATGTGGCAGTCGATATCTGCAACGGGGACGAGATCGGCGATCTGGCCAGGGTGTTTGACGCCATGCGCAAGGGCCTGAAGGAGAAGATCGACGCGCTCAACGCGGAGGTCGCCACACGCCGCATGGGCGAGGAGACGATCCGGGGGCTTTTCAACGCCTGCTTTGAAGCGATCTTTCTTCTGGACCCGGAAGGGGCCATCATCTCCGCCAACGAGGCCCTGGCCCTGCGCCTGGGCAAGAGCGTCGATGCGATCATCGGCAAGAATGTTTTTGACTTCATTCCCGCTGACCAGGCAGCCCGCTGCAAGGCGTACCTGGCGGAGGTGATCCGCAGCAGGAAGCCGCTCCGCTTCGAGGACGAGCGCCAGGGGCGAATCGTCGACAATTCGCTGTATCCCCTCGTCAACAGCGAGGGAGAGGTGGAGAGAGTGGCCGTTTTTTCCGTGGATATCACGGAGAAGAGACAGGCCGAGAACAGAGTCCTGGAGGTCTGCCGGGAAATGAACGAGCATGTGCTCGCCCAGGAAAGAGAAAATTTCGCCGCCGGGAAGGATAAACTCAAGGAGGTTTACCTGGAGCTGGAGGAGCATGTGGCCGCTCTGGAAAGGGAAAGGGTCGCCGCCCAACAAGCGCGCCTCGCGGCGGAGACGGCCAACCGGGCCAAATCGGAGTTTCTCGCCAACATGAGCCACGAACTGCGCACCCCGCTCAATGCCATTATCGGCTTTGCCGATGTGCTCAAAGACGGGTTTGGCGGGGAGCTTCCGGAGAAACAGGCGCGGTACGTGGACAACATCCGCACGAGCGGCCGACACCTGCACGGAATGATCGAGGATATGCTCGACCTCGCCCAGATGGAGGCCGGGCCCGTGGAGCTACAGGTCATTTCCTTTCGCCTGCGGGACATCCTGGCCGGAGAGTTCTCCCGGTTCAAGGAAAAGGCGGCTTCCCGCAGCATCTCCCTCTCTCTCGAAATAGAGCCTGGGGTCGAAGGGGAGATCTGGAGCGACCCGGCAAAACTGAAGCAGATCATCCATAATCTCCTTTCCAATGCGGTGAAGTTTACCCCCAACGGGGGGAGCGTGCGGGTTGCGGCGCGATGTGTGGACGATGCAGGGGCAACGCCTGAATTATCTCCGCCGCCCGGCGAAGATTTTCTCGAAATCTCCGTGGAGGATACGGGGATCGGCATCAAGGCGGAGGACATGCCGAAGATATTTCAAGGTCTGACCCAGCTCGAATCCCCGTACAGCAAGAACTATGGGGGGGCGGGAGTCGGACTGGCCTTGACGAAGAAGCTGGTGGAGCGTCTGGGAGGCGTTATCCAGGTGGAGAGCGAAATCGGCAGGGGCTGCCGATTTACCGTCGTTATTCCGGTAAAGATCGAGGCTAGGCAGTGAGGTTTCTGACCCTTGCCTCATAGGAGACTGCGATGGCGAAAAAAATTTTGGTGGTGGATGACATAGAGCAGAACCGGATGCTCCTGAAGGACGTGCTCAAGTATTTCGGCTACGAAGTCGTGGAGGCGGGCAACGGCGAGGAAGGAATACAGGTGGCGCGGGAGGAACTCCCTGACCTGATCCTCATGGACATGAACATGCCGATCATGGATGGCTACACCGCGCTGCAAATTCTGCGTGGCGATCCGCTCACGCAAGGGCTCAAGGTGGCGGCGATTACTTCCTTCGCGTCAGGAACCGGCAACGGGAGCGTGTTCGCCGCCGGGGCCGACGGCTATATCCCCAAGCCGGTTGACATCAGGGAGCTCCCGGCCATGATGGAGAAGATCATGGCCGGGGAGGGGAAGCTGGCGGGAGAGTAAGGGAATGAGCGCGATGGAAGCGGTAAAACCGATAATTCTCTGTGTGGATGATGAGCCGTTGAATCTCGATCTTCTCGAGGCGCTGCTCGTGCCGAGAAATTACGAGGTGCTCAGATCGACATGCGGCCGGGACGCTCTCACGCAGATCGCCTCGCAGAAGGTGGACCTTGTGCTCCTCGATGTCATGATGCCGGAGGTCAACGGCTTCGAGGTCTGCCGGAAGATCAAGGAAAATGAGCAGCACCGCTCCATCCCCGTGGTCATGATAACCGGATTGACCGCAAAAGAGGATCGGGTCACCGGCATCGAGGCGGGGGCCGACGACTTCATGTCCAAACCCTTCGAGGCGACCGAGGTCTTGGCGCGGGTACGGATGCTGCTTAAAGTCAAGGGGATGGACGACCGTCTGCGCCACGCATATGCGCATATCAACCATCTGACCACCTGCGGCGAGCAGATCGCCAAGGCCTTCGATCCCCTGCATTTTGATTTTCTGGAGAATGTGGACACCATCATTCGCCAGCTCATGGCGGCAGAGGCGGAGCGCCCCGGATTCGTCATCGTCGGCGTTTCGGATGCCGACGGACTGCGGCAGTACCGATACGAAATCGACGGCGGCGTGGTGCGGCGCGAAGTCGTGCTGCCCGACATCCTCCACTGTCCGACCCGGAAGGACAACGAGCCTGTCACGACCTTCTCGAACAGCAATCGTCTGGAGACCTCATGCAACCAGCCGGTCATCGAGGTCATCGAGTCGCTCGGCAAATCCGTCCACAATATCGTCAGCTACCACAGCAATGAGTTGTACGTGTACGCGCTCAACTACGCCAGGGATGTGACCATCCATGACGCCGCGGCCCTGAAGGCCCTTGTCGTCCAGGCCCTGTTTCTCAGGTCGCTTTCCGGCCAGGTGCGGGACACGGAAAACGCCTTCGTCTATATGGTCCACGCCCTGGCGCGGGCAGCGGAGGCGAACGACGAGGACACGGGTAATCATGTCATCCGGGTCGGGGAGTATTGCGCCGTCATCGCCAAGGCGCTCGGCATGCCGGACAGTTTCATCACCCTTATCCGCCTTCAGGCGTCGATGCACGATGTGGGCAAGATGCACATCCACCCCGACATCCTGAGGAAACCCGGCAAATTGACCTCTGAGGAATGGGACGTGATGAAACAACATCCGCTTATCGGCGGCATGATCCTCGGCGACCATGTGCGGCTCCGGCTGGCAAAGGAAATCGCGCTCTCGCACCACGAGCGCTGGGACGGGAGCGGATACCCGCATGGGCTCCAGGGGGAGCGGATTCCCCTGGGCGGTAGGATAATGACCATGGCGGATCAATACGACGCCTTGCGGAACGTGCGGTCCTACAAGCCTGCCTTTGACCACGAGACGACGTACCGGATCATCACGGAGGGCGACGGGAGGACCATGCCCCATCACTTCGACCCGCTGGTGTTGAAGGCATTCAGGGAAACGATGTCACAGTTCGAGGAAATCTACGAGAAAATGAAGGGATAACAGCCAGCATCTCAAGAGAGGTTTGCCATGACATTAGAAGACATCACAGGCGCCAAGCCGCGCACGGTATTCATCGTGGACGACGATCAAGGTTCGCGCCAATTACTGAACGATACTCTTTCCAGCAAAGGGTATGTAACCCGTTGCCTGGCCAGCGGCGAACTTGCCCTCCAGGCAGCCCTGGACGAGCCGCCCGATCTGATTCTGCTCGACGTGATGATGCCGGAGATGGACGGTTTCGAGGTCTGCCGGCTCCTCAAGGAGAATCCGGCGACGAGGTTTATTCCGGTCGTGATGGTAACCTGTCTCAACGAGAAGGCGATGCGGCTGAAAGGGATAGCCGCCGGCGCGGACGATTTCATCAGCAAGCCCATCGACACCACGGAAATCTTGCTGCGGACGCGCAACCTCCTGCTGGTGAAGCAGTATCACGACCTTCTCAGGGAACACGCCGAGATACTCGAACAGCAGGTCAGGCAGCGTACGGAAGAACTTGAAAAAGCCATCGCCGAACTCAAAGCAACCCAGCAGCAGATGGTGCAGCAGGAGAAGATGGCCATGGTCGGCCAGCTGACCGCGGGGCTCGCCCATGAAATCAACAACCCCATCGGGTTCATCGCCAGCAACGTGGGGTCGCTGGGCAAGTATTGCGAGAAACTCCTGATTTTTGTCGAGGCGCAGCAGGCAGCGCTGCTTTCCGGGCAGCCGGACCAGCAGCAGGCCGATCTGATCCGGGAGCAACGCCGTCAGCTCAAGATAGACTACATTGTAAAAGACCTCCCCGAGATGATCCTCGAAACCCAGGAGGGGGTAGAACGTATAAAAAGCATCATCAAGGATCTGAAGTGTTTCTCGCGTGCGGATGACTCCGAACAGAAGCTTGCGGACATCAATCAATGTCTGGAAAGCACCCTGAATGTCGCCAAGAACGAATTGAAGTACAAGGCAAAGGTGAGGCGGGAATACGGCGAGTTGCCGCAGGTTCTCTGTTACCCGCAGCAGTTGGGTCAGGTCTTCATGAACCTGCTGGTCAACGCGGCCCATGCCATCGACACCCAGGGCGAGATCACGGTGCGGAGCTGGAACGACGAGGGACGGATCTTTGTGGCGATCAGCGATACCGGCTGCGGCATCCCTGAGCAACAACGGGCGCGCATCTTCGAGCCGTTTTTCACCACCAAGGCGGCTGGTAAAGGGACGGGCTTGGGGCTTTCGATCAGCAATGAAATCGTCAGGAACCACGGCGGGGAGATCAGGGTCGAAAGCGAACCGGGCAAGGGAAGCACCTTTACCGTTTCCATTCCTCTGGAACGGCCGGATTTGGGGCAGAAAGCGGCAGGGCAACAGGTCTGAGGCGTCCGTTCAATGTGCCCGGAGCAGAGAGGAAAGCATGGGAGAGAACCCGGCAAGGATAGCATTGCCGGGCTTTTTTGACAATATTTTGCGAGGGAGGACCTGGAACCGTGTAACCCCTGAATCAACGGAAAACAATCCCGGTCTATACAGAGGGGGAGGGTCGGGGAGAGGGGGAGGCGCCATTATATCAGCACGTTGTAGCTTCCCCCACCCCCAGCCCCTCCCGTCAAAGGGAGGGGCGGCTCTCCGAGATAATAAGAGCTGTAGTGCCCTAGAACGGAACGTCGTCACCCATGACCGGCTCGGGAAACGGCTGATCGTTGTACTGCGGGCCCTGCGACGAATCTCCGCCGCTGCCACGGGGGGAAAGCATCTTCATCTCCCTGGCCACGATCTCGGTGGTGTATTTGGTGTTGCCGTCCTTGTCATCCCATTTGCGGGTTTGTAGGCGGCCTTCGATGAACACCTTGGAGCCCTTCGACAGATATTCGCCGCAAATCTCGCCCAGCCGGCCAAAGGCCACGATCCGGTGCCATTCGGTCAACTCTTCCTTGGTGCCGTCCTGTTTTTTCCAGGTTTCCGTAGTGGCTACATTGAAGCTGGCGATGGCGGCCCCTGCCTGCGAGTAACGTACTTCCGGGTCTTTGCCGAGGTTGCCGATGAGGATGACTTTATTGACCATTTCTTCTCCTTATATATTTGATCGGGTTTGCAAAAAAAAGAAGCGTTGTCTGGGTAGCCCGCCCATCATAACGGCTATTGCCGGAGCCTGCACCAACCTTTTCCGGGTGTGCTCCGGTTTCAGGGTGTGGCGGCCAGGGGACGATATTCCATAGTAAGGATCGCCCGAGTAAAAATCAACACCCAAAAGGCCGGACTGCGGAATTGGCGTCAGCCCCGCACGATGGCGGCATGCTCATGGCGGACCGCATTTTCTTAGGGCGGCCAGGTCGAGCATGGCGGGCAACCCGCCTTTTTCTTCCGGGGAAAAGCCAAAAACATCCCGCCAGATCTCATCGCTCTCCATGCAAAAATACAGACAGGTGTCCGGGTCCAGATAGCGGGAAAGATGGTGCGCCATGTGCCGGTACATCTCCGTGCGCAGGGGGCGGAAATAACGGAATTTGTTGTCCAGACCCAGGACAAATTCTTCATGGAAAAAACGGGATCTGGGGAAGCGCCCGGTGGCAATGCCTTTTAGCGCCGGGAGAAAGCGCAGCGCTCCCATGCTGATCCAGACGATGCTTGCCGCTGGAACCGCGGCAAAGAGCCGGTCGATTGTCTCTTGGTAGCCCTTTTGCCAGCCGGGATGATAGATGAGCGGGTCAAAATGAAAGGCCAGTTTGTAGCCCCAGGCGGCGCATTGGGCTGCCGCAGCCAGCCGTTGCTCCAGGCTGGCGGTGCGCAGTTCTTCCTTGGCCATGATCTCCGTGCTGTTGAGCGACCAGGCCATGATGGTGCGGCCCCCGTGCTCGCAGTGTTTTAGATTATCCAGGGCAACGGCTTTTGATTTCAGCTCAAGCACCGCGTTGGGCTGATTCCGAAAAAACTCGATGAGGATTCGGCTCAAGCCCGTGATCCGGTCCAGGGCCATGCTGTCGGTGAATTCGCCGGTGCCGATGCGGCGGAAGGTCTGCGGGGCCTCGGCAAAGGTGGTGGTGAGCTCGGCCAGCAGGTCATCGGTGTTTACAAAAAAAGAAAGCCAGGGGTTGTTGAGATAGGCTTGCAGGATGCAGTACACGCAGTCCATGGGACAGTTCATGCCGACATTGAGAACCTGGTAGTCGCAGCAGCGGTATTCCTTGGTTGCGGGGCAGGGCTTGAGAAAGCGGCCCCGGTTTTTGCAGAGGACAAGATGCTTCTTTCCGCTGGTGAGGCTGTGGGGGTCGAGACCGGCAGCGGAAAGGTCCGGGCCGGAACGGGGCGCAATAATCCGCACATCCCGACCCGGAAGATTGGCCAGGATATTTGTGGTGAGGGGCAGATCCCGGCAGTCCTCCTCCACGTAGACATGTTGGATAATACTGGCCGGATCAAGGTTGGCGGCATGGGGCATGGCGTGTTGCTTCCCTGGTTGTGTTTTGGTTGCGGCACCATACCGTAAAGAATCGGGTCGGCCAACGAGAAAATTCTTGACCCCCGGCTGGAAACTGCACTACTATTCCATAGGTGTTTCTACCTAGGTTCATCGTGCTTGACTTGTGACCGGTTTTTATGATGCAATGATGAACAATCTTTTGAAGTTCCGCTGTTATTGGCAAATGGGGATAGCACTCCACACACGCAAAAGAGGCGAACGATGAAAGAGCAGGATTTTGCCAGGGTCAGTGAGCGTCTGGACGGGATATCCCGTCGTGATTTCATGAAGTTTTGCACGGTGATCGCTGCCGGCATGGGGCTTCCCCTTGAGTTCGCGCCGCAGATCGCGGCGGCGATCACGGCCCCGCAACGTCCCCCGGTGATCTGGCTTTCCGGTTCGGCCTGCACCGGCTGCACCGAATCGTTGCTGCGGCCCTCCCATCCCTCCCTTGAACATCTTATCCTCGATCTCATCTCCCTTGATTATAACGAAACCCTCAACGCCGGGGCCGGGCATCAGGCGGAAGCGGCTTTGCAGGCTTCGATTAAGAAGAATGCCGGCAAGTTTATCCTAGTGGTGGAAGGCGCCATTCCCGTGAAGGACAACGGGGTGTACTGCATGATCGGCGGCAAGCCTTTCAGCGAAATCGTCCGCGATACCGCAGCCAAGGCTGCCGCTGTGATCGCCATCGGTTCCTGCGCCTCCTGGGGCGGGGTTGCCGCGGCAAAGCCAAACCCCACCGGCGCCATCGGCGCCCCGGAGTTTCTCAAAGGCAAGACCGTGGTGACAATTCCCGGTTGCCCGCCCAATGCCTATAATTTTCTTTCCACGGTGATCCATTTCCTGACCTTTAAAAAATTGCCCGCCCTGGATGAAAAAGGCAGGCCGAAATTCGCCTATGGCCGCCTGATCCACGAAAATTGCGAACGCCGGCCCCATTTTGACGCAGGCCGCTTTGCCATCAAATTCGGTGACGAGGGGCATCGGAAAGGCTATTGCCTGTATAAACTCGGTTGCAAGGGACCGATGACCTTTGCCAACTGTCCGGCCATCCTGTTTAATGACGTCGGGCCAGGCGCCTGGCCGGTGGGCACCGGGCATCCCTGTTTCGGCTGCACCGAGGAAGGGGTGGGCTTCAACATCCCGCTGCATACCCAAGCCGACCTGAAGTACATCACCCCTGGGGCGGCGTATCCCCACATCGTCACCGAACGGGGAGAGGGCGCCTCGGTGGGCGCTGTGGCCCTTGTTGCCGGGGTGGCTGGCGTGGCGCTGGGAGCCGGGGTGGCGGTTGCCAAGAACCTTGGCAAGACCGAGCAAGGGTCTTCGTCAGAGGGAGAATAGGCCATGAAGATACGACGCAGGGATTTTTTAAAAGGGGTTGCGGCCAGCACCCTGTTGCTTGCCGCAGAGCAAACCCCGGCTCAGGCCAAACGGGCCAGGAAGGATCTCCCCCCCAATGCCGTTGGTATCCTGTACGACTCCACCCTCTGTATCGGTTGCAAGGTCTGCGAGTATGCCTGCAAGCAAGCCAACAACAAGTCGGTGGAACATACCAATCCCAAGGAACCGATGTGGGATAATCCCCAGGATCTGTCCGCCAGCACCCTGAATGTTATAAAACGCTACGGCGTTGAAGGGCAAAAAGACACGGTCGCGGGTTTTGCCTTCATCAAGCGGCATTGCATGCACTGCCTTGATCCCGCCTGCGTTTCGGCCTGTCCGGCCTCGGCGCTGGTGAAAAATCCCGAGAACGGGGTGGTGACCTACAACAAAAAAGCCTGCATCGGCTGCCGCTACTGCCAGGTGGCCTGTCCCTACAATATCCCCAAGTTTGAGTGGGATTCGCCCTTCCCGGAGATTACCAAGTGTCAGTTGTGCGCCCATTTGCTGGCCAAGGGCGGAATTTCCGCCTGCTGCGCGGCCTGCCCCACCGGGGCATCCCTGTTCGGACCGGTGGAAAAGCTGCGGGCCGAGGCCAAGCGGCGGCTGACCATGAAGCCTGGAGAGTATTACGATTTCCCGGTGGCCAATATTGACTCAACCGAGGTGCAGCAACACCGCGCAGGCGGATATGTTCAGCATGTGTATGGCGAGCGGGAGCTTGGCGGCTCCCAGGTTCTCTATCTGGCCGGGGTGCCGTTTGCCAATCTCGGCCTGCCCGATCTGCCCGAGGATTCCTATGTGGCCCTGGCGGACGGCATCCAGTACGCCATTTACAAAGGCATGGTTTATCCTCTCGTGGTCCTGGGCGGTCTGATCTACATCATCCGGAACAGGGAAGAAAAAAAAGAGTAGGGGCGCAAGTTCTGGCTTTTCACGGAAAGGAGTGTTCCCATGCAGGAAAGACAAGCATTAGGAGGCAAGGTGCTCACCATACCCTTCAAGGTATGCGCTGCCATCGTGCTTATCGGCCTTTTTTTCATCGGCAAACGTTTCATCTTCGGAATCGGCTCGGTTTCCAACATGAACGACGGCTATCCCTGGGGAATCTGGATCGCCTATGATGTGGTGGTGGGTACGGCCCTGGCCTGCGCCGGATATTCCATCGCCCTGATCGTCTATGTGTTTAACAAGGGGGAATACTCGCCCCTGGTGCGGCCCGCCTTGATGACCAGTATGTTCGGCTATACCCTGGCCGGAATCTCGGTTATCTTCGATATCGGCCGGTACTGGCAGGCCTACAATATCTTCCTGCCTTGGCTCAGTAACCTGCATTCGGTCATGTTCGAGGTGGCGCTGTGCATCGGCACTTATATCCTGGTGCTGTGGATGGAGTTTGCCCCGGTTCTGTTGGATAAGTTCAAGGCGGAGGAGCTTAGGACCAGGCTCAACCGGATCATCTTCGTCTTTATCGCGCTGGGTATCCTGTTGCCCACCATGCACCAATCCTCGTTGGGCACCATGATGCTCATGGCCGGGCACAAGCTTTCCCCTCTCTGGTGGAGCGGTTTTTTGCCCCTGCTTTTTTTGATCACCGCCGTGGTCATCGGCTATGCCGCGGTGATCTTTGAGTCGCTCGTTGCCGCCATTGCCTTCAAACGGCCCATGGAGATGCATCTGCTCAGCAAGATCTCGGCGCTCATGCCCTGGCTGCTTGGCCTGTATCTGGTGGTGCGGATCGAGGATGTGAATCTGCGGGGCTATCTGCCCCTAGCCTTTGACGGAGGACTCCTGGGCAATCTGTTCCTTCTGGAAAATCTGTTGCTCCTCGTCGCCCTGCTGATCCTGGCCTATCCCGCCAACCGGCAGAGCCCACGGCTGTTGTTCATCGCCTCCTGCGCCATGTTGCTGGGCGGGAGCATGTACCGGTTCAATACCTATATCGTCGGCTTTGATCCCGGCACCGGCTGGCAGTATTTTCCCTCGGTGCCGGAATTGTTTATCACCTTCGGGATCATTGCCGCAGAAGTGATGGCCTACTTGTGGTTTGTTAAGACCTTGCCGGTGTTGCCCAAGCTCACCAAGGCATAATGCATATTGGAAAGGTAAATTATAACTCAGGGCCGGGAAGGTTCCGTAAACCACGAAACGTAACTGTTCAGCAGTGCCGCAGATGCGCGAAAGAGGTCTGCGAAGTGTGCTATTGCACACGAGCAGGCCGATGACAGCTAAGCGAGCGCAGCGAGACTGCGAAGCAAGATGCGGTGCTGCTGGGCAGTTACACTTGAAGGAGATTGTTCATGGCCAAGAGAATCGTCGTTGATCCCATCACCAGAATCGAAGGGCATCTCCGGATTGATTGCGAGATTGACAACGGTCGGGTGACCAAGGCCTGGTCCTCCGGCCAGATGTGGCGCGGAATCGAGCTGATCCTCCAGGGCCGCGACCCGCGCGATGCCTGGGTCTTCACCCAGCGGATCTGCGGGGTCTGCACCACGGTGCATGCCATTGCCTCGGTGCGGGCCGTGGAAAACGCCCTGGGCCTGGAGGTGCCGCTCAACGCCCAGTACATCCGAAACATGATGATCGGTGCCCATGGAATCTTCGACCATATCGTGCATTTTTACCACCTCTCCGCTCTGGACTGGGTGGACATCGTTTCCGCCCTCAAGGGCAGCCCCAAGGCGGCCGCCGCCCTCGGGCAGCAGCTTTCGCCCTGGCCCCATAACAGCGAGCAGGAAATCAAGGCGGTGCAGGAAAGGCTGAAAGGTTTTGTCGGCACCGGCCAGTTGGGGATTTTTGCCAGCGGCTACTGGGGCCACCCGGCCATGAAGCTCTCCCCGGACGTCAATCTCCTTGCCGCCACCCATTATTTTCAGGCCCTGGACTACCAGCGTCGGATCAACAAGGTGGTGGCCATTCTTGGCAGCAAGACCCCGCATATCCAGAACCTGGCCGTGGGCGGGGTGGCCAACCCCATCAACCCGGACAGCCAGTCCACCCTGACCATCGAGCGGCTCTACTATATCAAGACCCTGATCGACGAGATCGGCGATTTTATCAAGAACGTCTACATGGTCGATGTCGCGGCCATCGGCGCTTTTTATGCGGACTGGACCAAGTATGGGGCCGGGGTGACCAATTATCTCTCGGTGCCGGATATGCCCCTCGATACCAAGGGAACAGCTTTTGATCTTCCTGGCGGCTACATTGCCAATGGCAATGTGGGCTCGTTTAAGCCGATCACCGGGTTCAACGATGATTTCTTCAAGCAGGGGGTCAAGGAGGGAATCAAGCACTCCTGGTATAAGGGAGACTGGGACCGCCACCCCTGGGAGGAAGAGACCGTGCCCCAGCATACCGACTTCCAGGACAACGGCAAATATTCCTGGGTCAAGTCTCCGACCTTCAACGGCAAACCGGCCCAGGTCGGGCCTTTGGCCAACGTTTTGTGCATGTACGCGGCAGGGCACGCCCCAACCAAGACGTACACCAACACACTGCTGGAAACGGTGAGCAAGCTGGCTGGAGCCAAGGTCGGGATCGACGCCCTCCATTCCACCATCGGTCGGCATGCCGCCCGGGCGGTGCGCTGCGCCGTGCTGCACGATTCCCTGCTTGGCCAGTGGCAGGCCCTGATGGACAACATCGGCAAGGGGGATTATACAACCTTTAACGCGCCGGTGTTCCCGAAAGGCGAACAGCGCGGGGTGGGTTTCCATGAGGCGCCGCGCGGGGTGCTGTCCCACTGGGTCGTGATCCAGGACGGTAAGATCAAGAATTATCAATGCGTGGTCCCATCCACCTGGAACGCCGGGCCGAGAAACAACAAAGACGAGCCTGGGCCCTACGAAGCCTCGCTGGTCGGCAATCCGGTGGCTGATCCGGAAAAACCCCTTGAGGTGTTGCGCACGGTCCATTCCTTTGACCCGTGCCTTGCCTGCGCCATTCATCTTCTGGACCCCGAGAGTAGGGAAATCGTCACGGTCAGAACCGTAGCATAAAGTTGGTGTTTGAAATATCTATTCAAAACAGGCCGCCCCGGCTATCGGGACGGCCTGTTTTATAAGGAGGCGTATGGCTGACAAGATTCTGGTGCTTGGCGTGGGGAATGTGTTGCTTTCCGACGAGGGGGCGGGAGTACGAGCAGTAGAACAACTCCAGCGCCGGTATGCCTTTCCTCCCCAGGTGGAGCTCATCGATGGCGGCACCATGGGCCTTGATCTCCTGGGGTATCTCGATGACACAAGCCATCTGTTTATTCTCGATGCAATTCTTTCGAGCAAACCTCCGGGTTCGGTGCACATTGAAAAATTGCTCGATCCTCCCGCCTATTTCCGGCAGAAGATTTCTCCGCACCAAATCGGACTTTCCGAGCTTCTGGCCGTAGCGGCCATGCAGGATTGCCTCCCCCCCGCCATCACTCTCTTTGGCATTGTCCCCCTTGATCTGTCCACCGGCATGGAGATGTCCCCGGTGGTTACCACTGCGGTAGAGCAAGTGGTTTTGGCCGTGGTGAAGGAACTGGGGCTGATGGGGATCGAGGTGAAATCGACAAGCAGTTGATCTCTTCTCCATGGTTGCCGGGCTGATCTCTGCCGCGCACCGTCTTTGGAAAAAAACTTGATCCTGACCGGCAAATAGTATTGTATGAAAACTCTGCCGGTGTTCTGATGCGGCACGGTCAGGGCAGGCAAGGCGGTGTCGTGTGTTCCAGAGGTATTGGGCGCGCCTGGTTTTTTCAAGGAGAAGGGATGGCGAAGATCGGTGTTTTTGTGGCGGATGATCATTCCGTCGTCAGGGAGGGGCTGCGGCAGATGCTTGCCAAAAGCAAGGGCCTTGCGCTGGTTGGTGAGGCGGCGGACGGCGAGGCGGCGGTCAAGGAGATACGGAGGTTGCAGCCGGACGTGGCGATCCTTGATGTCGCCATGCCCATGGTCAGCGGCCTGGAATGCATTCCGCTGGTCAAAAACGATTCCCCCGGCACGGCAATCGTGATTTTGTCGATGTTTGCCCGCGAGATGTACGTGCATCAAGCTTTGTCCGCCGGAGCCCTTGGCTATGTTTTAAAGACCGCCCCCTGGGTCGAGGTTCTCGAGGCGGTGCAGATGGTGGCCCAGGGCAAGTATTTTTTGAGCCGGGAGATAAATTCCGATCTCATCCGCGGCTACCTCAACAATGAGGAGCAAAAATCCGCCGAATCGAGCAGGTACGATATGTTGTCCGCACGGGAACAGCAGATATTCAGGCTGGTCATCGAGGGCAATCCCACCAAAAATATAGCCGAACTCCTGTGTCTTAGCCCCAAAACCGTGGAAAAGCACCGTTCCAACATCAGTAAAAAGATCGGGATGAGCGAGCCGCTGGCCATGCTGAAATTTGCCATGAAGATAGGAGTGGCTGATCCCGACCTCTGGCCGGATTCATAAAGCGTAACTATTCAGCAGCACTGCATCTGCTTCGCAGTCTCGCTATGCTCGCTTAGCTGTCATCGACCGATTCGCATACTGGAGTATAGCGAATCGGTCTCTTTCGCGCATCTACAGTACTGCTGAATAGTTACGGTGCGGAAGAAATGTGCCATTCTTCGAGTTGAGCTTGATACTTACAAAAAAACAAACTTTGCCCCTCTTGTCTGGAAGAAGCTCCGGGCATCGTGTATCATCAATGTATGCATGAAATGTCGCTGGCAATCAGCATTGTTGAGCTTGTTTCCGAAAAGGCCCAGGCCGCCGGGGCGCAGAAGATCACGGTCATCGAGCTTGAGGTCGGCAGACTTTCCGGCCTGATGGCCGAGGCGCTTGTCTTCTGTTTTGAGGCCGCTGCTCGCAACACTCCGGCGGAAGGGGCCGAGCTTCTGATCTGCGAAATTGATGGCCTTGGAAACTGCCTGGGATGTGGTCATTCCTTTGCCGTGGATTCCCTGCTCTGCCAATGCCCGCAATGCGGCGGGTATGCGGTGGAGACCGTGCAGGGTAAGGAATTGAAGCTTGTCTCTCTCACCGTTGACGAATAAAACGCAGAATAGGTGAACCCATGTGTGATTCCTGCGGCTGTAGCCAGCCGGAGAACAGCGTAACCATCACGAGACCTGGGCAGGCCGTGTCCGGCTCCGGCTCGGCAGGGCACCGCCATTCGCATCAATCGCATCGGGCCCAGGGCCGCGTTGTTGCGGTGCAGGAGGCGGTGCTCGGGAAAAACGACGGGATTGCCGCGCATAACCGGGATTTTTTTAAGGAGCGGCGGATTGTGGCGCTCAACCTGGTCAGTTCTCCCGGTTCGGGCAAGACCACCATCCTGGAGCGGACCATCCGGGAGCTACGAAACGAAATCCCCATCACGGTCATCGAGGGGGACCAGCAGACCATGCTCGATGCCGAGCGGATCGATGCCACCGGAGTGCCGGTGGTTCAGGTGAATACCGGGGCCGGTTGCCATCTTGACGCGGATATGGTGCATCAGGCCCTGCACCAGCTGGAACCGGCAGAGAACTCCCTGCTCTTTATCGAAAATGTCGGCAATCTGGTCTGCCCGGCCATGTTTGACCTGGGCGAGGCGGCCAAGGTTGTGATCATCAGCGTCACCGAGGGGGAGGACAAGCCCCTCAAGTATCCGGCCATGTTCGATGCGGCCAGCCTCTGCCTGATCAACAAGACCGACCTGCTTCCCCATGTGGATTTTGACGTGGCCCGCTGCCGGGAATATGCCCTGCGGGTGAATCACCATCTGGAATTTTTTGAGATCTCCGCCAGAACCGGCGAGGGCATGCCTGATTGGCTGGATTGGCTGCGCCGGCAAATCATCTGAAGAACTTAATGCCAAGCGAGCGCTGGAAGATATCGGTCAGCGGCATTGTTCAGGGCGTGGGCTTCCGGCCCTTTGTCTATCGGTTGGCATTGGCGCGCGATCTGATTGGTTTTGTGGCTAATACCCCGGAGGGGGTTGCCATTGAGGCACAGGGGCAGGCCGGGCAGCTTGAGGATTTCCTTGTGGCTCTGCGGGAAGAAGCGCCGCCCTTGGCCCAGGTCGGGGAGATCAGTTTTGCCCCCATTCCCCTATGCCATGATGGTGAATTTGTCCTTCGCCACTCCACGGCCTCCGGTCCTGTCTCCACTCTGATCTCCCCCGATGTCGCCGTGTGCGAGGCTTGTTTGGCCGAGTTCTTCGACCCGGTCGACCGCCGCTTCCGTTATCCCTTCATCAACTGCACCAATTGCGGCCCCCGCTATACCATCGTTGAGCGCATCCCCTACGACCGGCCTCATACAACCATGCGTGGTTTTGCCATGTGCGCGGCCTGCCAGCGGGAATATGATGATCCCGCTAACCGACGTTTTCATGCCCAGCCCAACTGCTGTCCCGATTGCGGGCCGCAGCTCAGTCTGGTTGACGCGGATGGGCGCCAGTTGGCCCAGCGGGATGAGGCGCTCGGCGAGGCGATCCGGCGGCTGGCAGCAGGCGAGATCGTGGCGGTCAAGGGGATCGGGGGCTTTCATTTGGCGGTGGATGCGACCAACGGCCAGGCGGTAAGACGTCTGCGGCAGAGAAAGGGCAGGGAGGCCAAGCCTCTGGCAATCATGGTTGCCGATTTTACGGCGGCTCGGAAGATCTGTCTGTTGGAGGCGTTGGAAGAGCAGGCCCTTACGAGCCAGGAGCGGCCCATTGTCCTGGCCAGCAAACAACAGGGGCATGGCTTGGCGGACGAGGTCGCGCCTGGATACGACCAATTCGGTCTCATGCTGCCCTATGCGCCGCTTCATCATCTCCTCTTGCAGGGGCCGGTGCGGGCCTTGGTCATGACCAGCGGTAACAGCAGCGAAGAGCCGATTTGTATTGAAAACGACGAGGCTGTGCAGCGGCTGGCCGGGATCGCCGACTGTTTTCTTCTGCATGACCGGGGCATCCACCTGCCCTGCGACGATTCGGTGGTTGCCTTGCAGGCCGGAATGATCCGCCAAGTCCGGCGCAGCCGGGGCTTTGCCCCGAAGCCCATCGCACTTGCGGAGGCTGGGGCCATGGTCCTTGGGGTGGGGGCGGAGCTCAAAAACACCATCTGCTTGCTGAAAGACAACCAGGCCTTTTGTGGCCAGCACATCGGGGAGCTGAAAAATCTGGAGGCCTACCGGGTTTTTCAGCAAAGCCTCGGCCAGCTGGCCGCTCTTTTTGAAATCACCCCGGCCCTGATCGTGCATGACCTGCATCCCCAGTACCTCTCCAGCCGCTGGGCCAAGGAGCAGAAGATGCCCACCCTGGCCGTGCAGCACCATCATGCCCATCTGGTTGCCTGTCTGGCCGAGAACCGGCAGAAAGGCCCAGCCATCGGCATTATCCTCGATGGCACTGGCTACGGGCCGGATCAGACCATCTGGGGCGGTGAGGTTTTGTTGGGAGACGCTTGCGGGTATGAGCGGTTTTCCGCCCTGGAATCCTTACCCCTGCCGGGGGGTGATGCCGCGGTGCAGGCCCCCTGGCGGACGGCACTTAGTTATCTCCACGCTGCCTATGGCGCGGAGCTGCCCGACCTGCCTTTTATGGCGGACCATGAGTGCGGGCCGATCCTGGCCATGGTGGAAAAAGGGGTGAACTCCCCCCTTACCAGCAGTTGCGGCAGGTTTTTTGATGCGGTGGCCGCCATGAGCGGGGGCAGGCAGACTATCCAGTATGAGGCCCAGGCCGCCATCGAGCTGATGCAGAAGGCGGGTGGCAGGCTTGGCGAGGAGGGTTTTCCCTGCGAAGTTTACGCGGAAAATGCTATGCTGAAAATCTCGGTGCGCTCCTTGATCCGGGCGGTGGCCCAAGCCGTGCAGTCCGGCATGGCGCGAGCCGAAATCAGCCGCAGGTTCCATGCCGGACTGGTTGCGGCCTTTACCCAAGTGGCCGAGGAAGCGCGACGCCGGAAAAACATCAAGACTGTGGCCTTGAGCGGCGGGGTTTTTCAGAACCGGCTACTCCTGGAGGGGCTGGGTGCCTCTCTGGGACGGGCCGGGTTTCAGGTGCTGGTTCATAAAGAGTTGCCTTGCAATGATGCCTGCATTTCCTTGGGGCAGGCGATGATCGGCAGGCAGGCGTTGAAACAAAGGTGAGAGTTATGTGTCTGGCGATTCCCGGCAGGGTGGTGGAGATATTTCAGGAAAACGGCCTGATCATGGGGCATGTGGATTACAGCGGCACGGTCAACAAGATTTGCCTCGAGTATGTGCCGGAGATCGCGGTGGGGCAGTATACCGTGGTGCATGCAGGGTTTGCCCTGTCGGTGCTGGACGAGGAAGAGGCGCGGCAGAGTTTCGCGGCCTGGCAGGAACTGATCCAGGCCGTGGCGGCCCAGGGTACGGATATCTTCGGCAATCCGCTGGAAAAGTAACCTCTTGCAAAAGGTCCAAAAGTTCCCTCCCCCCTGGCGGGGGAGGGTTAGGGAGAGGGGGGAATAATTATGAAATCGGCAGGTTGCAATCTCACCCTCCCCCTGGCCCCCTCCCGTCAAGGGAGGGGGATTCAATTTGGCAGAGTTTTGCAAGAGGCGATAAATAAAGAGGCCCTTGTCTCTCCATGAAATTTGTCGATGAATACCGCGATCCGGCTTTGGCCGGACGTCTTCTTGAGGAGATCCGGCACACCGTGACCCAGCCCTGGGTGGTCATGGAGATCTGCGGCGGCCACACCCACGCCATCATGAAAAATGGGCTGGATCAACTCCTGCCCGCCCAGGTGGAGCTGGTGCATGGACCGGGCTGTCCGGTCTGCGTAACCCCGGTGGAAACCATCGACCGGGCCGTAGCCATCGCCGCCAGACCCGAGGTGATCTTTACCAGCTTCGGCGACATGCTCCGGGTGCCGGGCAGTAGTTCCAGTCTGTTTATGGCGAAATCCGCCGGGGCTGATGTGCGCATGGTCTATTCACCCCTGGAAGCCGTGGCCCTGGCCCGCCAGAACCCGGAGCGGGAGGTGGTTTTTTTGGCGGTTGGTTTTGAAACCACGGCGCCGGGCAATGCCATGGCCTTGCTGCAAGCCAAACGTGAAGGGCTGACGAACTTCAGCCTGCTGGCCAGCCATGTTCTGGTGCCGCCCGCCA
>CAYTVV010000041.1:0-23893 GCA_964441875.1 uncultured Desulfurivibrio sp.
TGAAAGATGCGGCCGATCACCCCTTCGCCCAGCCGGTAGATGCCGCGTTTCTCCTCCTCTTTGCTGAGGCCGTATGAGGCGGCGATGGCAAGATGCTCGCCGTTTTCTTCCTGCAATACAAGGGTGGCCCGTTCCATGCGCAGGGTTTCGTGCAGGATCTGCAAGACCTCGGACAGGGTTTTTTTGATATCCAGGGCAGAGCCGATGAGCTGGCTTATCTGATACAGGGCCTGCAACTCAAGGCGTTCGGTGGGGTAGTCTGGTCTGGCCATGTGTTTTGTCCGCCTCTGGAAATGATCGCTGAAGGTGAAATTTATGGTGCGTGTTTCCTGCCGTGTTGAATAAGCAAAAAATGTTCCAATGCTTCAAAAATGTAACATTGTGAACGATAGCAATCTATAACTACTTGAAATATAATATAAAAATATTAATTGCGATTGTCCGGCAAGGTATTTCTTTCATGCAAAAAAGTTACATTTCACGAGAATCTTTCCTACTTTTATTGCATAAATGTAATTTTGCTCTCCGTTTTCCCCTTTTTCAGAAGTGGTCTCGAACCTTCTGTTTTGTAGCCAAGTTTACAAAAGCGAACAGACGGCATGACTGGCTCTGTTGTTCCTGCGCAGAATAAAACCATTAATATCAAAAAGTTATCCGAAAAAACGCGATTTAGCTCCGCTCTGGCACACACCTTGCGATACCAGCAAACGACGGCAGCGCAAGTCAATGGAATTTGAAACCCCATATTCAATACAGAACAGAGCAAGGAGGAACTCAAGATGCGTAAAGTGGCAATCTATGGAAAAGGCGGAATCGGCAAGTCAACCACCACCCAGAACACCGTGGCCGGTTTGGCTCAGATGGGCAGAAAGGTCATGGTCGTGGGCTGCGATCCCAAAGCGGACTCCACCCGTTTGTTGTTGGGCGGCCTGGCCCAGAAATCAGTACTCGACACCCTGCGCGAGGAAGGCGAGGACGTGGAACTGGTGAACATCCGCAAAAAAGGCTACGGCGACACCTGGTGTGTTGAGTCGGGCGGACCCGAGCCCGGCGTTGGCTGTGCAGGCCGCGGCATCATCACCTCCATCAACATGCTGGAGTCCCTCGGCGCCTACGAAGAGAGCGAAGGGTTGGACTATGCTTTTTACGATGTTTTGGGCGACGTGGTCTGCGGCGGTTTCGCCATGCCCATCCGCGACGGTAAGGCGGAAGAGATCTACATCGTCTGCTCCGGCGAGATGATGGCCATGTATGCGGCCAACAATATCTGCAAGGGGATCATGAAGTTCGCCCAGTCCGGCTCCGTCCGCCTCGGCGGGCTGATCTGCAACTCCCGGGCGGTGGACAACGAAAAGGAGATGATTGAGGAGCTGGCCAAGATGCTCGGTACCCATATGATCTACTTCGTGCCCAGGGACAACGACGTGCAGCGGGCGGAGATCAACCGCAAGACCGTCATCGAGTGGAATCCGGAGGTTGCCCAGGCCGATCATTATCGGGGCTTGGCCAAGGCCATTGACGAGAACACGAATTTTGTGATCCCCAAGCCGCTGGAAATGGAAGAGCTGGAAAAACTGCTCATGGACTACGGGCTCATGAACTAGGAGACAGTTGACCGCCGCGCGCTTTGCCGCGGTCAGCGAGGGACAAACCAGCAGCAGCGAACAACCCAAAAAAACGATGGAGAAATAACCATGTTGACTATGATCAGAGCAATTGTCAGGCCGGAGAAAGCAGACAAGATCCTTGCAGCCCTTATGGAGGCGGGTTTTCCCTCGGTGACCAAGTATTCGGTGGCCGGGCGGGGCAAGCAGCGCGGCATAAAAATCGGTGAAGTCACCTATGATGAAATCCCCAAGGTCATGCTCATGAGCGTGATCAACCCGGCGGACAAGGATTTCGTTCTCGAGACCATCATGAAAACGGCCAAGTCCGGCACCAAGGGCGCTTTCGGGGACGGCAAGATTTTTGTCAGCGAAGTGGAGGAATCCTACACCATCAGTTCCGGGGTCAAGGAAACCGCCTACGCATCCGAGGGAGGGGCGTCATGAAAGAGGTAATCGCCCTCGTGCGCATGAACATGATGAATCAGACCAAACAGGCCCTGACCGATGCTGGGATCGACGCCTTTTTCGTGCACGAGGCCCAGGGCCGCGGCAAGGGGTTTGTGAATCCCAAGATTCTTGAAGGGGCGCAGCAGGGCTTCGAGGAAGCGGCTTCCCTGCTGGGCGCCAAAGGCCAGCTCTACCCCAAACGTCTGGTGACGGTGGTGGTCAAGGACGAGCTGGTCAAGGATGTGGTCCAGGCGCTTATTGCCACCAACCAGACCGGCAAGGCCGGCGACGGCAAGATCTTTGTCCTGCCCCTGGCCGACGCTGTTCGGGTGCGGACCGGCGAGACAGGGCAGAAGGCCATTGTCTAGACAGAGCAAGGAGTAACTGTCCAGTGTGGAACCAAAAAGTAATGTAACCTACGAAACGTAACTGTTCAGCAGCGCCGCTTCACTGCTGCCGCAGATGCGCGGAAGAGGTCGGCGAAATGTGCTGTTGCACACGATTAGGCCGATGACAGCTAAGCGAGCACCGCGAGACTGCGAAGCAGAGATGCGGTGCTGCTGGGCAGTTACGCCAAGGAGAATGAAAATGGCAACAACGATTCAGAAAAAACTGGTGCAGTGGGACCCGGCCGAGGTCAAGGCCGAGCTGCTCGCCAAGTATCCGTCCAAGGTCGCCCGCAAGCGCGCCAAACAGATTATGATCAACGAGGCCCAGGGCAACGAGACCCCGGAGATCTCCGCCAACGTGCGCACCACCCCCGGGATCATCACCATGCGCGGCTGCACCTACGCCGGCTGCAAGGGTGTTATCATGGGGCCCACCCGCGACATCGTCAATCTGGTGCATGGCCCCATCGGCTGTGCCTTCTACGCCTGGCTGACCCGGCGCAACCAGACCGATGCCGGGCCCGATGGCGAGAACTACATGAACTACTGTTTCTCCACCGACATGCAGGATTCGGACATCATCTTCGGCGGCGAGAAGAAACTGATCGCGGCCATCCAGGAGGCCTACGACCTCTTTCATCCCCGGTCCATCGCCATCTTCGCCACCTGTCCGGTGGGTCTGATCGGCGACGATATCCATACCGTGGCGAAGAACATGAAGGCAAAATTCGGCGACTGCAATGTCTACGCGTTTAGCTGCGAAGGCTACAAGGGGGTTTCCCAGTCCGCCGGGCATCATATCGCCAACAACCAGGTGTTCAAGCACATTGTCGGCGAAAACGACGCGGAAAAACCGGGTAAGTACAAGATCAACCTGCTGGGCGAGTACAACATCGGCGGGGACGGCTTCGAAATCGACCGGATCTTCAAGAAATGCGGGATCACCTGCATCTCGACCTTTTCCGGCAACTCCACCTATGACCAGTTCGCCTCGGCCCATAAAGCCGACCTCAACGCGGTCATGTGCCACCGCTCCATCAATTATGTGGCCGACATGCTGGAGACCAAGTTCGGCATTCCCTGGATCAAGGTGAACTTCATCGGCGCCGATGCCACGGCCAAGTCGCTGCGCAAGATCGCCGAATACTTTGGCGACAAGGAGCTTACCGATCAAGTGGAGGCGGTGATCGCCGAGGAGATGCCGGAGGTTTTGGCGGCCCGCACCGATGTTCGGACCCGCACCGAAGGCAAGACCGCGATGATGTTCGTGGGCGGCTCCCGGGCGCATCATTACAAGGAGCTGTTCAACGAGATGGGCATGAAGACCATCTCGGCCGGGTACGAGTTCGGCCACCGCGACGACTACGAGGGGCGGCAGGTAATCCCGAGCCTGGAAGTGGACGCCGACAGCCGGAACATCGAGGAAATCCATGTCGAGGCGGACGAGACCCGCTACCAGGCGAGGAAAACCCCCGCCGAGTTCGAGGCCCTGGAAAAGGCCGGCTACACCTTCAAGCAGTACGACGGCTTGGTTCCGGACATGGATCAAGGCACGATCATCATCGACGACCTCAACCAGTATGAGGCCGAGAAGCTGGTGGAGCTGATGAAACCGGATATCTTCTGCGCCGGGGTCAAGGAGAAATATTCCATCCAGAAGCTGGGTGTGCCCATGAAGCAGCTGCACAGCTATGATTCCGGCGGCCCCTATGCAGGCTTTAAGGGCGCGGTGAATTTTTACCAGGAAATCGACCGCTTGGTGAACAGCCGGGTGTGGAGTTACATGCAAGCGCCCTGGCAGAAGAACCCGGAACTCTCCGCCTCCTATGTGTGGGAGTGAGAGCTGCGTGCTGAGTGCCGAGGGATGACCCGGCACTCCTTTTCAAGAAGTTCCACAGGACAGAGGATACGATCATGCTACTACGACATACTCCGAAAGAAATAACCGAGCGCACCGCCTTGGTCATCAATCCGGCCAAGACCTGCCAGCCCATCGGCGCCATGTACGCGGCTCTCGGCATCCACGGTTGCCTGCCGCACAGCCATGGCTCCCAGGGCTGCTGCGCCTACCACAGAAGCGCCCTGACCCGGCATTACAAGGAGCCGGTTTCCGCCGCCACCAGTTCGTTCACCGAAGGCGCTTCGGTGTTCGGCGGCCAGGCCAACATGCTCCAGGCCATCGACAACATCTTCGCGGTCTACGACCCGGAGGTCATCGCCATCCACACCACCTGCCTCTCCGAGACCATCGGCGACGATCTGAAACAGATCAAGAAGAAGGCGGATGCGGAAGGCAAGATCCCCAAGGGCAAGGAGATCATCAGCTGCTCCACCCCGAGCTATGTGGGTTCCCATGTCACCGGTTTTTCCAGCATGGTTACCTCCATGGCCAAGATGGCCGAGCCCACCGGCAAGAAAAACGGCAAGCTGAACATCATCCCCGGCTGGGTGGAACCGGCCGACATGGAAGAGATCAAGCGGCTGGTGGCTCTGGCCGGGGTCAAAAGCATCCTTTTCCCGGACACCTCCGGGGTATTGAACGGCCCGCTTTCCGGCGAGTACAAGATGTTTCCGGATGGCGGCACCACGGTCAAGGAGCTGAAGTCCACCGGCGATTCCATCGGCACCCTGGCCCTGGGCGAATGGTGCTCGGGTGAGGCGGCCCGCTGGCTGGATTCCAAGATGAAGGTGCCGTGTCGGGTGCTGGACATGCCCTTCGGCTTGAGCGCCACGGACCGTTTCATCGATGCCCTGCGGATGATCGCCGGGGTGAGCGTGCCCGATGAAATCGCCCTGGAGCGCGGGCAGCTGGTGGATATGATTTCCGACATGCACCAGTACTTCTATCATAAAAAGGTGGCCCTGGTGGGCGACCCGGATCAGCTCATCGCCATGACCGAGTTTTTGGTCTCTCTCGATATGTGCCCCATCCACATCGTCACCGGCACGCCGGGGAAGAAGTTTGAGGCGCGGATCAAGGAGATCACCAAGGACATGCCCTATGAGGTCAATGTCCGGGCCAAGGGCGACATGTTTTTGCTCCACCAGTGGATCAAGAACGAGCCGGTGGATCTGTTGATCGGCAACACCTACTGCAAGTATATCGCCCGTGATGAGGACATCCCTTTTGTCCGCTGGGGCTTCCCCATCCTGGACCGCCAGGGGCATCAGTATTTCCCCACGGTCGGCTACAAGGGCGGCTTGCGGTTGTTGGAGAAGATCCTCGGCGTGTTGCTGGACCGGTTGGACCGGGATGCGCCGGAGCAGAGCTTCGAGCTTGTGCTGTAATAAATAAGTCGTCAGCTTTCAGCGGTAAGCGATCAGAATGTCGCTGGGGCTGAGAGCTGGCGGTTCAAGGGAAAAAAGCGTTCCAAAGTACGCAAAGTTCTCTCTCCCCCTGCGGGAGAGGGCTAGGGAGAGGGGGAACCAGCTATCATGCCTGATTCTATCAGCCAATCGCGAAGACTGTCCCTGCCCGTGGCGCCGCACGTCAACGCCCGGCTCCGTTTTGCGCCGGACCAGCCCCTTGGGCCGGTCATGTCGCCGGAGGAGGCTCTGGCCTGGGCGGCACAAGTCCTCGGCAGTACCGGGGCATCGCCGCAGGTGGTCATCGCCGGACCCGGAGATCCTCTTGCCACGGTCGGCCTTACCCTCAAAACTATTCGCCTGCTCAAACAGAAATATCCTTCCCTGACCGTGGAGATCGTCACCCTGGGACTGGGTGGGGAGCAGTATGCCCCGCTTCTGGATGAAGAGGGCGTCGGCCTGGTGACCCTGCGGGTGGATGCGGTTGATCCGGAGATCCTCGCCAAGCTCTTCGCCTGGATTCGACCCGGCAAGAAAACCGTCCGCCTGGCTGAAGCCGTGGAGATACTTTTGAGCGAACAGGCCCTGGCCGTGGTCGCTTTTCGGAAAGCAGGGATCAAGGTCAAGATCAGGACCACCCTCTATCCCGGCTACAACGACGGCCATCTGGAGCAGATCGAGCAGCGCATGGCCCAACTCGGCGCTGCGGCAATGATCCTGGTCCCGTTCAAGCCGGGTCCGGAAGAGGCTGAAAACCAGGGCTTCCCGCAGGAACCGGACAAGGCCATGCTGACAGCGGCCCGCAGCCGGGTAGGCAAATACCTGGAAGCGGATTTGGCGCAGGAGGCAAGCGAAGCCGGGAGCGCCTTGCTTGCGCCCGTGACCGAAGGCGGGTTTGTGGCGGCGGCCTTGCCCAGGCCAAGCAGCAAGCGGCCCAACGTGGCCGTGGTCAGCGTCGGCGGTATGGAGGTGGATCTCCACCTGGGCCAGGCCTATCAGGCCTTGATTTACGGCCCCAGAGAAGATGGGCTTACCTGTCTGCTCGGCCGCCGTGACCTGCCCGAGGCTGGAGGCGGGGGGCTGCGCTGGGAAAAGCTGGCGGACAGCCTGCCCGATTGTTTTGCCCTGCTTGCCGCCAGCGCCGGAGCAAACCCCAAACAGATCTTGAAAGACCACGGCATCACGGTGTTGATCACCGAGGGCGAGATCGACGGCACCGTGGATGTTTTGTTCAACGGCGGCAAGAAAAAACGGT
Source organism: uncultured Desulfurivibrio sp. (assembly GCA_964441875.1). Classification (GTDB taxonomy): domain Bacteria; phylum Desulfobacterota; class Desulfobulbia; order Desulfobulbales; family Desulfurivibrionaceae; genus Thiovibrio. Next base: position 7,005 of record CAYTVV010000041.1, read on the forward strand.
AACTGCCCAGCAGCACCGCATCTGCTTTGTCATCGGTCTGCTCATGTGCAATAGCACACTTCGCAGGCCTCTTCCTCGCATCTGCGGCACTGCTGAACAGTTACGATTGGATGTTTCAGCCTGTGTTTCTACGAAAAAAACAATGCCGCAAATAGCGGCTCTAACCTGAGGAGAAAATCACCATGGCAATTCCAAAAAGACAGATCCTCGTCTGCCAGAGCTTCCGCGTGGCTGGCGACAAGAAAGGCCTCTGCCACAAACAGACCGACGGCTTCATGCAGTATCTCGAAGAGGAAATCCTGGACCGGGGGCTGAACTGCCTGGTCACCGCCACCACCTGCCTGAAGCAGTGCGAATCAGGCCCCATTATGGTGATCCAGCCCGAGAACTGGTGGTTCAAGGGAGTGAACAGCCATGACGCCATTGATGCCATCCTGGATGGCCTCGAAGAGGGGACGCCGGCGGCAGCGTATCTGATCGCCTCATAGGGAAGCCTCTTGCAAAATGACCAATATGTCATTCCCGAGTGCTTTTGTCGGGAATCCATTATTGGAATTCAGCCTGTTATGGATTCCCGCCTACGCGGGAATGACGGTTTTTTGGCTTAATTCGTCATGTTGCAAGAAACTCAGGAGGCACAGGATTATGGGGTATGGCGGAGCCATCCAGTATTTTTCCGCAGAGAAAAAAAGGGAGCATTCCCATGGAACCGGCCGCAAATTTTTTATTATCCGATCTCAAAAAGGCTCAGCCCATAAGCGGCTGGGAGGATTTCTGGTATGAGGGCAAGGCCTTCCTCAAGACCGCGTCCTTGGCCTACGCGCAGCGCAGAAAGGCCTTCACCACCGTTATCCTTTACAACATTATCGCCATGGCGATTGAAAAATTCGTCATGACCGCCCTGATGTATGAGGGCAAACTGCCCTACAACCACACCATGAAAGATCTGGTCGAAGCCATGGATGAGGCCTTTCCCGGCGCCATGTCGGACATCCGGGAGGGGCTGTTGGACCTGGATCAATATCAGGAGATCTGTGACCTGGATACCTTCAATATCTCCGGGCCAGCCATGGAGGAAATTCCTACCATGTTGGGTCTGGCAGGCAGGTTGCAGGATTTGGTGGAAAAACAACTTTTAGCCGGGAATCGTGAAAAATGAGTCTGAAACCCTTGGGAAAAGTAACGACAATTGTTGAATCCTCCGGGATGGGGATATCCTACGCCTATGAGGAGCTGGTATTTTTGGAGCACAATGCCTTTCTTCTGGAATTCACCGACAACGACAAGGAACTCCTCATTCACACCAATAGTGAAGCTGAAGAAAGTGAAGTAAAAGACTCCATTGCCAAGTTGAAAAACGTTGCCGCAGCCCAGGGGATGACTTTCGCGGACGGTGGCCTCTATACCTTAACCCAGGCTGATGATGAAAATATTCGGATCGAGTTGTTTTAACCGAGATAATTCCGGGCTGTGCATTGTGCTGCATGTTCTGACGGGAACGGAAAAGAGGACCCCATGTCCGACGTAAAGGTGCGTATACGAACGGCAGAGCCAGCGGACCTTGATAGCCTGGTCTCTTTGTTGGCCGCGCTTTTTTCGGTAGAAGAGGATTTTGTTTTTGATGAGCCGAGGCAGCGGCGGGGCCTGATGCTGATGCTGGAAAACGAGCACGGCTGCGTGCTGGTAGCCGAGGGGCAGGGCCAGGTGATCGGCATGTGTACGGGCCAGGTGACGATTTCCACGGCGGAGGGCGGCCCGGCCCTGCTGGTCGAAGATGTGATTGTCTTGGAACAATGGCGGGGAAAAGGGGTGGGGCGTCATTTGTTGGAGAGCATGGGGGGATGGGCTCAAGAGCAGGGCATCAAACGGCTTCAGCTTCTGGCTGACCGCAACAATGTCCCTGCCCTGAACTTTTATAAAGCTCTTGGCTGGCAGGCCACGGCGCTCGTCTGTCTTAGGAAAACCCTTGCGTAGGAATACAAGCAGATGGAAACTACCAAGGCAATCAGCTCAGTTTGTTATTTTGTTCTGGCCGGGCTGTGTGAGATTGGCGGCGGATATCTTGTCTGGCTCTGGCTGCGCGAAGGGAAGCCCGCGTGGTACGCGTTTATCGGCGCATTCGTGCTTCTGCTCTATGCGATAGTTCCCACTTTTCAGCCAGCGCATTTCGGTCGTGTCTATGCGGCATATGGCGGTGTTTTTATTGTGCTCTCAATCCTCTGGGGCTGGCAAGTCGATAGGATAGAGCCCGACAGGTTCGATATCCTAGGGGGTGTCGTGGCCTTGCTTGGGGTGATGATCATCATGTACTGGCCGCGCCCCACTTGAGCGTCGTGCTGCCAACCCGCAGTTTTTTCCCCTTGAAAATGATTATAAACAGAGCTATATTTGTAGCTGATAATTCAAGGAGGGAATGTATGGATACGATCTACGCCGATTACTCGATCAGCATGTCCGAGTTCAAGAAGAACCCAGCGCAGGTACTACGCTCCGCCGGCGAAAAGCCGGTAGCGGTGCTCAACCACAACCGTCCCGCTTTCTATATGGTCACCCCCAAGCTTTTCGAAGCCTTGGTCGAGAAGTTGGTCGACCTGGATTTGGTTGATCTTGTACGCCAGCGACTGGAGCACAAAGATACCGCCATCGAGGTGGATATTGACAAAATCTGAAGTCGCTCCAGGTATCCCGAAATACCGGCTCAAATTCATGCCGGAAGCACTCGAGGAGTGGAACGCCCTCGACGGGAGCATCAAGGCGGTGTTGCGCAAAGCGCTCAAAAAGCGTCTCGAACAACCCTGCCCGCCTGGCTCGCACCTGCATGGCGACCTGCGCAATTGCTACAAAATAAAACTGCGTAAGCAGGGCTACCGTTTGGTTTATAGTGTTGAGGAAGATGTGCTGGTCGTGCTGGTGCTGGCTATCGATAAACGTGAAGACCTGGCCGCTTACCGGTCAGCGGTTGAGCGCCTGCTCTTGGGTAAGCAGGAAGAATAATACGGTAAAACTTACTGTTCAAGACCTGAGCCCAGAGCCTCCCAGCAAGAAACGCATCAAATCATGGGTGTCCCCGAACTCCCCCGAGATCTACGTTTTTTTCCTTGACATGCATTTTCTGCTTTACTAAGTTCTCAAGTTTGAGAGAATATATGAGTAGCGGTTCATAATTTTAGGCATACGTTCGCTAGAACGCCTACTCGGTACTGTCGAATTATGCGTAGATTTTCGGTATGGGTCATGAACCTGAGGCGCTATATGAAGGGCACTTGCTGAGGGCATAGCATTCTGTCAATACCTGGCAGATGTTATGCCTTTTTTGTTGTGATGTATCTGAGTTAACGCTTATTAACGGTTCGTATTTGGACGAAAAGGAAACAGCTAGATTACGCAACCAGCGTAGTACGCTAGGCGACTTAAATCAAGGGGAGGTTGTTTAATGAATGCTCTTCTACCGGAAGAAATTATCATTGGTATTATTGGGACAGGAGGGTTCAAGGAGTTTACAGCGGACACCTCTGCTCTGCATCGAGATGTCTTCCGCCTCAAGCAACTTGATGACTATAAAGAAATTCTTAAGCCGTTTCGCTTCGCCGGATCTCCGGCGGCACCGTTCTCAAGAGTGCTTGATATGGCGCTCTTTAATCTGCAGTTTAGAAATTTACTCAGAAAATATAACCCAGATTTAATAGTTTATAATGTTCCAGAAGATACGAAAAGTTACTACAAAAAACATGTCAAACCTAAGCTGGACGATTCTAACTTAACGGAACTATTTAAGACAATGGCGGCTTCATTTATGGAACGACAGAATGTCCACTAATGCTCCTTTGCCCTCAAGCGAAAGGGTTAGGGCTTCGATTGAAGAATTTGCAGAAAAATTTGTCGGGCAGCATTACTCTGAGTTTGATTCTGATAAGATTATCAACGATGCTGTTTGGGGCACCCATAAGTTTAATCCATTTGAACTTTCTCTTATAAGCCTACCTATTGTTCAGCGTTTACGCCAAATCCGCCAGATGGGATTTGTGAATTACGTTTATCCATCAGCGATACATACTCGTTTCGAGCATTCCTTGGGCACAGCTATTATCGCCCAAAAACTTTTTGATTATTCTTGCAAAAAAGGGGAATCTTTCCTGTCTGAAAAGGATCTGCATCATATTAGGGCTGCGGCTATACTTCATGATATTGGCCATGGAATTTTCTCTCACTGTTCGGAGGAGCTTTATGGTAATTCCCTCCGAGGAATGATAGACGAAGAGTTTGAAGACAAGAACGCTGATCCTAAGCCACATGAGTTCATAGCCTACCTTCTAATAAAATCTAAGCCTTTCAGAGATTTCTTTGGCTTCCTGTCGTCTCGATACAGGATGGAGATTAATCCGCAGACTGTTGCCAATTATATTGTCGGCCTTCCAGATGCTGAGGATCAAAGATTCAAGGTCAGTTTTATTAACGGATCATTTGATGCCGATAAGCTTGACTATATATACCGTGACAGCAGATTTAGTGGTATCCCTTTGCTGCTTGACCTTGACAGACTGATGCATGAGATTGCAATATCTGATCTGTCATCATTCGGTGGCAGCAATAACGGGGATACAATCAAAGATTTGACCATTGGAATCTCTGGGGTCTCTAGCGTTGAGCAAATTGTCTTCAATAAGATGCTCCTATTCTCAACAATATATCATCATCAGAAAGTAAAAGCGTGCGATTGCATGTTTCAAGGGATATTTGAATATCTTGCAGAAAACAAAATAAGTATAAAGATTCGTGATAAAGAATTAACGTTTGATAATCCAATTGATTTTCTTTGGATTACCGATACCGACCTTGTTGCAGAAGGAGCTAGGACTGTGGATGAAGAGCTCCACCGCCTTATTCATAACATCCTTTATCGGCGCTTGCTTAAGCGAGCTGTTGTGATAAGCAGAAAAACAATTGAAGGAGATCCAGGACCACTTTTGTCAACAAATTTCAATCGCGCTGAAAGCAGAATATACTTGAGGAATTTGTCGAGGAAAATATGGAAGGATGCTGGTGAACCTTGTTCTATTCATGATGTATGGATTGATATTCCTAGCCCTCCATCATTCAAAGAAGCGAATAGCACCTATGTCAGGACTAACAGGACAGATCCGGATCAGGATCTTAAGCAACTCAGTGATATGTTTCCCTCCCATCAATGGACCGAGCAATACAATCAGCACAAACTTAAAGGGCATGTGTTTTGTCCGGAAGGTAGTATTGACCGCATTGCGGCATCAGCCCGAAAAGTATTTGAACAAGAGGGTATTGTTTTAAAGGAAGAAGCCTTTAAGGCATGCAAAAATAAGGTGCCACGTTAAACGGGTCAGAGGTGAATTCAAATTACAAGTGGGCACCAATCCAAAATCAAGCAAAATCCAAGGGGTCTGGCCAAGCTACTTGCGTGATATCTCTCTATAATTATCCAAAAAATAAGTGTTTTCTTCGTTTAATCCCTCTGTTTCACCTGCAAAATCATGCTCATAAAAGAATGGCGGTTCCTGAAGTTCGCAAGCGGCTTCTGGTCTATGTCAGTCCCAGGCGTTTTTTCACCTCGGCAAGGGGATGCCTCGTGTCCTTGATCCTGTTCTACCATGCCCTTGGCCACGGCCAGCATGAAAGAACATTCCTCTTCGGCCTTTTCAAAATCCCGCAGGTTCTGCACCACCACCCTTTGCCCCCGGCTGGCTAATAATACCTGCCGATGTGTCTCGGAAACATGCCGTATGACTTTGCCGGGGTTTGCCTTCGGGTCGCTTAACGGGATGACATCCTCTGGGGAATTCCCGGGACACAATACCTAATTCTTGTCAGCTAGGTCAAAACGGAGCTGAACTTATGGTTAGGCCAATCTATCCGATAAAAATATTTTTAGCCAACAATCCAACGCTCCGTCCATTCCGCAGCTTTAGTGCGTTTGGGTTCTGAAATAGTATCTCTGTTATTCCTTGCGCCCGCAAGGGCTGACAGAAATGTCCATCCCCTTCTTTTTTGTCGCAAAGTTTACACAACTCTCCTCGGCTCCCCGCTCCCTTCCGTTTCAATCCCTGAATCATTGTCTGCTTAACTGCAAGTAATCATACGAGAAAATATTATTTCCCCTGCGTGGCACACCCCTTGCTCTTATGCCTTTGTAACTCATTACACAGGAGCGCGAACGCCATGCAAGCAGTATTGCGGGAACGACAGGATTCGATACATCGCACCGGGGAAGCCCCCTTTGTCATGGAGTGCAACAAGGACAGCCTGGCCGGGGCGGTGAGCCAGCGGGCCTGCGTCTTCTGCGGCTCGCGGGTGGTGCTCTATCCCATTGCCGACGCCCTGCATCTGGTGCATGGGCCCATCGGCTGCGCGGTCTATACCTGGGATATCCGGGGGGCGCTCTCCTCCGGGCCGGAACTGCACCGCTTAAGTTTTTCCACGGATATGCAGGAGACCGACGTCATCTTCGGCGGCGAGAAAAAACTCTACAACGCCCTGATCGAACTCATCGATCGGCACGCGCCCAAGGCGGCTTTTGTCTATTCCACCTGCATCGTGGGGATCATCGGCGACGACATGGCGGCGGTGTGCCGCAGGGTGAGCGAGGAAAAGGGTATTCCGGTCCTGCCCGTGCAGTCGGAGGGATTCAAGGGCAACAAGCGGGAGGGGTACAAGGCCGCCTGCAATGCCATGCGCCAACTGGTGGGCATGGGCGATATCAGCGGGATCTCCAAATACAGCCTCAACATCCTGGGTGATTTCAATCTGGCCGGGGAGATCTGGCTGATCCGTGAATATTTCACCAAGATGGGTGTCGAGGTGGTGGCCAACATTACCGGCGACGGCCGGGTGGGGGATATTCAGCGGGCGCACGGGGCTGCGCTCAACGTGGTGCAGTGCTCCGGTTCCACCATGGATCTGGCCCGGATGATGGAGGAGGACTACGGCATTCCCTCGCTGCGGGTCTCCTATTTCGGCGTCGAGGACATGGCCGAGTCGCTCTATGCGGTGGCCGCGTTTTTCAAGGACGAGGAGATGATGCGCCGCACCAGGGAGCTGGTCAAAGAAGAATTGTCCCTGCTGATGCCGGAACTCATGCGCTACCGGCAGGCCCTGACCGGCAAGCGGGCGGCCATCTATGTGGGCGGGGCGTTCAAGGCCTTTTCCCTGGTCAAGGCCTTCCGCACCATCGGCATGCAGGTGGTCATGGTCGGCTCCCAGACCGGCACCCCGGAGGATTATGCGGAACTGGCCGAGATCACCGACCCCGGCACCATCATCGTGGATGATTCCAACCCTCTGGAGCTTTCCTCGTTTCTTAAGGAAAAGGAGGTGGACATCTTCGTGGGCGGGGTCAAGGAGCGGCCCATTGCCTATAAGCTGGGCGTGGCCTTCTGCGATCACAACCACGAGCGCAAGGAGATGCTGGCCGGGTTTGCCGGGATGCTCAACTTTGCCAAGGAAGTGTACGGCTCGGTGATGAGCCCGGTGTGGCGGTTTGTGCCCCGGAAAGCAGAATCCCTACAGGAGGCGAGCAATGACTAAGATGCCCCCCCAGTATGTCTCCACCACCAATGCCTGCAAGCTGTGCAAGCCCCTGGGCGCTAGCCTCGCCTTTCGGGGCGTGGAAGGGGCGGTGCCCTTTCTCCACGGCTCCCAGGGCTGCGCCACTTACATGCGGCGCTACATCATCAGCCATTTCAACGAGCCCATCGACATCGCCTCCTCCTCGCTGGGGGAGAAGAACGCGGTTTACGGCGGCGGGGCGAACCTCAAGCTCGGGTTGAAAAACGTGACCGAAAAGTACCACCCGGCCCTCATCGGCATCGCCACCACCTGCCTCACCGAAACCATTGGCGACGATGTGAAGATGCTGCTCTTCCAGTACCGCCAGGAGTTCATGCAGGACGGCGGCCCGCTCTTGGTGCAGGTTTCGACCCCGAGCTATTCGGGCACCCACATGGAGGGGTTTCATGCGGCGGTGCGGGCCCTGGTGGAGCAGTTGACCGTGGCGGTCGAGGCAAACGGGACGGTGAACATCCTGCCTGGCTTTCTCTCTGCCGCCGATCTCAGGAGCCTTAAAGAGATCGTTGCTGATTGCGGCCTGAGTGCCACCGTGCTGCCTGATTTTTCCGAAACCCTCGACGGCCCAGCCCTGCGGGATTATCCCCTGATTCCCAAGGGCGGAACGAAGATCAGCGATATCCGCGCCATGGGCGGGGCGGCGGCCACCGTGGAGTTCGGCCATACCCTGCCGGACCAGCTCTCTGGGGGCAAATATCTGGAAAAGACCTACGGCGTGCCCCTGCAAAGGCTGGGGATGCCGGTGGGCATCAGGGAGACGGACCGGTTTTTCGAGGTGTTGAGCGGGCTTTCCGGCAACCCCACCCCGGAGAAGTACGCCATGGCCCGGGGCCGCTTGGTGGACAGCCTGGTGGACGGCCATAAGTACGTGTTCGGCAAACGGGCCATTGTATACGGCGAAGAGGATCTGGTCATCGGCCTGACCTCTTTTTTGGCCGAGATCGGGGTCCAGCCGGTGCTCTGCGCCTCGGGCGGCACCAGCGGCAGCTTTGTCAAGGCCATCGAAACGGCGGTGGAGGGCTTTGCCGTGGAGATGCCCCGGATTCACGAGGGCATGGATTTCCACGAGATAGGCGAGCTGGCCTCGGAGTTGAAGCCGGATTTCTTCCTCGGCCACAGCAAGGGCTACGCCCTGGCCCGGGGCCTGGGCCTCCCGCTGATCCGCGTGGGTTTTCCCATCCACGACCGGGTGGGCGGCCAGCGGCTTTTGCATATTGGCTACCACGGCGCGCAGCAGCTTTTCGACCTGATCGCCAATGCCATGATCATGGCCAAGCAGGACAGCTCCGAGGTTGGGTACAGCTATATGTGATGGCAGGAGGCTGGACGTATCGGCCATTTCCGTCATTCCCGCGCAGGCGGGAATCCACCACGCCTTGGATTTACACAGAACTGGATTCCCGACAACTACCTCGGGAATGACAAAACGGAACTTTTGCTAGAAGTTAATCGAGATACATAAGGGAGAGAATCATGCACGAGATACACAAAGACCTGAGCAAGCACCCCTGTTTCAACCCGGCCATGAAAGGGCAGGCCGGCCGCGTCCATCTGCCGGTGGCCCCGAACTGCAACATCAAATGCAACTACTGCGACCGTAAGTACGACTGCGTCAACGAGTCGCGGCCCGGCGTGACCAGCACCATCTTGAGCCCGGAGCAGGCTCTGGTCTACATGGGCAAGGTTCTGGAAAAGGAGCCGCGCATCACCGTGGCTGGCATTGCCGGACCCGGCGATCCCTTTGCCAACGCAGAGGCGACCATGGAAACCATGCGCCTGATCAATAAAAATTACCCGCAGATGATTCTGTGTCTGGCCAGCAACGGCCTGGCCATCGGGCCCTATATCCCAGAATTGGCCGAATTGAACGTCTCCCATGTGACCATCACCATTAATGCCGTTGACCCGGAGGTGGGGGCCAAGATTTACAGCTGGGTGCGGGACGGCAAGGTTGCCTATCAGGGCCGCCAGGCGGCGGAGCTGCTGCTTTCCCGCCAGTTGGCCGCGGTCAAGGCCTTGAAGGCGCACGGGATCACGGTGAAGATCAACTCCATCCTGATTCCGGGGATCAATGATCAGCATATCCTCAAAGTTGCGGAGGCCATGCAGGAGCTGGGCGCGGATCTCTTCAACTGCATGGCCATGTTTCCCAATGTGGGCACCCCCTTCGGCACGATCCGCGAGCCGTCCAAGGAGGAGATCGGGGTGGTGCGTAGCGAGGCGGAAAAATTCCTGCCCCAGATGCGGCATTGCACCCGCTGTCGGGCCGACGCGGTGGGGCTGCTCGACCAGGATCGAACCGAGGAGATGCGCGGCTGCCTTTCCGCCTGTGCCCAGCTCCCGGCCCTGCCCCCGGAGATCCGGCCCTATGTGGCAGTGGCTACCATGGAAGGGGTTCTCGTTAATCAGCACCTCGGCGAAGCCAATCGCTTCCAGATCTACGAGCGTAAGGGGGACGAGTACCTCCTTGTGGAAGAGCGGCCTGCGCCCAAGGTAAGCGGCGGCCTGCAACGCTGGACCTCGTTGGCCAGGGCTTTGAATGACTGCCGGGCGGTTTTGGTGAGCGGCGTGGGCGAAACGCCCCGCGGTATTCTTGAAAAAGCCGGGGTAAAGCCGGTGGAGATGGGCGGCTTTATCATCGATGGCGTGAAGGCGATATACGAAGGCGGCAGTGTCGCCCCTTTGCAGAAGCGGAAGAAGTCCTGCGCCTCCGGCGGCTGCGTCGGATCTGGCGGCGGCTGTTCTTAAAAAACTCAATGAGGTGATGCAATGAAGGCTACCTGGGAAAAGGTGTTTGAGTATTCTTCCAAGCCGGTGCAAGGGACCATGTCCCGCAAGCTGCGCAAGGGCGTGTCGGTACAGATCAACGAGGGCAAGGTGTATGAGGAGGCGGTGATTTTTCTTGGCGAGGAGTTTGTCCGGATTACGGAAGAGGGCAAGGACGGACGGAGCTTCAATACCTATTATGATTGGACAAAGATCGCCTCGGTGCGGACCTGTAGCGCCAAGGAGAAGAAGTAGCGCGGTGGAGCGGGGATAGTTATAAGTTACATTTTTGTCATCTTGCAGAGGTGTAATGACTCAAAAATGTAACTTGCAACAAGGATGGCGATTTGTCGTAATCTTTTTAATTCCAGTATGTTACTGAGTTTTTTTTGTTGGTGGCATGAAATTTGGATACACAGGAATACATAGAAGACGGGCTTCGTGCCTTTAAGGTAATTTTCATAACGTGTAGAAAGGAGAGAGAAGATGAGTGAAATCGCGAGGAAGTTGCTGGTCGGGGTTGCCGCCACAGGGGTGTGCTTTTCCATGCTTTCCGGCCTGGCTTTTGCTGCCGATGCTGAGGAAGATAAGCCCACGGCGAACCTGACCGTTGGTGCTTACAGCCAGTATATCTGGCGTGGATTTGAGTTTAGCAAGGACAGCGTTGTGGTGCAGCCTTCCATGACTGCGGCTTATAAAGGCTTTTCCGCAAACCTGTGGGGGAATTATGACACCGATCCGTATGTCGATGATACTCACAAGTGGACTGAAACCGACGTGACCTTGGCCTATGGTTGGGAGATGGGTCCCATGGCTTATTCCGTGGGCTATATTTACTATGCTAATGATTCGGCGGAGGATTCGCAGGAATTTTTCGCAAGCGCCGCGTGGAACACCCTCTTGAAGCCGACCCTGACCGTGTACCGTGACACGGATTACTTGCCGGGCTGGTATACGACTCTGGGTGTTTCCCATTCGTTCCCGGTTCAGGGTGACATCACTTTGGATTTGGGCGCCCAGGTGAGCTACCTCAAAGCAAGTGAGTCTTCACTCTATAAAGAGGCCGATGGCGTCAGTAAATACAGCAATTTTCATGACGGAGTGTTGTCAGTTGGCTTCACCGTGCCGGTGAACAAAAACATCACCGTTATTCCCAAGCTCAGCTATACCTTTGCCCTGAGCAATGACGCTCAGGATCTCATGAAAGCGGGCAGCAAGAATGGCGATGACGATGATTTCTTCTACGGCGGGGTTGCCGTGAGCATGTCGTTCTAACAGGGTTTCCCTCACAATTTCCCCCTGTTTGGCCCGTCTGTCTCGCCCCCTCCCCTGGCTGAGACAGACGGGCTTTTTTGTGCGAAAAAGGCCTTGTGTAATCGTTATATTCTGATAAATATAACGAAATGAAAAATAACACGACGAAAAACAAGGTGAAATCCGGGTTGCAGTGGCGGGGCAGGCTCTGGCTTGAAGGCGAGGAAGGCACCTTTCTCGGTTATGGTCGGGTGGTGCTGCTTGAACGGATCAGGGAATACGGCTCCCTTGCCCAGGCTGCCCGTTCCATGGAGATGTCGTACAAGCATGCCTGGGATCTTCTTGATTCCATGAACCGCCAGGCAGGGTGCAAGCTGGTGGAGACCTCCCGGGGCGGCAAGAGCGGCGGCGGCGCCAGGCTTACGCCGACGGGCGAGAGGGCAATCGCTGTTTTTTGGCAGTACCATGCTCAGTTTCAAGATGTTTTGCAGGAAATGACTGCGAAACTGGGGAAGGTGCTGTGTGCGGAAGGGAATGCCGAGCCTGGATTGTAACTACAGATCGCATGCGTTGTGTCATAGGCCTTACTTGCTGGACTCGTAATAACTCAAGAAAAACGCGACATTCCGTCACCCCGGCGACGAGTCGTTCAAGACCACCATTACTTTATTAAAGGAGCTGCGCCGTGTTTTTGAGAATTCTGATCTGTTTGTGCGTGGCAACGGCCTCAATGTCCTGGACGCCAAGCTCTGCCAGCGCGGAAACCGAGCTTCTGGTCTCCGCCGCCGCCAGCCTGACCGAATCGTTCAAGGAGATCGGCAGATCGTTTGCCGCGAAAAATCCTGGGGTGAAGGTCCGCTTCAACTTTGCCGGGTCCGGCCCCCTTCTGCAACAGATCGCCCAGGGCGCCCCGGTTGATCTCTTTGCCTCCGCCGATCAGGAGACCATGGACAAGGCGGAAAAGGACGGGTTCATTTTGCCGGGGAGCAGAGTCAATTTTACGGGGAATTCCCTGGTGCTCATTGCCCCGGTGAATATGCCTGCGGTCACCGGGCTTGGTGATTTGAAGTCCGGTCGGGTGCAAAAAATCGCCATGGCCAATCCCGCCTCGGTTCCCGCGGGAAGATATGCCAAGGCGGCCCTGGAAAAGCAGGGGCTCTGGGAGACGCTGGCGCCCAAGTGCGTCATGGGTATCTCGGTCAAACAGGCGCTGGAGTATGTGCTGCGGGGTGAGGTGGAGGCCGGCTTCGTCTTTGCCACGGATGCCGCGAGCGCAAAAGAGAGGGTGCGGGTTGTGGCTGAAATCTCCACCGACCGGCCCATTGTCTATCCCGCGGCTGTTGTCGCGGCCAGCGCCAACAAGGAGAAGGCCCAGGCCTTTATCCTCTATCTGCGGAGCTCCGAGGCGCAGGCCATCTTGGCAAAATACGGCTTTACCAGGCCATAGCTGGCCGCTCACTGAAGGAAGCGATCATGCCCGACCTGACTCCTCTCTGGCTTACGTTACGGATTGCCTCGTGCGCGACTCTGCTGGCCTTTGCCTTTGCCGTGGCTTTCGCCTGGCTCACCGCCCGCTTCTCGTTTTGGGGCAGGGATTTTCTTGACGCCGTCCTGACCCTGCCTCTGGTCATGCCGCCCACGGTTTTGGGTTATTACCTTATCGTGGTCTGGGGGAGAAACGGCTGGCTGGGCTCATGGCTCAACGCGCATTTCGGGATCAGTCTGATGTTTACCTGGCAGGGCGCGGTGCTTGCGGCAACGGTGGTGGCCTTCCCCCTGCTCTTCAAGTCCGCCCGCGCCGCCTTTGAAGGAGTCAACACCGAGTACGAGCAGGCGGCCCGCATCCTGGGCGACAACGAGCTGCGGGTGTTTTTCCGCATCACCCTGCCCCTGGCCGCACGGGGGCTGCTGGCCGGAACCATGCTCGCCTTTGCCAGGGCCATGGGGGATTTCGGCGCCACCCTGATGGTGGCGGGCAATATCGAGGGCAAGACCCAGACCGCGGCCATGGCGGTGTTTGATGCGGTGCAGGCCGGAGATTACACCCTGGCCAATACCCTGGTGGCCATCATGTCGGTGGTCTGCGTCACCATTCTTGTCATGACCAACAAGCTGGCAAACAGAGGGAGGGCCGGGCGATGAGGCTTGAGGTTGATATCCGTAAAACCCTACAGTCCGGCGACAGGCGTTTTGAACTGGAGGCTGCGTTTTCCTCCCAGGATGATCTCACCGTGATCTTCGGCGCCTCCGGCTCGGGCAAGAGCCTCACCATCCAGGCCATTGCCGGGCTGGTCACGCCGGAGCAGGGCAGGATTGTGGTGGGCGGAGAGATTCTTTTTGATTCTCACCTGGGCATCAATCTCCCAGCACGCAAGCGGGGGGTGGGGTATCTGTTTCAGGACTACGCCCTGTTTCCCCATCTCACCGTGCGGGAAAATATCGCTTATCCGTTGAAGAAGGCCTGGCATCTCAACCTGTCGTCCGATGATCGGCAGGAGGTTGATGAGATCATGGCGGCCTTTGAGATCAGCCATCTTAGCGGGAGCTATCCGGCGGAGCTGTCCGGGGGCCAGAAGCAGCGGGTGGCCCTGGCCAGGGCCATGATCAAGAAGCCCTCCATTCTTCTGCTGGACGAGCCGTTTTCCGCCCTTGATTCCATGCTGCGCCACCGGATGCGCATGGAGCTGCGGGAGATCCGGCAACGGTTTGCCGTGCCCCTGGTGGTCATCACCCATGACCCGGCGGATGTGGAGGTCTTTGCCGACACCCTAGTTATCTTTGCCAATGGGCGGGTGGAAGAGGTCAGCGCTCGAAAGGAGTTTACCGCACCGGAGAATGAAGACGGCTGGCGGACAAAGGTTTGCTGGCGAGCGCAGTGGAAGAAGGAAAATCCGACCGCGCAAAATTTTGCACTGGCATCGGGGATATAAGGTGACAGCCATGGAACATGTGCGAGGATTGGTGGACAGCACCCTGCGCGAGGGTAGCCAGACGGTGGGCGTTGCCTTCAGCCTGGAGCAGAAGGTGGCCATTGCCCGGCATCTCGTGCGGGTTGGGGTCGAAGAGGTGGAGGTGGGTGTCGCCTCGCCGCTGGACAAAGAGCTGCCCGCTCTGGTTGCCCGCTGCCGCAAGGAGGCAGGCCTGAGCCGTTTGGCCCTCTGGTGCCGCTGTCGGGAAGAGGACATCGCCTGCGGGCTGAGATTGGCCCCGGATGTGTTGTCTCTATCCGTGCCGGTCTCCGACCTCCATATCGCCATCAAGCTGAATCTGGGGCGCGCGGCAGTGACCAAGATGGTGGCCAAGGCGGTCTCCAGGGCGCGGGCGGTGGTGCCCTATGTTTCCCTGGGTTTGGAGGATGCGACCAGGGCAGAGCCCGCTTTCCTGCGCGAGATCGTCAGCGTTGCCTGTGAAAATGGAGTGGATCGCATCCGTCTTGCCGACACGGTGGGAGTGGCCACCCCCGGCGGAATTGCCGCACTGGTCCGTGCGCTGTGCCCATTTGCGGTGGAGATCGGGGTGCACATGCACAATGATTTCGGCATGGCCACGGCCAACGCCATTGCCGCTCTGGAAGCTGGCGCCCATTGGGCCGACGTCACGGTCCTGGGCTTGGGTGAGCGGGCCGGAAACAGCCGCTTGGAAGAGGTGGCTGGCTATCTGGCCCTGCAAGGCGGCAGGCCCTACGCGACCACCCTGTTCCCCGGCCTGGCCAAGTTGGCCGCCGACTGCTCGGGCCGGACGATCGAGGCCCATCAGCCGGTGATCGGCGCGGGGATCTTTGCCTGCGAAACCGGGCTGCACCTGGCCGGGCTAGCCAAAGACCCGCAGACCTATGAGCCCTATGCTCCGGGTCTGGTCGGGGCACGGCGGCAATTGTCGTATGGAGCCAAGATTGGCAGGCAGGGCGTGGCCGAGCGGTTGCGGCAGTTGGGGCTGCACTGTCAGGAGGCGCAGTTGGGGCGGCTGGCCGAGGCCTTTCGGGGGCAGTGTCTGGACTTGGGCAGGCCGCTCCAAGATCGGGAAGTGCTACAGTTGGTGGCCGAATATAGTTCTTGATCCGTGCCCGTCCTGCCCGTACAGTGGAAAAAAGCGAGTTGCCAAGGCCGACGGTTTCGGTCTTGAGAAAGGAGCGAAAGCCTCATGACGCAAGAAAACATCTTTTCCCTGCTGGCCAGGTCCGGGCCTTTTGCCACCGGAGACAGGCCGCCATCCCTGGTCTCGTTTTCCCCGGAGGCTCGGCTCTTTGCCCGTGGCCTGGCTGAGGCCGGCATGGCCACCCGCTACCGGATTCTGCGCAACCAAATCTTCGAGTTTCTCGATGTCCGCTCCTTTGCCGGAATCCAGGCGATTATCAACGATCCGGCCCGGCGGAAGCTGGCCAACGAGCGGGCCTACCGGCTGCTGGGCAACATGTTCGGCATCGAGGGCAACGCCAGGGAGGTGATCCTGCGGGTCAACACCTATTCCCGCACCGCCGACGGGGTGATCAACTATCTCAAGGCCAAGGTGCTGGCCAACTACGCCTCCTACATCGAGATGACCAACGAGATCGACTCCTGCAAGAGCCCGGTGGATCTGCTGCTCATTCTCTTTGACGACCGCTACCACAAGAAGGCGCGCTTCGAGGCCAAGCGCAAGCTGATCCTCATGAATCTGGCCGGTTCCATCGATCAGCGGGAACGGGAAACCGAGGTGGAGGGGAAGTTCGGCCAGTTTCTCGACTTTTTGAACGAATACGTCTGGAGCAAAAAAAGCAGGATCGGCGAGCTGGAGATTGTTTATCTTTTGAGCGACCACGACCCGGACACCTTTGCCTGCGCCAAGGTTGAGGTCATCAGCCGGGAGCAGGCCCGCGGAGTGGAAAGAAAGGCCAACCAGAAGCTCACCCTGATCAAACGCCGCCGCTTCCAAGCCAACGGGGCCGAGGTGCCGATCTATGTCTCCATCCGCAAGAAACAGTCCGAGGCCAAGGTGCTCAAGCTCCTGCGCAAGGGCGAGGAAAATCCCGCCGTGGCGGTGGATGACGAACTGGGTCTCATGGGGGTGGTGGATTCGGTGGCCGAGGTCAAGGCCTTTCAGAAACACCTGACCCAGAGCGCCACCAGGGCGGGCTCCCTGATGACCTTGGAGGAGGTGAGCGACACCCTTTCCAGCGGCGGGCACCACAGCGGCAGCATCGGCAGTTCCGCCAAGACCCAGATGTTTAAGTTCTTCGCCCGCATGGGCGGCATGCGCGTGGAGTTCATCGTCCACACCAACCGCTCGTACCTCAACTA
>CAYTVV010000042.1:0-23021 GCA_964441875.1 uncultured Desulfurivibrio sp.
TTGCCGATAGCATCGCCCTGTACCAGGCCATGGGCGGGGGAAGAACAAACGACGGCGAAGAGCTTGTCCGTAAATAAATCTTTGATGCTCGCATCCGGCTTTTGGCCGTTTTTGGCCGCGCCTCAATCGTCCCACCCAAATCCGTCTCACAATCCGGCGCGATCCCTGAAAAAATTATTACGGACAAGCTCTAAACTTCGGCAACGCCGCGCCTGTTTTTCGCGCCACCATGGCGTATTCAGGCAACAATCAGACGTTCCGCTTGCTTTCCTCAACGAACCATGGTAAATATCGCAATTCATTGTGTTGCCTCTGCCTGTAATCGACAAACGAACAAAAACGCACCGCACAAAGCCTCTGACGAGGGAGTGCGGTTTTTTTGTCTGGGAGCCGTCACGGAATAATCCTGTTTCGCCGCGGCTCGCATGCTGTTTTCCCATCCAGCCAGTTGACGACATTTTTTTGCCACACGGCCTTAGGGCGTTGGGCCGCAAGGATGACTTTTCTCCTGTATTGCACCCCTACTCCCGCACGCCCTTCAATGAGGAATACACCCATGAGCAGCTTTGCCGAACTTGGCATCCACCCCGACATCATCACCGCCCTTGAAACCTTGGGCTTTACCGCGCCGACCCCGGTCCAGGAGCAGATCATCCCGATCCTCCTTGATAAACCGGTGGATATCGTCGGCCTGGCCCAGACCGGCACCGGCAAGACCGCGGCCTTCGGCATCCCCCTGGTGCAGCTTTGCGATCCAGGCAGCCGCAAGACCCAGGCCCTGGTGCTCTGCCCGACCCGGGAACTCTGCATGCAGGTGGCCCGGGACCTCAATGCCTTTGCCAAGAATCTCCCGGCCATCCGGGTGTGCGCCATTTACGGCGGGGCCAGCATCGAGAACCAGATCCGCTCCTTGCGGCAGGGCGCCCCGATCATCGTCGCCACCCCCGGCCGGCTGCACGATCTGATGCGCCGCCAGGAGATCGATCTTTCCGCTGTCCGCTCGGTGGTGCTGGACGAAGCCGACGAGATGCTGCAGATGGGGTTCCAGGACGAGCTGAACGCCATCCTCGCCCAGACCCCGGCGGACAAGCACACCCTGCTCTTTTCCGCCACCATGCCGCAAAGCGTGGCCTCCATCTCCAGAAAATACATGAAAAACCCGCTGGAGATCACGGTGGGCACCCGCAATGCCGGGTCGGAAAACATCCGCCACGTCTACTACATGGTCCACGCCAAGGACCGCTACCTGGCCCTGCGCCGCTTGGTGGACATGAACCCGGACATGTACGCCATCATCTTCTGCCGTACCCGCCAGGAGGTCAACGATGTCGCGGACAAGCTCGGCAAGGACGGCTACAGCGCCGACCCCCTGCACGGCGAACTTTCCCAGAGCCAGCGCGATTACGTGATGCAGCGTTTCCGCAGCAAATCGGTGCAGCTCCTGGTGGCCACCGATGTGGCGGCCCGCGGCCTGGACGTCACCGACCTGACCCACGTGATCAACTACAACCTGCCCGACGACAGCGCCAACTACACCCACCGTAGCGGCCGCACCGGCCGGGCCGGCAAGACCGGCATCTCCATCTCCATCATCCATATGCGCGAGCAGTTCCGCATCAAGGAGATCGAGAGCAAGATGAAACGGCAGTTCGAGCTGGGCAAGGTTCCTTCGGGCCATGAGGTCTGCAAAAAACAGCTGCTCCACAAGATCGAGACCATCAAGAACGTCGAGGTAAACCACGCCCAGCTGGCCCCCTTCATGGAGGCCATCACCGCGGCCCTGGCCGACCTTGACCGCGACGAGCTGATCCTCCGTTTTGTTTCCCAGGAGTTTGCCTCTGTTTTGACCCATTACCAGAATGCCCCGGACATCAACGTCACGGAGAAGGGCCGCGGCCAGAACACCGATTACCAGCGCCCGGACAGCCGCTTTTCCAGGCAGGAGCGCCCGGAGAGCAGGTTCGCTCGCCAGGACGACCGCGAGCGCGTGAATTTCAGCCGCTTCTACCTCAATATCGGCGAGAAAGACGGCATCTCTCCGGCGCGGCTCATCGGCCAGATCAATGACGCCAGCGGCTCGGCCTCCATCAAGGTCGGCCGCATCGAGATTTTGGACCACACCGCCATGCTGGAAGCAGACAGCCGCTTCGCCCAGAAGGTCCTTGAGGTGTTCCAGGGCCTCAAGGTCAATGGCCGGGATGTCGAGGTCAAGACCATGGACGCCCCCAAGGGCCGCCCCGCAAAACCGGCGTATCCGGGGCGTAGCGGCGCGAAACCGTACAAGTCCTCCGGCTCGTACAAGCCCTCCAGCTCGGGCAAACCATATCCCTCGGCCAGGCCCTCTACCTCGGCAAGACCTTCCACCTCGGCCAAACCATATTCTTCAAGCAAGCCCTCCACCCCGGGCAAGCCATACCCCTCGGCCAGGCCCTCAAGCTCGACCAGACCGTCAGCCCCAGCCAGACCGCCATCCGCTGGCGTTCCCAGACGAGGGAAGAAGAAACCCTACTCCGACGAATAAGCTGATGCGCTTGGTTCGCCCGTTCCCCTTCCAGGTGCGGGCGAAGTAACACCCCATCGAACACGACTGTTCTCCGCCGGAAAGATTTTTTTCGGCGGAGAACAACCTTGTCACAATATCCTGACCATATTCTAACAATCCCGTGCTATTCTGTTGCTGTTGAATCTATCAACTCCAACCGCAACGGGGATTGCCATGCATCGTAAACGCCTTATCTGGCAGCTGTACCCAAGCCAGCTTCTGATCACCATTATCGCCCTTCTGATCGCCGCCGGATACGGGGCATATTCCCTCCGCGCCTTTCAACTGGCCCAGACTTCCGCTGGCCTTGAGGCGCGAGGCCGACTGAGCCAGGAACATGTCCTTACTCTCCTGGCCAAAAACAACCTCCCCGCGCTTCAGGCCTTCTGCAAAACCGCCGGAAGAAATTCCGGGACCCGTCTGACCGTTATTGCCGTAGGCGGCGAGGTTCTGGCCGATTCCGATGAAGATCCGGGCCGGATGGAAAACCACGGCGACCGACCTGAGATCATTGCCGCACTTGCCGGTCGACCCGCCCCTTCTCTCCGCTTCAGCCACACCCTCCAGGAAAAGATGATGTATGTGGCGATTCCCCTGGTGCAAAATGGAAAAACCACAGGGGTATTGCGGACTGCGATCCCGATCACCTTCATCGACCACGCGCTCCGGGCGATCTTTTTAAAAATTGTCTGGGGCTGCCTGATTGTCGCCCTGCTCGTGGCCCTGGTCGCCTGGTTCATCGCCCAACGCATCACCAAGCCCTTGGAAGAGATGCGCCTGGGCGCCGAACGTTTTGCCGACGGCGCTTTCACCAACAAGCTACGGGAAGAAGGAGCCGAAGAGGTGGCCAGCCTGGCCCGAGCCATGAATGCCATGGCCGATCAGCTCGACGGTCGGATCAAAACCATTGCCCGGCAGCACAGCCAGTTGCAGGCGGTCTTTTCCAGCATGGTGGAGGGCGTGATCACCGTGGACACCGAGGAGCGCATCCTTGATATCAACCAGGCAGGCGCCAGGCTGTTGAACATCGCCCCGGAAAAGCTCCGGGGGAAAAACGCCCTGGTGGCGGTACGCAACCTGGCCCTGCAACGCTTTATCAGCCAGGCCCTTGCCTCTGCCAAACCCATCGAAGGGGAAATCGACCTCACCGACCGGGAAGGGCAGGAAAAATACTTCTACGCCCACGGGACAAGATTCCAAGATGCCTCGGACCTGACCAGCGGCGCGATCATCGTCATCAACGATGTCACCAACCTGCGCAGGCTAGAAAACATGCGCCGCGACTTTGTGGCCAATGTTTCCCACGAGCTGAAAACCCCGATCACCTCCATCGAAGGCTTTGCCGAAACCCTGCTGGACGGGGCGCTGGAAAGCCCGGAGGACGCCCGACGGTTCGTGGAGATCATCGCCAAACAGTCCAAGCGGCTGCACGCCATCATCGAGGATCTCCTCGCCCTCTCCCGGCTGGAGCAGGAAAACGAGCAGACCGAGCTGGTGCTCACGGAAGAAAAAATAATCAACCCCCTGCGCAGGGCTATCGAAACTTGCGGGCTCAAGGCTGCCGAAAAAAAAATCAGCATCGAACTGGAGGCGCCGGATGATCTCGCCGCAGACCTCAACAGCCCCCTGCTCGAACAGGCGATCACCAACCTCATTGTCAATGCCATCAAGTACAGTGAGGAGGGCGGCAGGGTGTTGGTGCGGGGAAAACAGCGTGACGAAGAAACAATCGCCATCGAGGTCCAGGATTTCGGGACCGGGGTCGCAGCCCAGCACCTGCCGCGCCTGTTCGAGCGCTTCTACCGGAGCGATGCGGCCCGCAACCGCAAACTTGGCGGCACCGGCCTCGGGCTGGCCATCGTCAAACACATTGTCCAGGCGCATGGCGGCGAGGTGGGTGTCATAAGCGAACTCGGCAAGGGCACCACCTTCACCATCCTGCTCCATAAGGAAAAACAAAATGAAAACACCCATACAACATGACAAACCCACATTGAGCACCGCCCTCGAAAAAGCAGCCAAACATATCTGCACGGCCAGAAGCGGGCTGTGCCCCCATGTGGTCGAACAATACCCCTGCCCCAACGACTGCACTCTGGACACCGTAGCCTGGGAATGCTGGATGCGGTTCTTCCTGGACCGGGCAAAATCCTAATCTTTCACGAACCTTCCCCCTGCCACGCCCATCCCCTTCCGGCCCGCCCCTCTCCTGAATCAAACCATGTTGCAAATCTAACACGACCCTGACAGAGACCACCTATAACTCTTAAGAAAAGGGGATGACGGCAGGCCGCAAATAATCAACCAGGGGGCAAAATATTGAGCAGACTTTCCTTCGCGGATATTTCGATGACCCAGACAGGGAAAGGGCAAGAGCCCAGACCCACGGAACGCGAGTGCATCGCCCTGCTCGCCCTTGACCCCGATCGCCCGGCCAGCCTGCCTTTTTTCGGCTCCGACGCCACCACCGGCTGCGAAAACGAATTGCAGGTGGCGGTGAGCGGCAGCCGCGAGGCGGCGGATCTGCCCCGCGCCATCGAGCAATCGAGCTACTACGCCAACATCATCAAGCGGGCCAGCCGCGGCGACACCTCCCCCCGGGCGCGGCGGGATCTGGAGCGCTACCTCAGCGACAACGTCGAGCAGGTCTGGGAAAACAGCTGGGTGCGCTTCCCCCTCTCCTGCCTAAATCCGGACGCCCTGCATACCCTGGCCGCCGATCTCAAGGCCGACAAGCAGGACCACAGCCGCGGCGAACGCTCCGACACCGCCCGCTTCTTTACAGAGGAGGGGGGAGAAAGGCATCTGCGCATCCCCATCAGCTATCTGCTCAAACTGGCCCTGGCCGATGTCATGGGCCAGGGCGGCCGCCATGAAACAGTACAAAAAACCGGAACCCGGCTGCTCACCCATCTGTTGAGCGACAACACCTCGCCGGAGACCTTTTCCTTCCATGTCACCGGCATGCACCCCCACACCGGCTATGGCAAAGCCCTGGCGCGGGAGACGGCCAAACGCTTTCTCTTCACCCAACTGCTGATCATGTACGCCAACGAAAAGTTCGAACTCATCCGGCGGGGGCAGAAGGCCATGCTCTTTTTCTCCCCCCATCCACCGATGCGGCAGCGGGCTCTGAACGAATGCATTTCCGACGCCTTCTACCGCAAGCTGTTCATGAGCCCCTGCCTCTCCGGCTGGGACGAAGGCGAGGCCAAGCACCAGTACATGATCCTCTGCCACCAGGTCTTGAGCCGCAGCCATCTGAACGCGGTGATGAAGATGCGCGAGGCAGGCATCATCACCAACAACCTGGTGATGATGCCCCATACCTCCAACATCAGCCTGGCCAACAACGGCACCCATGTCAGCATGGGCAGCCGCAAGATGAGCCGGTTGCTGCGCGACCCCGGCTCCGGCTTCACCCCCCGCCATGAAAAATGCATGGGCGATCTGGTGGCCAAGGTCATGGAGCACTTCCTGCCCCTGTTCGTCGGCACATACAGCGCCGCGCCCTACCGCCTGGCCTTCGAGGATTTCCACCCGGAACAGGCCCTGGGCTTTCTCCCCCACCAACTGGATTACACCCATCTGCGCATGCTCTGGCGGCGCTGGCGAAAAAAAGCACGCAACAAGTTCTGCGGCCAGGCCCTCACCCCGTTCGGCCCCCCGCTTATCGATCAGATCGTCGGCAAGGCCTGCCGCTGCAAGGGGGATTTCATCCCGGATTTCCGGCTCATCGATTATCCGGTGGCCCTGCTTTCCACGGAGCGGAGCGCCAGCCAGGACGGCAGGCTCCACAACGACCGCCGCCTCAAGGAAGACCTGGACATGATGGGGATTTTTGACAAACGGATGTCGGTGTATCTGCCCTACAAGCTGCGGGAATTCGAGGTCATGGGCTTTTCCGGCTTCGAGGCCCGGCACTATTCGCTTTTCGAGCAGTTCGCAGGCGACCTGGGCCGGGCCACCGATCTCCAGATGCTCCTGAACGCCCTGGCCTTCAAGCTCATCGCCGCAGGCGCTTGCAGCCATCAGCACATCCCCGACACCCCCTTTGTCGAAAGCGAGCGGCGCCAGATCATGTTCGGCACAGCCATCGGCATCCCCACCTTTTTCGTGCACAAGGAAACGCCCAACCGTTTTCTGCGCGGCATCCTGAAAAGAACCAAAAACACCCGGACAAGCCACCGCTACCCCGGCTATCTGCGGGTGCTGCACCAGGAATACCGCCTGGCCCTGCTTGCGCTCATCCGCGAAGAGGCGGCCGACCTGGTGGAGGCCTTCGGCTTTACCGGCCTGCTGACCGATCTGGAGCTGCGTTTGCGGGAACCCGCCCGGCACGGGGCCTTAGGCCGCCTGACCACCGGGATTCTCGCCAAGGGCGGCGCCGATTCCCCCTACGACATGTCGGCCAGGGAGTTCAACCTGGCGGCGGAGCGCTATTACCGCGAGGACCTGCGACAGGAGCAGATCAACGAGGGCTGGCAGTATGTGATCGAAGACATCCAGGCCATGGCCGCGGGCGAGATTCCGCTTTCCCTGGAGATGCGCGATGAAGTGAACGCCATCCTTGGTCCGCAGGAGGTTGACGCCTTCCTCCGCCAGACCCAGGATGAACTGCGGGGCGATTCTCTTGCCCCGGCAAACGCGGCGCGGCTGCTGCAACTCATGGTCATTGCCGAGGATCTGGACAGCAAACGGCAAAAACATTCATAAGCGTTCCCCAGCACGGCAGCTGCTTCGCAGTCTCGCTATGCTCGCTTAGCTGTCATCGGCCTGTTCGCATAGAGGGCTATGGCGAACAGACCTCTTGGTCGGCACTGCTGCCGACAATTGACACGCGCATCTGCCGCAGCAGCGAAGCGGCGCTGGAAAACGCTTACGGGTCAAGGTTATTCCTCGGCAAACGATGGCGACCCAAACACGTTAGGAGAGCATTGATGCATCAGTATATCGAACGAATGCACGGCACGGTCATGACCGAAAAACTCTTCGGCGACCGGATCGTGCGCTTCCTCTACTCCCGGGCCAGGGAAAAGGCCCCTTTTCTCTTTCGCCTGGCGACCTCGGCCCGCATGTCGAGCCTGTTGGGCCTGTATCATTTCGACCTGGCGCTGGGGCCGCGGCTGAGCGGCAACACCCGCTTCCTGGCGCGCTGCGGCGTTGATCTTACCGAATGCCTGGCCCCGCGGGCGCACTTCACCACCCCGCGCAAAATCTTCGAGCGGCAGATCCGCTATTGGCAGTGCCGCCCCATGCCGCACCTGGACACCGCCGTGGTTTCCCCTGCCGACGCCCGGATGGCGCTGGGCGCCCTGCATCCCGATTCCCCGCTGTTTCTCAAGGACAAGTTCTTTGACTATCCAGAACTGCTGGGTCCTGACCGCCGCCGCTGGCTTGAGACTTTCAGCCACGGCGACTACGCCGTCTTCCGTCTGACCCCGGACAAGTACCACTACAACCACACCCCGGTCTCCGGCCAAGTGGTGGACCACTATTGCTTAAGCGGCGTGTATCACTCCTGCAATCCCGGCGCGGTGGTGGAGGTGGTCACCCCGTATTCCAAGAACAAACGGGTGGTCACCATTATTGACACCGACGTGCCCGGCGGCACCGGGGTGGGACAGGTGGCCATGGTCGAGGTGGTGGCCATGATGATCGGCGACATCGTGCAATGCTACAGCGATACGGGCTACGACCATCCCTTGCCGATCCGGCCCGGCATGTTCCTGCGCAAGGGACAGCCCAAAAGCCTCTACCGGCCGGGGAGCAGCACCGATATTCTGCTTTTCGAGAAAGGCCGGGTCCATTTTGCCGAGGATATCCTAACCAAAGGAAAACGGACCGACGTGCACAGCCGCTTCAGCCTCGGTTTCGGGCAGCCCCTGGTGGAGGTGGAGGTTCAGGCGCGCTCCCTCATCGCCGTGGCTAAAAACTAACCAAAGGAGAAACGAGATGAGCAACTTCCTTTTCACCCTGAGCCTGGGCCTGGCGCTGCTTCCGCTACTGCTCTGGGCTTACATCGTTTTACCGCGGGAGAGGTGGCAAATCATCGCCGCGATTCCAACCAGGAAGGGAACGACGAACGGATACTGGCACGGCACCAATATCACCTATTACGGGGCGCTGCTGGCCAGCGGCAGCCTTTTCGGGGTAATGGCTTTTTTTCTGCTTCTGGCTGCCATGGGTATGCCCCTGTGGGGAATCATCGGTCTGGTTCTCGGGGTGATGGGCTGTTCGGTGGCCGCGGCCAAGCTGCTCGCCATGGCCGTGGAAAAGAAACGCAACACCTTCACCGTGGGCGGCGCAGCCATTATCGGCCTGCTGAGCATGCCCCCGGCAGTGGCGGCATATAACGGTTTGGCCTGGCGCTGGGATGCGCCGCAGGTCTCCCTCATCCCGGTGATGGCGGCCCTGGCGGTCGCCTATCTGCTGGGCGAGGGAATCGGCCGGCTCGCCTGCCTCAGCTTCGGTTGCTGCTATGGCAAGCCCTTGTCAGAATTGGGACCGAAGACCCGCCGGTTCTTCGCCCCGCTGGCCGTCACCTTTCACGGTTCCACCAAGAAAATTTCTTACGCCTCGGGTCTGGCCGGGGTCGCGGTGGTGCCGATCCAGGCCATCACCTCATTTCTTTCGGTGAACATCGGCCTGGTGGCCATGTATTTTTTTCTGGAGGGAGGGGTTCGCACGGCCTTCCTGCTGGCCGCCCTCTTCGCCCTTGGCTGGCGCATCGTGTCCGAGTACTTCCGCGCCGACTACCGGGGCGAAGGGAAATTTTCCGCGTACCAGCAAATGGCTCTGTTGGGGATGGGCTACTGCACGCTGCTGGCCCTGTATGGCGGCAACGGCGTTGCCAGCCAAACCGACCTGGGGGCCGGGCTTGCCTTGCTCTGGAATCCGATCGCCCTGCTCTTTTTTCAGGCTCTCTGGCTGTTACTTTTCATCTATACGGGATTCAGCACGGTGACCGGCGCCATGCTCGTCTTTCATGTGCACGAGAAAAAGATCTAAAAACAATTATGCCTCGCCGTTTCCCAGCCACTCCATGGTGGCCGAAACCACATCTTTCACCGAATAGGGTTTGGCAAAATAAGCGTTGGCGCCCAGCCCCATCCCTTTTTCAATGTCCTCCGGAGCGCCAAGCGCGGACAGCATGACCACCAGGGTGCCAGCCAGATCTCGGTCCGGGTGTGAGCGGATCAACTTGCAGACCTCATGCCCGTCTAGGCGGGGCAGCATGATATCAAGGAGCACCAGGGATGGCCGCAGTTGCTCCACCAGGGCAAAAGCCGTCAAGCCGTCATGGGCGATGGCGACCGGCACGCTGTTTTTCCGCAACGAATAACAGAGCAGTTGGGCGATATCCTCATCATCCTCGACAACGAGCACCATGCCGAGTTCCTGCTGAATCCTGCTTTCGCTGTGTTGCATCGTGAGTGACCTCATCATCTTGTGTTGTTGCCGCTCATGCGGCTGTACCCTCTTCCTGAGAACTCTGCGACCGGATAGCTTCCCGCCGGTTGCGGACAATGGCCGAGCCTTTTTCCTGCTTGGCCGCCCGCTTGACCCCGGAGGCGAGAAAGGCCAGCTCCGCGTATGAATTCACCGGGCACTCTTCGGTGCTGACGATGCCGATGGAGAGCGACAGCAAAGCAAACTTCCGCTGTTCCCCCTGCCGGTCGCGGGCATAATAATGCCCCTCCCGCACCTCCTGCTCGCCGTGGAATTCGGAAAGCAACCCCTCCAGACCGTCGATAATCTGCTGGCAGATCTGCTGCGAGGCATGGGGCCGGGTGATGACGATGAAATCGTCCCCGCCGATATGCCCGACAAAGCGGAAACGGTCGTTGATTCCAGGCTGGACGATATCGACGATGAGCCGGCCGATCCGTTGGATGACCATGTCCCCCTTTTCAAAGCCGTAATAATCATTGTAGGGCTTGAAATCGTCGATATCGATGTAGCACACGTCGAAGTTGACCTTACGTTGGAGAAAGGTGGCCACGGTTCGCTGGATGAACTCGTTGCCAGGCAAGCCGGACAAGGGGTTCGCCCCCTTGGCCAACTGAATGCTTTTCCGGGTGATGGCCTCAAGCAGGGCGTTGATGGCTACGGTTCCCAGGTATTTGCCGTTTCGAGCCACACAGATGTCGTCGTACAGATGCCTGCCTCTCCGAGCCTTGATCCTCCGCACCACCTCCTCCATGGGCGTTGCCGCCTCAACCAGGAGAAAATCGTCCCCCAGCACATCCTTGACCGCCCGGTGGGCGGAGAGGGCAAAGCCATAGCCATGGGGGCCGACCATCTGTTTTTCGAGAAAATGCATCCGGTTCAGCATGCCCAGCACCCGCTGCTCATGAACAACCGGGATGCCCTGGAGCTTGACATCATCCATGAACCGCTGGTGGGCGGTCATCAGGGACTGCTGGGGAGAAAGCGGCTCGATGTACTTGACCGTGTCGCCTATGGTGCAGGATTCCCCGTGGGTCTCAGAACAATACGAGGCATCCTCCCGGACCACCAAGGGGGCAAGGCGCTGCCGGGAAAGATCCGGGCCGGGCCGTTCCAGCAGGTAGCCTTGGAGCAGATCGATATCGAATCGGGCCAGGGTCTCCAGCTCTTCGGGCCGCTCGATTCCCTCGGCGATCACGGTGATGCCGAGCTTGTGGCACACCGTGGCAATGGCGTCCACCAGATTATGCTTGAAGGAATCCTGGTCGATATTGGTGATGAAATGGCGGTCCACCTTGAGGTAATCCGGCTCGATCACCGAGAGCATCTTCAACCCGCCGTAGCCGACGCCGAAGTCGTCGATGGCGATCTTGTAGCCCCGTTTTCGGTAGTACTCCACCGACTTTTTAAAAAGATCGTAGTTGCGGATTGCCTCCTGCTCGGTGATCTCCAGGATGACCCGCTCCTTGGCGATACCGCATTCCTCGGCCAGTCGGTCTGTGGCGCCGCCCCGGTGGTCGGGATGCATGAGGGTGGCCGGGCAGATATTCACATAGAGGTAGGCGTTCCTCTCGGCAAAACCCAGCTCCGCCGCGCGGCAGAAGGCATGTTCCCGGCAGATCATATCGAGGCTGGAAATAACGCCTTCGGCCTGGGCTCGTTGAAAAAGCTCGCCGATGTCGAGGGGAGGGGTCCGCCTTTCGCGCAGTCTGGCCAAGGCCTCGTAGCCGAAGACCTCCCCGGTCTGCCGGGAAAAGACGGGCTGAAACCAGGCGGTGAGGCCGTCATTGTCAAGAAGATCCAAGATCTCCCCCCGTGAAATTTTGGCGGGCTGAAACTGTATACGCTCCGCCTTTTTCTCCAGCATAATAACCTCCGCTAACTGGCTCATGCGGCCACCAATCGGGGAAGGAGCTGTCCGGCGTCTTCCTCCGCCCAGCCCTCTTCCTCCCCCGCTTCTTCTTTTCCGTTGATCAGGGTAACCAGCGATCCCGAGATGCGCCGCAATTCCACTGCCTGGGCTCTCAATTCCGCTGCGGTCCGGGCCGCTTCTTCCGCCTCGGACGAGGCCGCCAGACTCACCGTGTCGATCTCGCCCATGGCCGCGCTCACCTGCCGGATGCCGACAACCTGCTCGGCGCTGGCCACGGCGATGTTCTGCACCTCTTCGTCCACCTTGGCAATCCCCTGGTGGATCTCGACAAAGACTTTGTCCAGACTTTCACACAACACGCTGCCCTGCTTCACCTTCTCGATATTATTCTGAATAATGACACCGGTTTCCTTGGCGGAAGACGCCACATTATGGGCCAGTCTCCGAATCTCATCGGCCACCACGCCGAATCCGGCCCCGGCCTCTCCGGCCCTGGCCGCCTCCACCGCGGCGTTGAGCGCCAGCAGATTGGTCTGAAAGGCGATGGCGTTGATGTTCTTGATGATCTTCATCACCTCGGAAGACTGGCCTTCGATCTCCTGCATGGCCTGTAGCATCATCGCCATCTGGGCCCCGCCCTCCCGCACCACCTGTTGCATCTCCCGGGAAAGGGTGCTGGCCTGCCGGGCGCTCTCGTTATTGGCGTTGGTTTGGCCGAGGAGCTGTTCGATGGAGGCCCCGGTTTCTTCCACCCCGGCGGCCTGACGCCCAGCGCCTTCCGCCAGGCTCAGGCTTGAGGCGGACAACTGGGTCGACTCCTCATAGACCTGTTCCACCACGCCCTGCAATTTTTCCTTGATCTGCATCATGGGCTGAATCACCTTGCGGCCGAGATAGAAAAGGATACACACAAACACGATGAGCACTGCCACGCCGGAGCCGAGGGTCACCAGAGCCGAGCGCATTTTCGCCTGCCGGTACAAGGCATCATGGTCGGTGCGCACCGCGGCAATGGCCTCGCCGGTCCGCAGGCCGGTCTGTTTGCCAATCTGTTCCGCCAAGGCGCGGGTCATGGCGATGGCTTCCGTGCCCTTGTCGCCGGTGTACTGATCAGCGGCCCTGATCCCTTCGATATAGCTGTCATGGAACTCCATCATGCCGCGGGCTGTTCCCATCTGTTTTTTGAAACCGTCATATTCTCCGGCGATCTTTTGCAACTGCGCAAGGTTTGCGCCGTCGTGGGCAAAAGCGCGCTGGGACGCGCCCAGCATGGCGGTGATCCGGACATCACTCTTTTCCAGCTCCTGCTCATATTTCTTCCGCATGTCCTGAAACTGGCCGCGCACCAAAAAGTTCTTCCATTGCAGCATCTGCTCCAGCAGGGCTGCCTGTAGCTCCCGGACCAGAAGCACATTGTCGATGCCATCCTCCCCGGAAATCTGGATACCCTCGTTTGCCTTGCTCGTTCCGGAAATGAGCTGTTCCTGGGTGTTTATCGAAATGGTGTACAGCACCCCCATCCCTGCCCCCGCGGCCAGCATGATAAAGACAAAGAAAAAACTAAGTTTGTTTTTCAAGTTCCAACGCACGATATATCCTCCCTTGTCCTAATTGAATCGGTTATGCACTTTTCCGCCAGCAGCACTGAATCCGCCTGATCCCGGCGGGAGCCGGATTTTCCGTTGCCATCCCCCCAGCCGCAAAAGAAAAAAGATAGGCCGGGCACACGGTATGCCTGCCGCTTTGGCAAAACTTTTCCAGCTCATGCAGGCTGGGGACGTAGGGGGTATTCTTGGCGGAACAGCTAGCCACGGACCAGATATTCGTGCCGTGGCTGTAATGCAGAAGATGTTTGCAGGACATGGCAATAGCCTCCATTTGCGGTTGTGATAATCGGGTATCCATGGGGAACAGACTACCGCCCTTTTATTAGGGGATAATTATGACTCGGTTATTTTTGTTTTAGGGGACACCCACAAAAAAGCGCCCCCCTGTCGATGCTCTGACAGGGGGGCTAAGGAGTGAGATGTGATACAGGGTACTGCTCTTTTGTTTGTTTTGGGTTAGCTCTCCGTTACTTTCAGGTAAGGCCGCCCTGCCAGGGAGGAGGCAGGGCGGCGGCCTTTTTTTTCAGAGAGAAGCAGCCGGGCTAGAATTTATAGTTTACGTCAAACTGGTAGAGATCAACGCTGTCCACCTTGTTGTCGGCCGAGTAATACGCCTCGTCCTGTTCATAGCTCATCCAGGTGATATCCGCCGACCAGTTCTTGGTGAAATCGTAGCCAGCCTGCACCCGGTGGCCCTTCTTATTGGTTTTAGACATGCCGAGGCCGTCGCCGAAATCGGAATCACCCAGATAGCCGTACATGGAATCCGCTTCCACCACCGAGTAGGCATAGCCCAGGCGAATCTTGTCGAGCTTGGCCTCTAGCCCCATTACCCAGCCGAGGTCGGCATCACCCGGTTTTTTGGGAAAACCCTTGGCCTGGCTCTCGCCGAGATCGCCGTCCGCGCCGAAATTCTGCCAGATATGCCCGTAGAGAGAGAGCTTGGCGCTGGCGACCGGAAAGGAGACCTTGCCGTAGAGATCGCCGATCTCCAGGGCATACTGGATCGGGTCGATATTGTTGAGCGAGGTATTGGCCTTGTCGTTGATAAAGGATTGGTCATATTTGCTGTAACCGGCTGCCACGGTATAGGCCACATCACCAACCTTGCCCCGGTAACCGGCCTGGCCCATGTACAGCATGGCGGAGTTGTTATCGTTCACCAGCTTCGCGTTGTAGCCGCCCAGGGTAGCGAAAACCCCTTCCTTGCCGCCATACTGACCAGTCAGGCCGGCCAGCCGCACGTCGCCGTCCCAGAGAACCCAGGAAGTCTCGTAGGGGTTGATCTGCTGCCCCAGGATCACGTTGAAATCCTGGAGCTTATGTTTGGCATAGGCATAGTCCAGCCGGATATCCCCGGTTTCAAAGGGCTTAGCCTCGCTCCAGGTATCGTTGGTGCTGGTCGGGTCATCGCTGCCAGAGGCCAAGCCCGCGCCGATCTGCCAGTCCTCTGCCTTGTTGTCCCAGACGCCGCCGACCCGGAAGCGGGTCCGCCAACGGTCCCGCGCCACATCGGCGGTGTTGGCCTGGGTGTAATATTCCTTGTCCTGCCGCTCGTAACGGGCCCGCAGGTCGCCTTTCAGGGTCAACTGATCGATGAACCCGTTGGCCAGGGCCACCTTGCTGCCGCTACCCCCGTTTTTTTTGACCTCTTCCTCGACCTTGGCCGAGACCTTCTTGTCCACCATGGCCCCGAGGGCATCGATGTGCTCCTGCTGGGAGGCGACCTTGGTGCGCAGGTACTCAAGCTCCTTCAAAATCTGCTCGTCGCTCATACCTGCGCCCGCCAAGGCGGCAGCAGGTAGGGTGAGGCAAACGCCCAGTGCCGCTGCCGCTGATAATACCTTTCTCATCCGTTTCTCCTTCTTCCGTAATGTTTATAAAGATTGCTTCCCGGCACAAGCAGACGCCGGGAAGCAAAAGCCCGACCAAGGGCAACAGCCGAAATGTTACGAAAGAAGGTACCGGACCCATGTTAGCGCACGATCATCCTTTGATTAAAAGCCGGTTAAAAAAGGGTTAGCAATCCGGGGATGAGAATTTGATTTCGAGAAGATGCATCTTCTGTTCATCTCCTAACCAAAACCTAATAAAATTCTAACAATCAGGGAGCATAGTGGGGGCCAGATGAACCGACCAAGTAACACCGAGCATAGGCCATTCCTCAACCCTACTTTAAGGAGAGACACCATGACGATGCACAAAGGTTTTTTGAACAGAACACTCACAAAGGCTGCGTTGGCAGGCTGCCTGGTCGCCGTCGCCGCCACCGGCGCATTTGCCGACAATGTCAGCGTGGACCCGAAAATCCCCGCCTATAAAAAGGTAAGCGGCGTATCCGGCAACCTCGACAGCATCGGTTCGGACACCCTGAACAATCTGATGACCTACTGGGCGGAAGGCTTCCGCAAGGAATACCCCAATGTCCGCATCCAGATCGAAGGCAAGGGTTCCAGCACCGCCCCGCCCGCCCTGCTTTCCGGCACTGCCCAGCTCGGCCCCATGTCCAGGGCGATGAAGTCCGAGGAGATCGACGCCTTCACCAAGAAATACGGCTACGCCCCGACCCAGATCAGCGTGGCTCTCGACTCCCTGGCGGTGTACGTCAACAAGGACAACCCGATCAAGGAGCTGAGCCTGCAAGAGGTTGACGCGATCTTCTCCAAAACCCGCAAGGGCGGCCTGGGCGAGGAAATCACCACCTGGGGCCAGGTAGGTCTTGGCGATAACTGGAAGCAGGCGCCCATGAGCATCTACGGCCGTAATTCAGCCTCCGGCACCTACGGCTACTTCAAGGAGCATGCCCTGTTCAAGGGAGACTATAAGGATACCGTCAAGGAGCAGCCCGGCTCCGCTTCGGTGGTCATGGGGATCACCGAGGACAAAAACGGCATCGGCTACTCCGGCATCGGCTACAAGACCTCCGGGGTCAAGGCCGTCGCCCTGAGCAAGAAGAAAGGGGAAAAGGCCCAGGAAGCCAGTTTCGAAAACGTGATGAACGGCAGCTACCCCCTCTCCAGGACCCTGTACATCTATGTGGGCAAGGAGCCGAACAAGCCCATGCCCGCCCAGACCGCCGAGTTCCTCAAGTACATCCTTTCCAAGGCCGGCCAGGAGATCGTGGTGAAAGACGGCTTCCTGCCCCTGCCTGCCAAGGTGGTGGAAAAAGAGCTGGCCAAACTGAAGTAGTGATGAACTCGCAACAATGGGAAAAAGGCCACAGGTCCGCAACACAAGATCAAGGAGTTACAGCCGCGAAGCGGCGAAGCAATAACCGTTGTAATCGCGGCTTTTCTTGCGATTTCAACAAGTAACCCTCCCCGGCTCAAGCCGGACACAAGTTCACCTCCCGGCCCCCGGGAAGGCCGGCGTCTGAAAGCTGGCCTTCCCGGGGGCTTCTTCAGTAGAAGCCGTTCGCAGCAGAAGGATTCAGAACAGCAAGGAACCCCATGCAGAAACTCGACAAACAATTCATCAAAAAAGTCCGCCGACAGGACCGCCTTGCCACCCGCGCCATCACCGTGGGCGGCCTGCTGGTCATTGCCAGCGTCATCGCCATCCTGGTGCTCATCGTCCGCGTTGCCCTGCCGCTGTTCCAGCCGGCCAGGGCGGAGGTCATCCACCGCGTGGCCGCTGCGCCAGGGCATGCTCCGATTCTTGCCGTGGGCATGGACGATGCCCAGGAGGTGGGCTTTATCCTGGACAATACCGGGCTTTTTTCCTTTTACAACCTCGCCTCCGGCAAGACCTTTTTCACCGCCCCCGCCTCCACCAAAAAAGCCAGGGTCCAGTCCGTCGAGAGCAACAAGAACAACGTCTTCACCCTCCTCTGGAACGACAACAGCGTCACCGTCGCCCAAGTGGACTTCCGTCTGCTCTATGATGAGTCCGGCCAGCGGACTGTCCAGCCGGAGATCACCCGGCTGGGCGAATATCCGGCCCGGCGCTATCCGACTCCGGTCAAGAGCCTGATGGTCCGCGCCCATGAAGGGCGACTGACCCAGGTGGCGCTCCTGGCGGACAACCGGTTCCAGATCGAGCACGAGGTCGTCACCACCAATATCTTGGGGGAGGAGAAAAAGGAGGCCTTCTCTTTTCTGCTCAATGAAGAGCTGCCGGGCACAATCACCGCCTTCACCCTGGACGAGAAGGGCGCGGCCCTTTTTGCCGGCACCGATACCGGCAGCTTGTTGCGCTGGGATCTGGGAGAAAACGGGAGTGCTGAGCGCACCGACAACGTGGTGGCCGTAGCCGGAGACAAGCCGGTCACCGCCCTGGCCATGGTTTTCGGCGACATCTCCGTGGCGGTGGGCGACGCCGCTGGCGGCCTTGCCACCTGGAGCCAGGTCTGGACCGGAGAAGGGCCGGAGCGGGTGCGGAGGCTGCGCAAAACCCACATCCTGACCAGCCATCAGTCCCCGGTGGAGCGGATCATCCCCTCCCGCCGCTCCAAATCCCTGGTCAGCTTAGGCGCCGACGGCAAGACCCATTTCGATCATATGACCAGCGAAAAACATCTGCTGGACCTTGAGCCCTCCTTGACCCTGGCGGGCATCTCCGGCCAGGGCAACGGCCTGATCGGCCTTGATTCTGGCAACAACCTCACCGTCTGGAATGTCGATTCGCCGCACCCGGAAATCAGCCTGAAAACCTTGTTCAGCAAGGTCTGGTACGAGAGCTACGACAAGCCGGAGTATGTCTGGCAATCCTCCTCCGCCTCCGACGACTTCGAGCCGAAGTTCAGCCTGATCCCGCTGCTCTTCGGCACCATCAAGGGCACCCTCTACGCCATGATCTTTGCCGTGCCGCTCGCCATCTTCGGCGCGGTCTACACCAGCCAGTTCAGCACCGCCGCCTTTAAAAAGACGGTCAAACCGGTGGTGGAGATCATGGCCTCGATCCCCTCGGTGGTCATCGGCTTTCTCATTGCCCTCTGGCTGGCGCCCATCGTGGAAAAGGCCATTCTCTCCGTGATCCTGAGCATACTTTTCCTGCCGCTGATCTTCATCGGGATCATGGCCGTGCTCCGGCCTTTCTACAAAACGCCGACCCTACAGAATTTCTGCAACGGCCATGAGTTTCTGCTGCTGGTGCCGGTCATCCTCCTGGCCACGGCCCTGGCCATGGGAATCGCGCCAACGGTGGAACAGCTGCTCTTTGCCGGCGACTTCAAGCAATGGCTCTACAACGACCTGGGGCTGCGCTATGACCAGCGCAACTGTATCATCATCGCCTTTGGCCTTGGCATCGCGGTGATTCCCATTATCTTTTCCATCACCGAGGACGCCATCTCCAACATCCCCCCCAGTCTGACCGCCGCTTCCCTGGCCTTGGGCGCCAGCCGCTGGCAGACCATCTGGCGGGTGGTGCTGCCCTCGGCCAGCCCCGGCATCTTTGCGGCGATCATGATCGGCTTCGGCCGGGCGGTAGGAGAAACCATGATCGTGCTCATGGCCACCGGCAACACCCCCATCCTCGACTGGTCCATCTTCAACGGCATGCGGACATTATCCGCCAACATCGCCGTGGAAATCCCGGAAGCGCCCATGGGCGGCACCCTGTACCGGGTGCTGTTCCTCTGCGCCTCCATGCTCTTCGCCCTGACCTTTCTGGTAAACACCGGGGCGGAGCTGGTGCGCGAGCGGTTGCGCAAGAAATATGGGCGGTATTAAAGAGGATGGCCTTGCAACAACTGCCCTTCGACAGGGCTCAGGGTGAACGGACAGTAACTTAAATGCATTGATATTCCGTTCGTGCTGAGCCTGTCGAAGCACCTGCTCGAAGCAAGTTCTTTCGTAGATTTTGTGGCAACATTCTGTAAGTTTGGAGAAAAGATTATGACCAAAAAATTCTGGCGGCAGGGAGAGCCATTCGTCTGGGCCACGGGCCTGGCCCTTTCCCTGATCCTCTTCCTGACCCTGCTGCTCTTCTATGTCGTGCTGGCCAACGGCCTCACGGTCTTCTGGCCGAAAAAGGTCGCCCTGGCAACCCTGGCGGACGGCCGGCACCTGCTCGGGGAGATTGTTCAGGAAGAGGCCATCCCCCACAGCGAAAAAAAGCGGCTCCAGTTCAAAATCGGCAACCGGGATCTCTACGGCCTTGATTTCAAATGGGTGGATATCTCCGAGATCACCAGCCTCAGCTATCCCAAAGAGGTCCAGGTGCTGGAGCGCCAGGAATACGGCAATTTTTACGGCTTCTTGAGCGAGCTTGAGGTCAAGGGCATCGCCCCTCCCGCTTCCGGCTCCAACAGCCTGGCCCAAACCATTGCGGCTCTGGACGACCGGAAAAACGAGATGCGTCTCCTGGGCAAGAAGATCGCCAACCTCAACCGGCGGGTGGAGCTGATCGACCACCACTTGGCCACGGCCCTGTACAACAAGGAAGAAAACACCCCAGCCCTGGCCGCCATCAAGGGAGAGAAAAGCGGACTCAAAACCGAATTCGAAGCGCTGGTCTCCATCCTCGGCGAGAAATCCGCGGCCCTAGCCACCAATCAGGCAATCTTCACCGATGCCAACGGCCAGCCCAAGGCCGTGGCCCTGGCCAACATCGTCCGCGCCTACCAGCCGAACAATATGTCGTTTCTCGCCAAATGCGGCTATTACCTGGAGCGGCTGCGGGAACTTCTCTTTGACGAACCCAGGGAGTCCAATACCGAGGGCGGGCTTTTCCCGGCCATCTTCGGCACCGTCATGCTGATCTTTCTCATGAGCATCTTCTCCTTTCCCCTGGGCGTGCTGGCCGGCATCTACCTGCGCGAATACGCCAAGGACGGCTGGCTGGTGAAGATGGTCCGCATCGCGGTGAACAACCTGGCAGGCATCCCCTCCATCGTCTACGGCATCTTCGGCCTGGGTTTCTTTGTCTACGGGATCGGCGGCGGCATCGACCAGCTCTTTTTCCCGGAACGGCTGCCCACCCCGACCTTCGGCACCGGCGGCATCCTCTGGACCAGCCTAACCCTGGGGCTGCTCACCGTGCCGGTGGTGATCGTGGCCACGGAAGAGGCCCTGGGCTCGATCCCCCCCGGCATCCGAGAAGGGTCCCAGGCCCTGGCCGCCACCAAGCTCCAGACCCTAACCAGAATCCTGCTGCCCATGGCCTCGCCCGGCATCCTCACCGGCTTTATCCTGGCCATGGCCCGAGCCGCGGGCGAGGTCGCGCCGCTGATGATCACCGGGGTGGTCAAGCTGGCCCCGGCTCTGCCCCTGGACGGGGTCTTCCCCTTCCTCCACCTGGACCGGAAATTCATGCACCTTGGGTTTCATATCTACGACATCGGTTTCCAATCCCCCAACGTGGAGGCGGCCAAGCCCATGGTCTATGTCACCACCCTGCTGCTGATCCTGATCGTGCTGGCCATGACCAGCACGGCCATCTATCTGCGCAACAAGATGCGCCAACGCCACTCCGTGGTCGATGTTTAGGAGATTACAGAATGGGTGCGCACGATACCGGATTGCCTGAGCCCGTAACCAGTTACTGACGGAGCCTCTTGCATAAAGCAAAAAAAGTCCCCTCCCCCGCAGGTAAGCGTAGACTCCGAGCGGGCGAGGGGAGTAAATATGGCAGCCTTTTTCAATTTTGCAAGGGGCTCTAACGAGGAGAGAACATGTCAACCACCGACACCGCCATAATCCGTATCGAAAACCCGCAGGTCGAGGTCGAAAACCTGAACCTCTATTACGGGGCAAGCCAGGCACTCGAAAATCTGACCTTCGGGATTGCCGGCCAGCAAGTAACCGCCCTGATCGGCCCTTCCGGCTGCGGAAAATCCACCTTCCTCCGCTGCATCAACCGGATGAACGATCTGGTCGATGGACTGCGCATCGAGGGGGCCATAAAGATCAACGGCGAAAACATCAACGACCCTAGCCTCGATGTGATCGAGCTGCGACGCAAGGTGGGCATGGTCTTTCAGAAATGGAACCCGTTCCCCAAGTCCATCTACGAAAACATCGTCTACGGCCTCCGAATCGCGGGCATTCAGGACAAGGCCGTGCTCGACGAGGCTGCGGAGAAATGCCTGAAACGGGCCGCCCTCTGGGACGAGGTCAAGGACCGCCTGCACCAATCGGCCATGGGGCTTTCCGGCGGCCAGATGCAGCGGCTCTGCATCGCCCGCGCCATCGCGGTAAGCCCGGAGATCATCCTCATGGACGAGCCCTGCTCGGCCCTGGACCCCCGCTCCACCTCGCGGATCGAGGATCTCATCCGCGAGCTGCGGGGAGAGTACACCATCATCATCGTCACCCACAACATGCAGCAGGCGGCGCGGATCTCCGACTATACGGCATACATGTACTTAGGCGAGCTGATCGAATACGGGCCAACCCAGAGATTGTTCACCATGCCGGAAAAAAAGGAAACCGAGGATTATATCACCGGCCGCTTCGGCTGAAAGTAACCGTCCAGCAGCACCGCATCTGCTTTGTCATCGGCCTGCTCATGTGCAAATAGCACACTTCGCAGACCTCTTCCGCGCATCTGCGGCACTGCTGAACGGTTACTAGGTCACGGGGAAAAGAACCAAACCAGATTAAGAAGTAAAATTTCCTCCCGCGGAGTGGGAGGCCACATGAAGCCCCCTGAAGGGGGCGCGGTTCCTCCCCATTGTTACGCCGCCGAGCAGCGCAGCCTTGGCCGAATAAGGTGCTTGCACTGTTTGAGGCGAAGCCGAGTTTGCAAGCGCCCGGCCAAGGCGAGCAGCGCAGGGAATCCCGCCAACGGCGGGACAAGTGACGGGGTGCCCTTTCTTTTGGTTCGTTTTCTTTGGGCAAACAAAGAAAATGAACAAATATACACAACTATCACGCCGGATCGCTCGAACCTTTCCGGGCCCTCCGCTCAATGCGGTGGTTTTATGCACAATAAGGAGAAAAAAAAGACATGGCTAAAAATATTCAAACGGAAATAGCAAAACTCAAAAATCAGATCGTCTATCTCGGCACGGCGGTGCAGGAAAACCTGCAAAAATCGGTCAAGGCCCTGTGGGGAAAAAATCCCGATCTGGCCCGGCAGGTCATCGCCACGGACAAAGGCGAGATCGACAACATGGAGATCAGCGTGGAGGAAGAATGCCTGCGTCTCCTGGCCCTGCACCAACCCGTGGCCGGCGACCTGCGCTTCATCGTCACCGTGCTCAAGATCGACAACGATCTTGAGCGCATCGGCGATCTGGCCGCCAAGATCGCCGACAAGGTCATCCTGCTCCACGACATCGACCCGGTCCACTTTGCCGCCGACGGCATGCAAATTCCGGAGATGTTCAACGCCATGTTTGCAAAAACCATCTGGATGTTCCAAAATACCATGGAGGCCTTTGTCAACGAGGACACCGACCTGGCCTACAAGGTATGCCTGGAGGACGACGAGGTGGACCGGGCCAAGGGCGCCATCCGCACCGAGATGGAGGAAATCATCCTGCGCGACCCGGCCCAGCAGGTCTATCTGGCCAAGCTGATCAGCGTGGCCCGGAGCATGGAACGCATCGCCGACCACTGCACCAATATCTGCGAAGACATTATTTATATGGCGCAGGGCA
>CAYTVV010000043.1:0-22891 GCA_964441875.1 uncultured Desulfurivibrio sp.
TTGCCTACCGGCTCAACGCCGGGCTGGACCCCCTGCGCTTTGACATGGCGGTGCTCTGTCTGGAGATGGTGGAGGCCCGCGCCGCAGGCGTTCTGCTGACCCGTTCCCCCCAGGAGCCGGAAAGCGGGCTCATGCTGGTCAGCGCGGTGCCGGGGCTGGGCGAGGCTGCGGTCTCCGGCAGCGCTGCCGCAGATCTCTATCTGGTCGGAGCGGACGGCAGGGTGGATTGGGAGCGATCCTCCATTGCCAGCAAGGAAAAATTACTGGTCTGCGAGGCGTCAGGCGGAGTGGCCTGGCGCGAGCTTGTCCCGGAGGCCCGCCAGCAGCCGGTGCTCAGCGAGGCGGAACTACAGGCCCTGGCCGGTTGGGGCCGGGAACTGGAACGGCGCGAAGGAGTGCCCTTGGACTTGGAATGGGCCGTGGACCGCGAGGGAGCGGTGGTCATTCTCCAGGTGCGTCCCATGACCACCATGGGCATCCAGGCCACGGACGATCGACAGGAACACTCGCCGGTTTTGGCCCACGGGGTAATCGCCTCGGGCGGACGGGCCACCGGCCGGGTCTCGGTG
This sequence comes from uncultured Desulfurivibrio sp., assembly GCA_964441875.1. GTDB lineage: Bacteria > Desulfobacterota > Desulfobulbia > Desulfobulbales > Desulfurivibrionaceae > Thiovibrio. Next base: position 570 of record CAYTVV010000043.1, read on the forward strand.
GTCACAGGCCGGAAGGATTTTGAAAATATTCCCCAGGAGCCGTTGGTGCTGGTCATGCAGCAGAGTTTTGTCGAGGCGGCGAATCTTTTGGGTCAGGTGGCGGCGGTGCTGGTGGAGCTGGGCAGCCCGGCAGATCATCTGGCCTGCGTGGCCCGCGAACAGCAGACCCCGATGGTCTGCGGGGTAAAAGATGCCTCCCGCCTCTGGCAAGCCGGGCAGTGGCTTACGGTGGACGGCAGCCATGGCAGGGTGTACGCGGCCAGCGCCGAAGAGATCATTGCCACGGAAAAGGCCTGGCAGCATGGCCCGCCCGCCGTCCACATGCAGCGCGTGCCGCTGCCCCCGCTGCACCGGGAGTTGCAGGAGCTGGTTACGGTGCTGCATCTCACCGACGCCTACGGCCCCACCTTTTCCATTGTCGAATGCACCTCGCTCCACGATATCGTCCGCTTTGTCCACGAAAAGGCGGTGCTGTCCATGTTCCATGCCGGTGATGAGATGTTGGAGGAAAACCTCGGCATTGTGCATGCCATCGACTCGCCGGTGCCTTTCTTTGTCAGCGTCATCGACATGGGCGGGGGCCTGGCAATGACAGGGCCGCAACGGCGGAGGATTCCGCCGGAATCGGTAATCTCCCGGCCCTTTAAGGCCTTGTGGCAGGGGATTACCACCCCTGGCCTGCATTGGGGACCGCCGCCCGGCGGAACGCCCATGGGCTCGGTGATGTCCTCGTTTATCACCGATCAGAAGTCGGAGCGGCCCATCGGCATGCCCAATTACGCCATGGTCAGCCGCGACTATTGCAACATGAACGCCCGCATGGATTTTCACTTTATCATGATCGATGCGGTTGCTTCCCATGAGCCGCGCAGCAACCATATCAAGTTCCGCTTCAAGGGCGGCGGCACCAGTCTTGAGCGGCGGCGGCGGCGGGCCCTGTGTATCGGGGAGATCTTTGAACAGTATGGTTTTTCCGTTGATGTCAGGGAGGATCTGGTCAACGCCTCATTGCAAGGGGCAGCCAGGGAGGCCATCGAGGAAAAGCTGGTGATGGTGGGCAGGATTTTGGGCTTTACCCGACTGCTGGATGCGGCCATGGGCGATGACGCGATGATTCCCGCCGTGGCTCGTGCCTTTATGGAGGGGGATTATGCTCTCTCCGGGTTGATAAATATCGAAAAAATTGCGCAGGCCGCTACATGAGCAATGGTAAACTCATAGAGTTAGAGAAATTTCAGGCCTTGACGGCGCTTGGCGACCGGTATGGCTGCCCGTGGGTGGAGTATCAGGAGTCGGTGACTGGTCCCCAGTTGCTCTTATGGAAACTGGATATGGTCCAGCTCCGGATGGAAGGCTGGTTTCCGCGGATTGTCACTGATAGCCGGGCAACCGTGGTTGCCGCCGCACCCAGTCCTGCTTTGGCCGACAAGGTCCGCAAGACGCTCGGGGTGCAGGAGGTCGAGTTTCAGGTCACCCTGCCCGACGATCTCACGCGGATCTTCGAGCATAATCAGGATCTCAACTCCGGCTTCCCGCCCACAGCCGGGCGAACCCCCCTGGCCAAGGTCCGTACCTATCTGGCAGGGCGTCGTTCCCTGTTTACCCATTACCGGACTCTGCTGGCCAAGAGCCGTACCGGCCTGGCTTTTATTCGGACCGGCCTTTCCTTTGTCACCATTGCGCTGCTCTTTCTCCGTTTGGCTGGCGCCGGGTATTACCTGCTTTTGGAGATACCCCTTCTGATAAGCGGCTTCATCATGGTCTATGACGGCCTCAAATGGTATCTGCCGGCCCGGGCGATTTATGCAACGCTGCCTCCCTGCGTCGATACCGGCGCCACCGGTGGAACCAGCGTGCTCGAGGCATATAACGAGTACATTGCCCCGGAGTTTCGCCGCAGCCAGGTGGTGCCAGGCGCCAAGGCGCAACGGCAAGGCTGGACCGCTCTGTCGCCGGTGATGCGGCGGCGTTATTTGGCCAGCGACCGGACCGATCTGGCCGAGGAGCGGACGGTGCTTGCCTGTTTTAGAACCAGGATGGCCAAGGTCCGAACCGGCTTGGCGTTTACCCGCACCGGCTTCGCTTTTATCAGCCTCGGTCTTGGTCTGCTGCGTCAATTTCAGGCGAGCCGCTGGCTGGCCTTGGATCTTGGCCTCATCGTCATCGGCGCGGTTATGGCCCTGGAAGGCTTTTTTTGGTATTTGCGCGGCCGGCGGGCCGGGGTGGAAGGGCAGAAGTCGGTGCGACAAAAAAGCGGCATGCCCACCATCTGGGATTATTTTTTCCCTCACCCTCATGCCATGCCAGGCGTTGTCACAAATCCCATGACCCTGCCGGTAAAAAGCTCCCATGCTCCAGGAATCTGGGCGACCACAGGGGTTGCCTTGGAGCGGACCGTACTGGCCGAGCGTCGCAATGTTATGGCCCGTTTGCGTACGGTCATGGCTCGAGCCCGCACCGGTTATGCCTTTATCCGCACCGGGCTCAGCCTCTTTTCCATCGGGGTGGTCTTTGTGCTTTTCTTTAACGATAGCGCCGGGATTGGCTGGGAGGTTTTCAACTTTCTGATGATCGCGAGCGGTCTGTTTTTGGTGACAGATGGCTTTGTCTGGAGTATTCCGGCCGAGCGAACACGCCGCCAGTTTCCCTATTGTTACGGTAATATGGAGATTACTCTCCCCGATTACGGCATGCCCGCCCGATTCTGGAAAACCGTGGTGTTCAGCAATGACGCAGCTTGATTCAGAGACATTGCTGCAGCCTTTTTCCGGGATTGCGCTTTTCCGGCCGGGTTTGCTTGCGGAAGCAGCGCAAGCTGCGGTATTGCGCGGGGTGCCGCTGGCCCGTATTCTCCATGCCGAATACGGGGTGGCGCGCGAGACGCTTCTTTCTGCCCTGCGAGAGCATTACCACTGTGCCTCCATCGAATACGACGAGCGCCTTCCCATCCCTCCTGAATTACTCCGCAGTGTGTCGGCCAGCCAGCTTGGCCTAAGCGACTGGTTTCCGGTAATCAAGGACGGTGACGGCACCATCGTTATTGCCACCAACGACCCATCGGACTCATCCATGCGCTCCGAGGTCGAGGGGGTTTTCGGGCCGGCACCCTACGAATTTCGTGTAGCTCTGCCAGATGATATCTCCTGGTATATTCAGGATTTTCTTCATGCCAAGCCCGGACTGCTCATCGGCACCGAACGCACCGGCCTGGCCTTCTGGCGCAATACCATGGCTCATTGGCGAACCCGGCTGGCCTGCTACCGAACCGATCTGGCCCGCGCCCGTACCGCCTTGGCTTTTGTCCGGGCGGGACTCGCTCTGGTTGCCATCTTTCGGACCCTTTCGAGCAGCCAAAGATATGCCGATCATCCCATGCTTGCCTCTGTTGCCTTGGCCACCGGTCTGCTGCTTCTTGTCGCCTCCCTGCCCACCTATCTTCGGGTGCGGCGCTCACGGCTAAGCCCGCCCAGGGATCAGACCCTGGTTGAGGTGACAGGCGCCACCTTGAGTTTTCTGGAAAATTGCCAGAACCTTGAGCAGGCCGAACAAGGAAAGCGAACCAAGGAAACTATGCTGGCGCGGCTAGGCGATCTGCTCGGCAATTACTGCACCATTTTGTACCCTTCGCCCCCCAGTCGGGAACGCACGCACCTGGCACGGGAACGGAATGTGCTTGCCGCCCAACGCACCATTGCCGGCTGTTACCGGACCATCTATGCCCGGGCGCGGACCGGCCTGGCCTTCATTCGCACCGGCGTTGCTTTTATGAGCATCGGGATCGGCTTGATCGGGTATTTCGGCCTGGGGTTCAAGACGCTCTTTGACGCAATCCTGATCCTTATCGGCTTGTTAATGATCATCGATGGGGGACTCTGGTATCTGCCGGTACGCAAAGAACAGGCAGAGCTGCCGAGAACACGGAGTGCCGTACTGGCGGGGTGAAAGACCATGAAAATAGAACATAAAATATATCTTTCCAACGCGGTCCATATCCTGCTCATCGTCCTGATCGGGATCTTTGCTTTGCAGAATCTCAATGAGATCCTGACCAAGTTCCGCTTTACCGTGATCGCCGAAGGGCTCAATGCCAATTTTCTGGAGATGCGGCTGGCCGAAAAGAATTATTTCCTTTATGGCGATGATACTGCCCTGGACAATATCAGGGGCAGGATCAACCAGACCAAGGATACCCTGCTCCAGGTCCGGGCGGATATTACCCGCGCCGTAGGAGCGGAGAAGTACTCGGAACTCCGGGATAATCTCCATGTGTATACGCAGTTGGTCGACTCCATCAGCATAGCCCGTTATCGGGATGCCGCAGCCCAGAAAAAACTGCGGGAGGCAGGGCAAAAACTGAAAACTTTTTCCGAAAATATAACCATCCTTGAAAGCGATCGGATCGAGGCGATTATTGTCCGCTCCAAGAACATCTTGCTCTACTCTTTTTGGGCGGTGGTCCTCTTTGCCTTTCTCTTCAGTAATCTCATTGTCCGCAATATCGGTCAGTCATTGCGCAAGGTTGTCGATCTTACCCGGGCGATCTCCAGAGGCAACTACCCGAAAATCGAGGAGAAACCATCCAGCGATGAGATGGGCGCGGTAATCAGCGCCATCAGCGCCATGGCCGACGAACTCCATAATCGTGAAAAGGAACTTGTCCAGTCCAAACGTCTTGCCTCCATCGGGATTCTGGTGGCTGGGGTGGCCCATGAGCTCAATAACCCCCTGAATAATATCTCCATGCTCGCCCAGACCTATGCGGAGGTGTATGACGGGCTCGGCAAGGAGGACAGGATAGGTTTTATGGAGCAGGTCGATGAGGAGGTGGAGCGTCTGCGGGTGATCATCCACAATCTGCTTGATTATGCCAAACCCAAGGAGCAGCATTTGGCCAAGGCGACCACCAATCAGGTCATCCAAAAAATCCTTGCCCTGGTTCAGAATATGCTCGATATCTCCAATATCAGGATTAAACTCAGCTTGGCCGAAGATCTGCCGGATATCTACATCGACGAACATCAAATCCAGCAGGTACTGGTCAACATGGCCACCAATGCCATCCAGGCCATGGGCAAGGGGGGCGAGCTGCGGATTGCCTCCCGCTATCTGCCGGACAATGACGAAATCGAGATCGAGATCGGCGACAACGGGAAGGGTATTGCCCCGGAGTTTCTCGATCACATCTTTGATCCTTTTTTTACCACCAAGGAAGAAAGCGGCACCGGCTTGGGCCTGTGGGTGAGCTACGGGATTGTCAAAAACCACCAGGGGAACATCCGGGTGGCAAGTCAGGTCGGTGTCGGGACAACATTTATTATAACCTTGCCCAGTTGCAAAAAGTTAAAGAGGTGTACGGATGGCGAAGCATAGCATTATGGTTATTGATGATGAGAAGATCGTAGGCGATATGGCAAAACTCTCTTTCGAGCAGGACGGCTACGAAGTAGAGGCCTTCCTCAATGGCGAATCTGCCCTGGAACGTTTGAAGGAAAAACGGTTCGACGTGGTGGTGACCGATCTGAAGATGAAGGGGGTGGATGGACTTGAGGTGCTGCGCACCGTGAAGAAACTGTACCCCGGCGTCAAGGTGATCATGATCACTGCCTTCGCCAATCTGGATGTGGCCATTGAGGCCTTGCGGGACGATGTGCACGATTTCTTCCCCAAGCCGGTCAAGATCAAGGAGTTGAAGGCCTCGGTCAAGAGAGCCCTTGGGGAGGCATGATCCCGGTCGGGTAATGCCCCAGCGGAATCGCTGACCATGCAAAAGCCTTTTTTTCGCAGACTCAAAGAGGGGCTCGGCCTCGACCGCGCCGCCTCCGATCTGGCCACGCGTTTCCGCGCCTTTCAGGCGGTGCTTGACGGCAACAACCGCACCCTGGAAGCCATGACCGAGATGGGGGAAAAGCTCGGCGGCGACTATCTCTTTGATGTCAATTACACCCTAAGCGCTTACGATGTCCTGTTTGCCGCGGTCTCCGATTCCCTGCGCAATTTTAATCTCCTCACCGACCAGCAATATCCCCAACTCAAGGATATTCTGACCCGGATCGACGGCTTGGTGCAACGAATGCTGACCGGTAGCGAGTCTGTGTTTCAGGGCCAGGTGCTATTCTATCCGGAGATTACCTGGGATTTGGCCGAAGAGGTGGGGGGCAAGAATTATCACCTGGCCGAACTGGCAAATATTTTGCAGCTCAGGGTACCTGAGGCCTTCGCCATCACCACCGCCGCTTTTAGCGATTTTATCCGCCATAACAACTTGGCAGAAAGGCTCGCGGGGCTGGGCTCGGCCGACAAAGGGACCTTAGAAGAATTGCGCACGGCCATTCTCGCCGGCAGCTTTCCCGAGGATTTCAGCGCCTCGCTCACCGCTGCTTTAGAAACGATGCGACATCGGCTTGGTAAAAAAGGCAAATTGGCGGTGCGCAGCAGTGCGGATGAGGAGGACGGCGATTTCTCCTTTGCCGGTCAGTTCGAGACGGAACTCAATGTGCCCTGTACCGTTGAGGCGGTGCAGGGAGCCTATAAAAAAGTTCTGGCCAGTCTTTTTCAGGCCAACGCCACCAGCTACCAACGCCAACTTGGCTATGATCTGGGAAAATTGAAGATGGCGGTCGGTTGTGTGGCCATGATCGAAGCGCGCGCAAGCGGGGTCATCTATACGGCCGCGGCAGGTAAGGACCGAAGCCAAATGGCGATCAGCGCTGCCTGGGGACTGGGTCCGGGGGTGGTGGATGGCTTGACCGACGCCGATCTGTATACCGTGGCCAAGGACGAAGATCTGTGTGTGGTCGAGCAACGCATAGGCTCCAAGGCGCAGATGGTGGTCAACTCCGGGGCAAGCGGGGTTGAAACGCAGGAAACCCCGCTTGCGCTGCGGGGGCAAGCCTGTCTCTGCGAAGCGGAGGTGCTGGCGTTGGCCAGACAGGCCTTGGCCATCGAAAGGTACTACAAGATCCCCCAGGACATTGAATGGGCCATGGACAATACCGGCCGCTGCTATTTCCTCCAGGCCCGGAGTCTTCGGATGGACGAGCCGACAGTTGACGGTCCGGACAAGGGGATGGAGGCAGTGGAGGCCGGCTATCCGGTGCTGCTCCGGGACAAGGGGATTGTGGTGCAACGGGGCATCACTGCGGGCAAGGTTTTTATCCTCCGCCATATCGACGAACTGGAGCATATTCCCAAGGGCAGCATTTTGGTCGCCCGGCATGATTCTTCGCATTTTGTCCAGGCCATTCCCATCTTAAACGCCATCATCACCGATATCGGTGTACCCACCAGCCATATGGCCTCGATTTGCCGGGAGTTCAATATCCCCACCGTGGTCAATACCGGCTCCGCCACCGAGGTCCTCCAGCATGGCCAAGCAATCACCCTGCTGGCTGGCGAGGGAGGCGAGGTGGTTGTCTATGCAGGGATTGTCCAGAGTCTGCTTCGGGAGGAGCGGCTGACCGGGACAAAACTGCGGGAACTCTATGAGTTCCGTCGGCAAAAATACATAATGCGCTATATTGCGCCGCTCAATCTGGTGAATCCCCTTGAACAGGAATACGCCCCGGAAAAATGCAAAACCGTGCATGATCTTGTCCGTTTCATGCATGAGAAATCGGTGCAGACTCTGGTTGCCAATGCCGGGCGGACAAGCGGGACAGGTGGTTTTTTCAATAGGCGAAATGCTTTGCATCTGCTTGTTTTGCCCATTCCTGTTCGGATCAAGGTGATTGATCTGGGAGGCGGCTTGTCCGGAGAGGGGGGCGGCAAGGAGATGGGGTTTGCCGAGGTAGCGTCGGTACCTTTGCGGGCGGTACTTTCCGGCATGCTTTCCCCCGGGGTCTGGCAGAATGAGGCGGTGCCCCTGCGCGGCGCCGACCTGCTTTCCGGCATAACCAGGGCGGAGGACCTTACCCGCGACGGAGCCGCTGTTTTGGAGAACGTCGCCCTGGCGAGCGCGGTATATGTGAACATGAGCCTGCGTTTTGGCTATCACTTTAATATGCTCGATTGCTACTGTAGCGACACCCCCCGCAACAATCATATCTACTTTCGTTTCGTGGGCGGGGCCGCTGCCATCACCAATCGATCCCGCCGAATTGCCCTTATGGATCAGGTTCTGGCAGAGTACGGCTTTGCCTTGAAAGCCAAGGGGGATCTTCTCGTCGGCCGTCTTTCCGGTCGGAGCAGCGAGGAGATTGAGCAAATCCTCGAACAGATCGGCCGGCTGATCGGCTATACCCGACAACTCGATGCACGTCTCGATTCCGACGAGATGGTGCGAACCTTGGCCCAGCGATTTTTACAGGGAGATTACCGAGTCACGCCGTGAGTTGGTGCATGGTCAGGCTGCGTGATGGAAGTGCAGTCCCGGCAGCTCTACGGCGGTGAGGAGATTGCCGTAGACCGCGCCGGTATCGATGCCGGTTCGGAAGGGCGTGAGCAGCGGGGTGGCAAAGGGGGTGTGGCCGAAGACGACGCGTTTGCCATAGTCCCGCTCCTCTGAAAGAAAGGGCTCCCGGACCTCGCAGAGATCGGAGATGTCCTGCTCGGCCAAGGGCTGGTCGTGGCGCAGGCCAGCATGCACGAAGATATACTCCTCGGTTTCCCAATGGGGGAGCAATGAAAAAAGAAAGTCTTGATGTTCCTTCGGCATGAAAGCGAGGGAGGCCAGCGCGCTGAGGCTGGCTCCGCCATAACTTTCCAGGGTATTCTCCAACCCGAGTCGCCGCAGATAGGGGAGCAGGGCCTGATCGGCGCTACGGTGGTATTCCAGCAGCAGATACTCGTGGTTGCCCATGAGCGGAATAAGGCGGACTCCATCGGCGCGAAGCCGGCAGAGCTGATCCAGCACCCCCTTGGCATCGGGGCCGCGATCCAGATAATCTCCCAAAAAAACTAGGGTATCGTGCGTCCGATCAAAGGGGAGCCGGTTCAGCAGGAGTTCGAGCTTGGCCGCGCAACCGTGGATGTCGCCGATGGCGAAGATTTTCCCCTTCATTGCATCACGCGCAACGCTTGTACCAAAAAGAAGCCACCATCCCATATACGAAATTCAGAAGCAGCACGAGAAGCGGGGTCAGGAGCCCGGCCTTGAGACCCAGCAGCCCCATGCCCATTTCGGGAAAAACCATAACCAGCATCATGGTGGTGGGCACCAGGCTCATGAGGATGCCGCGCAGGGCGGTTTTTTGGCGAAAAAACGGCAGGATCAGCAGCATGGCCCAGAGTCCGCCCCAAACCAGACGGGGATAGAGCCAGGGGCCGGTGAACTGCGGGCGCAACCCGATGCCGAGCATGGCCGTGATGCCGGCCTGACCCAAGATCCAGATGTTGACGCTGTCGATGAGTGCGCCGAGGGCTCCGCCGGTGAAGGCGCCGCTGATTTTACGTACCATGGAATCTCCTTTTTTTTTGGACAGATTCTTTAGAAACGTCCGCCTTGCAGGGTTTTTTTGTCATAGCCCCAGCCACGGCAGGTGGGCAGGTCGATGAGAATGAAATCCGATTTTTTTTCCGCTTGCAGCACGAGGTTTTTTTCCAGATCGATCCGGGCCTGGTATTTCGGCAGCAACCGGGTCCGGTTGACCACCAGATTGCCCGAAGTGAGATAGAGAAAGATTTGGCGGTCTTCCGTGGTGTCGTAGCTGATGGCCCGGCCAGGATCAAGCTCGGCCCGGTAGATCGTGGCCGGGCTGTGAAAACGCACCGTATTTTTGTGCCGCTGGCCCGAGGCGATGGGCAGCAGCTGGTTGTGCCATTCCTCTTTTTTGAAACTGCGTTGGTCATAGGACGGGCGCAGACCGTGTTTGTCCGGATAGATCCAGATCTGATAAAAATGGACCGGGGCCTTGCCGGCGTTGTATTCCGAGTGGGTAAGGCCGGTGCCCGCGGACATGCGCTGGACATCGCCGGCCTTGATGACGCTGGTGTTGTTCATGCTGTCTTTATGGGTTATCTCGCCGCTGAGAACAATGGTGATGATCTCCATCTCCTCGTGGGGATGGGTGGGGAAACCCGTGCCGGGAACCACCACATCGTCGTTGAACACCCGGAGAGGACCAAACTGGATGTTGTTCGGGGCGTAGTAGTCGGAAAAAGAAAAGAGCCAGTAGGTTTTCAGCCAGCCGAAATCACTGAAATGACGGGCATCGCCGTCAATGGTTGTAATCATCTTTATTTACCCTTCCTGCACCAGGCAAGAAACACGGGGTAACCCCGCTTGGCGCCGCTTTCCTGCGGTTTCTCAATGGTGTGGATCTCTTGCACGGCAATGTCCAGACCGCCGTTTTTTGCCAGGATGGCCCGGATTTCTTCCGGGCTGATTCCGTAGTGGGCGACCCCGCTGTTGTCTTCATGGAAGGAGCCGTCTTCCGTGACCAGATCGGCAACGGCCAGATAGCCCCCTGGTTTCAGGGCGGCGAAAAATTGAGTCAGCAGCGCCTCGACATCGGGGATATGGTGCAGGGTCATACTGCTCATTACCAGATCAAAGTCCTTGCCCGGCAGGGGCTGCCTGGTCAGGTCATGGGCCAGGGTTTCAATGTTGCCGATCTTTTCATTCCTGGCTTTTTGGCGAAGAACCTCCAGCATCTGCGGCGAGGTGTCAACGGCCAGGATTGTTGCGACATGCGGGCTCAAGGCCCTGGAGACCAGGCCGGTGCCGCAGCCGTATTCGAGAACCTGCATGGCGCCGGCAAGGGGAATCGCCCGCTGGATCGCTTCGGCCACCTTGCGGGCAAGGGTGACGCGTTGGGGTTTTTCTTCCCAGTCCGCGGCGGCATCATCGAATCGTTTTACATTGTCGGCAGAAAGGTGTTCCGGGTCGGAGATCATTGTTGTGGGTCCCTGTGTGCTGCTTTGAAAATGTGGGGCAGGGGAATAAGCGTGTTGCCCGCGCCTGATTTTTCGCAAGGTAATCATTGTTTGAAATCTCGGCCAGCTTTTTTCCTTTGGGGAGAAAACTGGTGTGGTGATGCGTGTGGAAAAAACGTACAATGGCCCAATGGCGACAGTGCGATCATGGGGGAAAAATAGGCGCTCGGGCAAAGAAACACTATGAAAGATATCGATCATTCCTCCCTGTTGGCCATTCGACCCTTGTCATATCAAGGGGAGAAGATTCTTCAGGGTCGGTGGCCCGCATTTCTGCACGCCCTGCGCAATCTCCTTATTCAAGTGGGGATCGAGGCGCCGGAAAGCACCGCTGAACTGCTGCTCATTTATTATGACGAGCCTTTTGCCGCCTTGAGTACCTTTATCGAAAGTCTGGAATCTCTCAAGAAACACCAGTGGCAAGCAGATTGGGGCGCGGTTCCTCTTCAGGTTATTTTGCATCTGCACCGGAAAAAAGATCCGCCTGTTGATTTTGGCGAGGCCACCGCCCCGATCTGGGGTGCGGTGCAGCAGGAAATCCCCCATGTGACCCGGGCATTGAAGCTTCAGTGGAATCAGCTTTTTGCCGGCAAAAGGTTGCCTGCCCATCATTTTGTGGATGCCGGAGACGGGTTGTCCCAGTTGATTTTTACCGGCGAGCTCGGCGAGTTGAAACGCGAGCGGCTTTTTACCGGTAGGTTTCTGGCGACCAAGGGCGCGTGCTCGGAGTGTTTTTACTGCGGCATGGCCAATCATACCCCGGCCCATTGCCCAAGCAAACAGCTGACCATGGACACCCGCGGCCTCAATCTGGTTGGTTATCTGCCTCTGCCGGAGATCGACGGTCTGTTCAGTCGGATCATGGGCGAGCAGAAAAAAATGGCGGAGCTGCTGGCCACAAACATCGACGCCGCCCAGATTCGTAACGATCCCGCCTTGCAGGTCTATGTTGCGTATTTCGACATGTATCTCATTTACCAGCCACGTTTCCTGGCCTACTCTACTTTTTCCCTGCTTTCCTCCTGGGACGGCGGCGGAAAAACCAGCAGGGTCAATGTGGACAGCCGTAATCTGCATACCGGTTTCGATTGCCTGCGGGTTGGTCATTACAAGCAGGCCTTTGATTTTATGAAGGCGGAAAGCCATGCCTTGGGAGGCAAGCAGTTTTACGCCACCCTTGGCCAGGCTTTTATCGCCCTGGAGCGCGGGCGGATGGGGGATATGGCCCATTTCCTACAAATGGCGAACAGCACGGCCAGCACGGAAAAAGAAAAGATCTATATCAGCCTTCTTTTTTCCAGATTTCACAGGCTGGTCGGCCAACCCTGGAAAGCGGAACAACAGTTGAGTTCGATTGCCAAGCTCTATGTTGATTGTCCGGAGTTGCACTACAGTCTTATCCAGATAAAGGTCCACGAAGGCCTGGGGCAGCAGCAGATGCAGTTGCTCCGCAAGCTGGCTGCGGGAGATCGCAGGTATTTTATGATCGCCCTCATGGACCCGGCCTTGTTGGCCGCCAACAGCATGGTGGAGAACGTGCTTTCCGGGCTGCTTGAGCAGAAAAACAAAGAAGCCGGGGAGAACCTGGCCGAGGCGAAAGAGGCTTGGGCACAGGTGCAGGCTTGGTTCGGTGAGGTGGAAGATGCGGAGCTTCAGACGAATCTCTCGATGTTGGCCAATCTGGAAGAACAGTTCCGGCGAAACGGCGTCTATGATGTTCTTGATGTCGCGGATCGAGCCAAATCCTTGAGCAAGGCCTGCCCACGTCTGCGCGAGATGAGACTAGAGGACCTGAATGTCAAGGTGGATGCGGCGGCCATCGCTTGGGCGGATTACAATATCTTCTGGGAGGGATATCCCTATCAGTCTTTTTTTGGGGATTTCAAAAATTTTCTCTTTGCTGGCAAGAGAAAATTTGTCGAAGCCAGAAGCATTGCCGGCGAGAGTTTGGCCGAGGCCAGGGCGCGCCTCAAGGCAGGTAAGGCCCAGGTTGATTTCCTGGCAGGCTTGGTCGATCGCATGCTGAAGATGAAACTTGCTCTGGACACCCTGGCGATGTTTCTCAAAAAGCTGATTATGGCTGAGCTGGTGCTCAGCGTGCTCGCCTTTTTGTCTTTGCCGATCATCACCATCGCACTTTCCGGTGTGCTTGACCCGGATATTGTCCGTCTGGCGAAAAATCCCGAGACCCAGAAGAGCTGCATGGTGGTTCTCACCCTCTTTTTGGCGCCATTTTTCGCCTTGGCTCTTACCATCCGTTCGATGTCCGAACGATGATGGCGCCCATCTTCAGCGGCACGATGAACTTTCAAAGATATTTTTACGCTAGGTGGGGTAAAATTTCCAGAAACCGTGCAGGAGCGGTTGGGCTTGTTTGTTTGCTCCTTCTGTCAGCATCATGTTCCAGGCCGGAGCTTTTTGCCCGGCAAGGGGAGGTATCAATGGCAACTACCACCGCGACCATCCAGACCTTTGTTGATCAGCAATTGGCCCAGGGTAAAAAGCCCAACCGACTCGTAACCGAAAAAAGTCCCTACCTCCTCCAGCATGCCTTCAACCCCGTGGCTTGGTTTCCCTGGGGAGAAGAGGCCTTTGCCCTGGCGCGCAAGGAAAACAAGCCGATCTTCCTTTCCATCGGCTATTCCACCTGCCACTGGTGCCACGTCATGGCCCATGAATCTTTTGAAAACCCAGAGGTGGCGAGGCTTCTCAACGAATATTTTGTCTGCATCAAGGTGGATCGGGAGGAACGGCCTGATCTTGACCAGATATACATGGCTGCGGTGCAAGCTTTGACCGGCCATGGCGGCTGGCCCATGTCGGTGTTTCTCACCCCGGATTTGCAGCCCTTTTACGGGGGCACCTATTTTCCGCCCGAGGCCCGGCATGGCCTGCCCGGCTTTGCCGAGGTGCTTGCGGCGGTGCATGATGCCTGGGGCAACCGGCCCGAGAAGATTTCTGAGTCGGCGGCCAATATTACCGACCATATCCGCCAGAAGGCCACGGATTCCGGGGCAGGGAAGATCGAGGCGGATATCTTTGCCAAGGCTTTTCGGCAGATTGGCGCGGAATACGATGCCGAATTCGGCGGATTTGGCCGGGCGCCCAAGTTTCCCCGGCCCGTGCTCTTCAACTTTTTACTGCGCCATGCCGCACGCACCGGCGAGGCCCAGGCCCAGAACATGACCTATGTGACCCTGCGCAAGATGGCGGCCGGTGGGATGTACGACCATCTCGGCGGGGGATTCCACCGCTATTCGGTGGATGAGCAATGGCGGGTGCCCCATTTTGAGAAGATGCTCTACGACCAGGCCCAACTGGCGGTCAGTTATCTCGAGGCCTTCCAGTTGGGGCAGGACCCTTTTTACGCCAATGTCGCCCAGGATATTCTCGATTATGTCCTGCGGGATATGACCAGCCCGGAAGGGGGGTTTTATTCGGCGGAGGATGCCGACAGCGTTCAGGCTGGAAATCCCGAGGTCCACGGTGAAGGGCTGTTTTATCTCTGGACCAGGGAGGAGATTGCCTCCATTCTCGGCAAGGAACACGGGGAGATATTTTCTTTCCATTACGGCGTTCTGGAGGCGGGCAATGCCCTTGCCGACCCCCAGGAGGAGTTCGTCGGAAAGAATATCCTCTATGTCGCCCACCCTCTTGCCGAGACCGCCAAACGATTCCGTCTCCCGGAGGAAGAGCTATCCCGGCTGCTCGAACGCGCCCGGCACAAGCTCCGTGCGGTGCGGGAGCAACGGCCAAGGCCGCATCTTGACGACAAGATCATCACCTCCTGGAACGGCCACATGATCAGCGCCCTTGCCCGTGCGGCCCAGGTGCTGGGTGAGAAGCGTTACCTTGTTGCGGCAAAACGGGCTGCCGGTTTCATCCGGGCCAGTCTGTACGACCCGGCCTCCGGCCTGCTTCTCCGGCGTTACCGGGACCAGGAGGCAGGCCTTAGCGGGCAGCTCGACGACTATGCCTTTCTGGTCAACGGTCTTCTCGATCTCTATGAGGCTTCCTTCGATATTGCCTGGCTGCAACTGGCCATGGCCTTGACGGAAAAGCAGATTGCCCTGTTCGGCGACGAGACCCAGGGCGGATTTTTCGACACCTCTGGGGCAGATCGTTCCGTGCTGGTCCGCCTCAAGGCTGATTATGACGGAGCCGAACCCACGGGCAACTCGATAAGCGCCCTCAATCTCCTCCGGCTTGCCTGGATAACCGGCAACGAAGACTGGCTCAGGCGAGCCGGGGCGACCATCGACGCCTTTGGCGGGCGGCTGAACGCCTATCCGCCCATTCTGCCGCAGATGCTCGTGGCCCATGAGTTTCAGGGGAGCAAACCCCGCCAGTTCGTGATTGTCGGCAAGCTTGGTAGGCCAGATACCGAGATCATGCTTGCCATGATCCGCAAACGCTTTTTGCCCGGCAAGATCATGTTGCTGGCCGATGGCGGGCCGGGCCAGGAATTTCTTGCGCAATACCAACCGATGCTGGCGGAGCTGCCCCAACAGGAGAATAAAAGCACGGTGTATCTCTGCGAGAACTTCAGCTGTCAGCTGCCAACCGCTGATCTGTCTGAATTGGCAAAACGGCTTGAGGCAATGGAAAAAGCGCCGCGATAAGCCTATATCTCCCGATGGGAAGCGCAATCCTGAGTCCGGTGGTCGCGGTTGTTTGTCATGATTCTGCAACCTCCCGAAAAGTCTTCTGTTTTTCTTGACTTTTTTTTTAGGATCACGCCTAATATTGGTGTACGATGATGTAGAGATGGCCTGCACATCAGGGTTTTTAGCAGGTGAGAAAAATATGCGCCGGTTTTTTTGGGCCGGATGTTTGAACGATACTTGATAGGGGACTTATGAAGGCTGAATATCTGAATCCTTTCGTGCATGCCACCAGAAATGTTTTGGAGACCATGGCCCACACCAAACTGAATGGGCTGAAACCGCATCTCAAGGAAGGCATGGGCACCCATGGCGATGTGACCGGCATTATCGGCATGGCCTCCGAAACCGTTGAAGGCAGCATGACCATCAGCTTCCCGTCTGCCTGCATTTTACAGATTGTTTCCCGAATGCTCATGGAAGAACCCAAGACCAAGATCGATAATGACATTGTCGATGCAGTGGGTGAGATCACCAACATGATCTGCGGCGGCGCCAAGGCGGAATTCGGCAAGCTTGGCATGAGCTTTAACCTTGCCACCCCGACCATGGTTACGGGCAAGGGGGTGGAAATTCATCATCTCTCCGATTTGCCGATTATCGTTATTCCGTTTGAGACAGACTGCGGCACCTTTGTGCTGGAGGCTAACCTGGCCAGTAAATAAGAAGGCTGACGATAACTGTTTCAGCCCTTGTTTTTTTCGACGATTTCCTCAATGGCGGGCGCGGCTTCCGGGAAGCGGAAAGTGAAACCGTTTTCAAGCAGCACGCCCGGCATCATCCTGCATCCCTCAAGCACCACCGAGCTCAGTTCCCCCAAAACAAGGCGAATCGCGAACCTCGGCACCGTCAGGAACGTCGGCCGGTGGAGGGCCTGCCCCAGGCATTTGGTTAACTCCTTGTTGCGGACAGGACTGGGGGCGCTCAGGTTGACCGGGCCGTGAATCGTCTTGCTTTCCATGAGAAAAATGATGGCGTTGGTCAAATCGCTGAGGTGAATCCAGGGGAACCATTGCCGGCCATGCCCGAGTTTTCCTCCGATCCCGAGGCGGAAAGCGGGCAGCATGGCGGCAAGCGCGCCGCCGTTTTTGCCCAGCACGACCCCGGTCCGCATCAGGATAACCCTGGCTTTGCCCTGGGCTTGGTTCGCTTCGTTTTCCCAAGCCTGGCAGACCGAGGCCAGAAAACCCGTGCCGGAAGGGGCTGTCTCGTATTTTTTCTCATCCTGGCAAAAACCATAGAACCCAGAGGCGCTGGCATTGATCAGGGTGACGGGGGAGGGGCCTTTGGCAGGGATGGCCTCGACAATGTTTCTGGTCGCAGCAACCCGGCTGTGCAGGATCATCTCTTTGGCCGTTGGCGTCCAACGAGTGAAGATGCTTGCGCCGGTAAGGTTGATGATCACCTCATGGTTGGCCAGTTCTTGTTGCCAGGGGCCGGGAATGAGCGGCGAGCCGGGAACCAGGCGAATCTGTGCAGCGAGATCGCCGAGTTTGTCGGGGTTTCTGGCCAGGGCGGTGACGGCATGCCCTTGCTGAAGAAGTTTGCGGATCAGAGCCTGGCCGATAAAACCGGTGCCGCCTGCGATGAATACATTCATGGTTTTTTCCTGGGGCTGGGTCTGGCGTCCCGCGCTTGGCTTAGAATCACTGGCTGATGAATTTGAAACAGCTCGTCACCCCGGCGAAGGCCGGGGTCCAGCCTTGCTGCAACTGCCCGAGAAGACAGGATCGGAGTCTCGCTCCGTTCGCTTACCTCCGGCTTTCGCCGGAATGACGGAAGTCCGCGTTGAGTCGTTACGATGCCATCATTGTTGGGAAGTCCCGCCTTGGATGAGCGCCATTTTTTCCGTCCGGCTCATTCTCTTGATCCGGCCTTCCCGTTGGGTTGCCTGTGCCCTGGAGGCGACCTCTTCCGCGTAGATCAGCTGCACCGGCCGCCGCCCTCTGGTGTATTTCGCCCCCTTGTCCGCGGAGTTGTGTTCTTCCAGTCTTCGGGCAAGGTCTGTGGCGATCCCGCAATAGAAAGTGCCATCCTGGCAGCGGACCACATAGACAAACCAAGCGGGCGGGTTGGGGGTAGGGCCTGCCATCAGCCGCCAGCCTTTTTTGCCGGGTAGCCAAGGCGGAGCAGCTCCGTCAGTATTACATCCCTGTGATCGCCCTGCACCTCGATAATCCCGTTTTTCACGGTGCCGCCGCTGCCGCAACGTTGTTTGAGCTGCTTGGCAAGCGCCGTCAATTCGGGGTCTGCCAGCGGCAGACCGGTGATAAGGGTCACGCCGCTGCCCTTGCGGCCCTTGGTTTCACGTAAGACCCGGACGATGCCGTCGCCCTTTGCCTGAACCTTCTTTTGCCCACAGCTGCATTGGGCTAAGGGCTTGGCGCAGTTCTGGCACATCTTGCCATGTTCCGTGGAGTACACCAGGCCGGAACCGTTGGCTGATTTCTTACGCATACTCATCATTCTACCATCTTCAGCATGCCATCAATGGTGGTCAGCCCCCCGAGCCAGAAGGCCGGATCGTCCAGATCGACGCCAAAGGGCTTGAGCAGCTCGGCCGGGGTATTGCTGCCCCCGGCGCGCAACAGGTCGAGGTATTTGGGCACGAAGGCGGCGCGGTCTTCCTGGTAGAGGTTGTAGAGGGCCAAAACCAGCAGCTCGCCGAAGGCGTAGGAATAGACATAGCCCGGGGTGCTTAAAAAATGGGGGATGTACGACCACCAGATGCCGTAGTCCGCCCGCAGGGTGACGGAGTCGGCGAACATGGCCCGCTGGGTGGCAAGCCAGTGGCCGGCCAGCTCTTCCGGGGAAAGCTCGCCGCGCTCCCGCCGGGCGTTATGCACCGTGTGCTCGAAGCGGTTCATGGAGACCTGGCGGAAGACCGTGGCAAAGATGGATTCCAGCTTCTGGCAGATAAAGGCCCGCCGCTCCTCCGGGTTGGTGAGGAGCTTGACCTGGGAGTTGAACAGAAGCAGCTCGGCGAACACCGAGGCGGTCTCGGCCAGGACCAGGGTGGTGGAGGAATTGTAATAGCCGTTGGCGGCGGCCAGGTACTGATGCACCCCGTGCCCCAGCTCGTGGGCCACCGTAGAGATGTCGCGCAGGCTGCCGGTATAGTTCACCATCACATAGGGGTGCACCTCGGGCACGCAGGGGTGGGCAAAGGCCCCGCCCCGCTTGCCTTCGAGGATCGGGGCGTGAATCCAGCGTTTCTCGAAGAACAGACCTGCGATCTCCCCCATCTCCGGGGCAAAGTCGTGGAAGGCGGTAAGGACCATCTCCTTGCAGGTGGGCCAATCCACCAGGGCCGTGGGCAGGTGGGGCAGGGGGGCGTAGCGGTCATAGTCGCATAGGGACTCCAGGCCGAGGATGCCCTTCTTGAGGCGGTAGTAGCGCTGGACCATATCGTAGCGGGAAGTGACCGCCTCGACCAGCACCGAAACGGTCCGGTCCTCCAGCTCGTTGTACAGGTTCATGGAACTGACCCAGGAGTCATATTTGCGGAGCCTATCGTCGATCATCTTCTCGGCCAGCAGGGTGTTGAAGATGTGGGTCAGAACATGGAGCTGGCTTTTAAGCCCGGCGGTAAGCTCATCGGCCGCTTGGGCTCGGACCGCCCGCTCCGGGCTGTAGAGGTCGGTCAAGACCTCCTCTTCGCTGCGCCGCTTTTCCCCGAACTTGAGATGCCCCATGACCTTTTCAAAGAGGTTGGTCCAGGAGGAGCGGCCCACCGGCGCTTTTTCGATGAGTAGGGTTTCCTCGGCCATGGAGAGCAGATGCCTGGCATAGCGCCGCATGCTTTCCAGGTGGTGGCGGTACTGGGCCAGAGTCTTATCGGCCAACAGGGCGCTGGCTGCGGAGTTCTCCAGCTTGCTCCACTCCAGCTCAAAGAACACGGTCTCCCTGCCGATCCGGCTTCCCGCCTCCTTGATTTTTTGCAGGAAAGCGCCGGCTGGGGCGTTTTGAATCTGGGTGGTGAAGTTGAGAAAGGCAAAAGTGGCGATTCTGCCCATCAGGGTTTCGAGCGTTTCCAGGCGCAAGACCAGAGCGAGAAGCTCATTCGCCGCAAGGCTTGCGACTCTGGTCGCGAATTGCTCTTTGAGGGCTGTGGCCTCCTGCTCGCACCAGGCGATGTCGGTCTCTATCTTGGGGTCGTCAAGGGATTGGTACAGATCGGCAAGCTGCCAAAGAATCTCGGTGGTGCCGAGCTGTTCGTTTAACGGGTTGGTCATGGTTTGCGTTCCTTTTTTCGATATCATGCATCAACATTATTGAATAAACAGAGGTCGTCATTCCCGCGCAGGCGGGAATCCAGTATTTTCAGGATGTTTCGCTCAACTTGGATTCCCGCCTGCGCGGGAATGACGGTATTTCCTATTTTTTTTACGGAATGAACCAATTTTTTTGAGTATGTGCAAAATTTGCACATACTGCCTTGTCGATCAAAATTGCCGCCAAGATGGTGGAGTCCAGAGTGTAATATTTGAGGTGGCTGGAACCCTCCCGTTTACCCTCGCTTTGAACTACCGAGAAATCCTTGGCAGTTGCCGTTTCGAATGATCTCATGGCAATTGTCCAATAACCTGTTGGACAATTTGGAACCCGCAAACGCAGCTTGCGGGCTGTCCGATTGACCGAGAGGTTAGAGCCCATGGGCCTCAGCAACCCCACATTGCTGTAGGAAGGGCTGAAGGTCGGCAAGAGAGTGGGCTATGCCATATTCGTAGATACGATAGGCGATCTCCCGAAACTGCGACTCGCCTTCCGTGGTTTCGTGGATGGAGTACGCCTCCAACTTACTTTCGATATTCCGATACAGCACGCCTACGACCTCGGTTCCCACAAGCAAGGGAGTGCCGCTAAATCCGCTAGGGCTTCCAAAGGAAACCTCAATCAGAGAAGGCGATGGAAGGCCGAGAGGTTCAGGCGAGAACCGCGAAACGTAGCCGCGTAGGAGCCGAACGTCCAGTTCGTATGCCCCGAACGGGCGACCGGCGTCAGTGAATCCAAACGCCTGCACGTCCAGGCCCAAACCAAGGGCGCCCTTATATCGAGGAAGTACACCTTTCACCGCACGTTTCGGCGCAGTACCGACAGCGACGTCATATTGTGCGTGCGCTACGGATGACAAGACAGGAACGAAGTAGTCGCGACGCTCGCCGAAGGGCTGACCAATAGCGGGCAACTGGCCGGGAGCTAGGCTGTCCAGAATGTGCTTGCAGGTCAGAAAATGGCCTTCAGTGTCGAGCCAGAAGCCGCTTCCGATAAAGCGCCCGACTTTCATTCCTTCGCTGTCTTGGGTGACCGCGAACAAGGGAAAGATGTATGGATCGAGCAGAAAGTGGGTATCGGCCATTGGCTGGGCTCTAACGATCAAAAGTCACTTGCGCCGCTACCAAGCTTGTCCGCCAGTCCGCAGACGTTCTCGGCGTCAAGTGAACCGCTTGGTTCGGTAATTGCAGTTATTTTATCTTTATAATACATGCCTTATAATTGCGGTCGCATTTAAAACCTATTGGGCAATCTGTATCGAAGGTACACTGACCGTCAAGGTCAAGATTTGGACCAACACTATTTGAATCTGGCAAATTATATTGTTTGAGTCCATACGTCATCGACGTTTTTCATGCAAACACCACTGCTTTTTAGTGGCGCTTTCATGCATTTAAAACCAATTCCACAGCTAAAATCAGATGTACATTCGCTTTCTGTGTATGTTGATTGTGTAGTACCACCAAAAGATGATGTACTGTAAGTTGGTGAAGGTGTATAGGAGGAAGAAGTTCGTCCAGAACCACCACCCCCAATAGCTCTGCCGAGTTGGTATGCTGCATCCCCCAAAGCATTAATTGCTGCTTGCCTTGATACAGCATCACGATATTGCTGGGCAGCTAAAAGGTCAGCAGGAGGAACAGATTTTCCCCAGCTCTGCAACGCACTTATGGCGTCTGTGTTTCCCCAACGAGCAGCAATGTTAAACCAAGATATTGCAGCTTCTTCAGCCCCATTTTCTTTTTGTATTCTTGCTAGACGAACCATTGCCGGCACATAGCCTTGCTTGGCAGACAAAAGAAACCATTGAGAAGCTTCTGCTTTATTTAAAGGAGTACTCCCAAGGCCTTGTTCCCACAATAAACCCAGATTGTATTGAGCAACTGGATCTCCTTTTTTTGCAATAGGATTCCAGTAGCTTGCGGCGAGGTCGTAATTTCCTTGATTATAGGCATTTACTCCAAGATTAATGCTTTGGCTCGCACAACCCGTCAAAAGGATCGTGACGGTCATACCGCATAATAATATTTTTAAAGACCAAAACCTTTTGAATAAGCTCATCACGATTAACCTCTGCCGAACATTGTATTTAGACAGAATGGGCCAACAAGGCGATAGGCAGAATGCAACATGAGGATACCTGATGGCCACAGAAAACTAAACGATAAATAGGAGCATCGATTTTTTCTGAAGCCAATACTTCTAAGCCATCATCCAGGCCGCACAGATAACCTGTCACCTGCAACCGGCTATGGCATAGGCTTCCGGTAAAATATCATTGCGGCGGCAGACAAAGAGCGATATACAAATGGAAATTCATTTTCCCCTGCTTAACCCGATCATTAAATCCTAACCTTGCAGCCAATTAGCCGATGAGCGCACCCAGTTCCGATTCCGCATCCGTCTACGACGAAAGCAAGATCAAGACCCTCAGTTCCTTGGAGCATATCCGGCTCCGGCCCGGCATGTACATCGGCCGGCTCGGCAACGGCAGCCATCCGGACGACGGCA
>CAYTVV010000044.1:0-22444 GCA_964441875.1 uncultured Desulfurivibrio sp.
ACACCGGGGCATGTTGATTTCACCGTTGAGGTGGAACGGTGCCTCAGGGTTTTGGACGGCGCCATCGCGATTTTTTGTGCGGTGGGAGGGGTTGAGCCCCAGTCCGAAACCGTTTGGCGGCAGGCGGATCATTACAAGATCCCCAGGATCGCCTACATAAACAAGATGGACCGGCTCGGCGCGGATTTTCAGCGTTGCGTCGAGATGCTGAAAGAAAGGCTGGGAGCAAATCCCTTGCCGCTTCAGCTTCCGGTCGGAAAAGAAGAGACATTTAGGGGCATCATTGATCTCGTCGAAGAGAAGATGATGCGCTTTGATGAAGATACAAAGGGATTCAAGGTTGAGTACGAGCCTGTCCCCGATGAATTCAAAAAAGAATCAACGGCCGCACGGATGGCCCTTATCGAGAAGTTGGCCGACTTCGATGATGGGGTCATGGAAAAATTTCTGAATGAGCAAGTTGTAACGGTTGATGAGATCAACCGGGCAATCAGGGCTGCAACGTTGAACCTTGATGTCGTGCCAGTCCTCTGTGGCAGCTCCTTTAAAAATAAAGGGGTGCAGCCATTACTGGACGCAGTAGTCGCCTATCTGCCTTCGCCTCTTGATGCGCCTCCGGTGCAGGGAGTCAATGCAGATGGTGTGTTGGAAACGAGAAAGGCAAGCGACGATGAGAATCTGTCCGCCCTTGTTTTCAAACTGACATCCGATCCTTTTGTGGATATCCTTGCGTATGTGCGCGTCTATTCCGGCGTAATTAAAGTCGGGGACAGGGTGTACAACCCGGGGAAGAAGAAAAAGGAAAAGATTGGCCGAATTGTCAAGATGCACGCCAACAAAAGGGAAGAGGTTGGCGAGCTGAAGGCCGGTGATATTGGAGCAGTGGTTGGCTTACGCTTTTCCATCACCGGGGATTCACTCTGTGAGTCGGGAGATACCTTTACTCTCGATACCATGGATTTTCCCGAGCCGGTTATCAGCGTTGCCATTGAACCCAAAGGGAAGGCGGACGAAGAAAAGTTGAGGGACAGTCTGGCGAAGATTGCCTTGGAAGATCCCTCCTTTACGGTGTCCATCGATCCTGATTCGGGCCAGACCCTTATTTCAGGGATGGGCGAGCTGCACCTTGAAATTATTGTTGACCGGCTTATCCGGGAGTTCAAGGTCGGGGCCAATATCGGCAAGCCCCAGGTTGCCTATAAGGAAACTGTAACTGCTCTCGGCAAGGCGGAAGGGAAGTTTGAGCATCCGACCACCGCTGGTAAGAGCCAGTATGGGCATGTCTGGTTGCAGGTCGAGCCCCTTGAGCGCGGCGAAGGTTTTCGCTTTGAAAGTTGTATTGCCGAGGATGTTATCCCCCCGGCAATTGTTCCGGCCATAGAAAAGGCGGTACACGATAGCCTGGATGCCGGAACCTTGATAGGCTTTCCGATTGTTGACCTGAAAGTCAGTTTGGTTGACGGATCTTACCGCGATGAGGATTCGACCGAACAAGCCTTTGGGGTGGCGGCCGCCATGGCTTTCCGCAAGGCGGTTTCGGAGGCGGGCCCGGTTTTGTTGGAGCCGGTTATGGATGTGGAAATAATCTTGCCCGAGTCCTATCTCGGCGAGGTGATTTCCGATCTGACTGCCAAGCGGGCAAAAATACACGGGATGGACAGCCGGGACGGCGCCAGGCAGGCAGTGAAAGCGCAGGTGCCTCTGGCTGAAATGTTTGGCTACTCAACGGATTTACGTTCCGCCACCCAGGGGCGGGCAAATTTCACCATGCAATTTGCCGCATATGACAGGGTGCCGGATCATATAAGTGGAAAGATAATTAAGCGGATTCGAGGCCTTTAAGTCGAGAGACGCAAGCAAAGAAAGAGGAAAAGACATGGCAAAAGAGAAATTTGAGCGCAAGAAACCGCATGTAAATATTGGGACGATCGGCCACATCGACCATGGCAAGACCACCCTGACCGCGGCCATTACCCGGGTATTGGCCACCAAGGGCTTTGCCAAGGCGACCGCGTTTGATCAGATCGACAAGGCTCCGGAAGAAAAGGAGCGCGGTATCACCATTGCGACCGCCCATGTGGAATACGAGTCCAACAAGCGTCATTACGCCCATGTGGACTGCCCAGGTCATGCGGACTATATCAAGAACATGATCACCGGTGCGGCGCAGATGGACGGCGCTATTCTGGTGGTTGCCGCCACGGACGGCCCCATGCCGCAGACCCGTGAGCACATTCTGCTTGCCCGTCAGGTAGGTGTTCCCTCCATGGTCGTCTTCATGAACAAGTGCGATATGGTTGACGATCCCGAGCTCATCGAGCTGGTGGACATGGAGCTGCGTGAGCTTCTGACCAAATATAATTTTCCCGGCGACGACACCCCGATTATCCAGGGCAGCGCTTTGAAGGCTTTGGAGAATCCGGAAGACGAGGCTGCGGCCAAGTGCATCTGGGACCTGATGGATGCCTGCGACAGTTTCATTCCTGAGCCGGCCCGCGACATCGACAAACCCTTTTTGATGCCGGTGGAAGATGTCTTCTCCATCTCCGGCCGTGGCACAGTCGCCACCGGTCGTATCGAGCGCGGCAAGGTCAAGGTCGGTGAGGAAATCGAGGTTGTCGGTATCCGGGCAACGGCCAAGACCACGGTCACCGGGGTGGAGATGTTCCGCAAGCTTCTCGATGAGGGCATGGCCGGCGATAACGTGGGCGTGCTGCTCCGCGGTCTGAAGCGTGAGGATATCGAGCGCGGTCAGGTTCTGGCCAAGCCGGGTTCCATCACCCCGCATACCAAATTCGTTGCCGAAGCCTACATCCTGTCCAAGGACGAGGGCGGCCGCCACACCCCGTTTTTCAACGGGTATCGCCCGCAGTTTTACTTCCGGACCACGGACGTGACCGGAGTAGTGCAGCTGCAAGAGGGCGTTGAGATGGTAATGCCCGGTGACAACGTGACCATCGAAGGACAGTTGATCACCCCGATCGCGATGGAAGAAGGACTTCGTTTCGCGATTCGTGAAGGCGGCCGTACCGTGGGCGCCGGTGTTATCAATAAAATTATCGAATAAGGTGGAGTGAGCATGATTCAGACACAGAAAATACGCATCAGGCTTAAGGGCTACGACCATAAGCTTATCGATCAATCCACTTCCGAGATTGTAGATACGGCAAAGCGTACTGGTGCAACTGTTGCTGGCCCGATTCCTCTGCCGACCACCATCAACAAGTTTTGTGTGTTACGGTCTCCGCATGTGGATAAAAAGTCGCGGGAGCAGTTTGAAATGCGCACCCACAGACGTTTGTTGGATATTCTTGAGCCAACGCAACAGACCATCGATGCGTTGATGAAGCTCGAGCTTTCTGCTGGGGTTGACGTGGAAATCAAGCTTTAGGATTATGAAACGGTTGTACCTGCTAACGGTACAGTTGATGTCTAGAGAAGAAAAAAACAGGTAGGAACAATGCCTAAAAAATTAGGATTACTGGGGAAGAAGATTGGTATGACCCGGATCTATACCGAAAATGGCTCTGCTGTTGCGGTAACGGTCATTGAAACTGGACCTTGTGTGGTGCTTCAGAAAAAAACCACAGCAGGGGAAGGATATGATGCCATTCAGGTTGGCTTCGGCTCCAAGAGAGAGTCTCGCTTGAATAAGCCTGACGCTGGTCATGTCAAATCTTCTGGCAAAGGCGGGTTTTACCACATTAAAGAGTTCCGGGTTGCGGACCCCAGTCAGTATGAAGTGGGGCAGGAAATAGTAGTCTCGGATATTTTTAAGGTCGGCGACATCATTGATGTGAGTGGTGCGGTCAAAGGCCGTGGTTTTCAGGGTGTTATACGAAGGCATGGCTTTAAGGGCGGCCCTTCTGGGCATGGTTCCATGTTCCATCGTGCTCCAGGCTCCGTTGGCTGTAGCGCCTGGCCGAGTCGGGTTATTAAAGGGAAGAAGATGCCTGGGCATATGGGCACGAATATGATCACCAAGAAAAGCGTGACCATTATGGATATCCGGCCTGAGCAAAATGTGCTTGTCGTCAAAGGCGGCGTGCCTGGCGCAAAGCAGGGTTTGCTACATATTTACACAAAATAATGAGTCTTAGTTACTGTAAGATTTATTTTGGGGGTGCCGGAAATGGCGGTTACTGAAATATACAATGTCGATAATGTGAAAGTGGGTGATCTTGAGTTGAACGACAACTTGTTTGCCGTTCCAGTCAATCCTCATATCATTCATGAAATTGTGAGAATGCAGCGTGCTGCCCGCCGGGCTGGTACTGCCTGTACTAAAACCCGGACAGAAGTGCGCGGCGGCGGCAAGAAGCCTTGGAAGCAGAAAGGTACTGGCCGTGCTCGGGCCGGGAGTCGCACCTCCCCACTTTGGCGCGGTGGTGGTGTGGTCTTTGGTCCCAAGCCCCGCGATTATTCCTTCAAGGTTCCCAAGAAGGTTAAGAAGCTCGGCCTGCGCATGGCTTTGAGCTCTCGCTTTGAGGATAAGCTGGTGCTGATCCTTGATAATTTTAAGATTGATGAAATCAAGACCAAGCGGTTTATCGGGGTTATGAACAACCTGAAAATCGATAATGCCTTGATCGTAATTCCTGAGCGCGATGATCATCTTGAGCGTTCGTCTCGCAATGTGCAGGGCTTTAAGGTTATTCCGACGGCAGGGTTGAATGTTTACGACATTTTGCTCCATAAGCACATTGTTTTACTGCAGCCTTGCATTGGCCAGCTGGAAGAGAGGTTGTTGTCATGAAAGATATGTTCAGCATTATTAAGAAGCCTTGCCTGACTGAAAAGGCTCTTGGGTTGCAGGAGACTAACAATCAGGTTGTTGTCAAGGTTGATCCCCGCGCCAACAAAATTGAGATCAAAGATGCCGTTGAAAAATTGTTCAGCGTCAAGGTCGCCAAGGTGCGAACTGCAAATATGCATGGCAAGAAAAAACGTGTAGGCAAGAGCTTCGGACAGCAGTCTGACTGGAAGAAGGCCATTGTTACTCTTGAAGAAGGGAATAAGATTGATTTCCTTGAGAAGATCTAGGGAAGTCCCGTCGGCAAGAGTTGTAATTTTTTGTTACGAATACGTAATTTAAATATTATCGGGGTTTGAAATGGCATTAAAGACCTATAAACCTACATCACCGGGCAGAAGATCACTGGTTACAGTTGTCAATCCCGAGTTGTCAAAGGATAAACCGCAAAAATCATTGATTCGGCCCCTTAGTAAGACTGGGGGACGGAACAACAATGGCCGCATTACATCCAGGCATATTGGTGGAGGTCATAAGCGGAAATATCGCTTGATCGATTTCAAGCGGGAAAAAATGGATATTCCGGCAAAAGTTGCGGCCATTGAATACGATCCCAATCGGTCGGCTAATTTGGCCCTGCTGAACTATGTCGATGGTGAAAAGTGTTATATCCTTTCGCCGCTGGGCATCAAGATTGGTGATACAGTTATTGCGGGCGAGACGGTTGATATTAAGCCCGGTAACTGTTTACCCATGGGGAATATGCCTTTGGGCAGCATTATCCATAATCTTGAGATGAAAATCGGCAAGGGCGCGCAGCTTGTGAGAAGCGCTGGTGTTTCCGCGCAGCTTATGGCCAAGGAGGGTGAGTATGTTACGGTAAAATTACCCTCTGGCGAGGTGCGCAAGTTTCACCGAAAATGTCGGGCCTGTATTGGTCAGGTTGGAAATAAGGAACATGAAAGCCAGAAGCTTGGAAAGGCTGGCCGCAGTCGCTGGAAAGGAAACCGCCCCAAGGTTCGTGGTGTTGCCATGAACCCGGTTGATCATCCAATGGGTGGTGGTGAGGGTAAAAGCTCCGGCGGCCGTCATCCTTGTACCCC
Source organism: uncultured Desulfurivibrio sp. (assembly GCA_964441875.1). Classification (GTDB taxonomy): domain Bacteria; phylum Desulfobacterota; class Desulfobulbia; order Desulfobulbales; family Desulfurivibrionaceae; genus Thiovibrio. The sequence continues at coordinate 5,857 of CAYTVV010000044.1, forward strand.
GTGGGGTGTCCCCACCAAGGGCTATAAAACACGTGGCAAGAAGTCATCCGACAAATTTATTGTTAAGAAAAGATCATAATTAGGGGGTTACAAGTGGGACGTTCAGTTAAAAAAGGTCCATTTGTAGATGACCATTTGATGTCAAAGGTCATGAAGGCTAAAGACGAGGGTTCCAGAAAGGTTATACAGACCTGGTCTCGACGTTCTGATGTTATTCCGGACATGGTTGGACTCACCTTTGCTGTGCACAATGGCAAAAAGTTCATCCCGGTTTTCGTGACCGAAAATATGGTAGGGCATAAGCTCGGCGAGTTTTCTCCGACCCGCACCTACCATGGTCACGCAGCGGACAGGAAGAAAAAGAAATAAAAGCTGCTAAGCCGGACACGGTTGTCAGGTAAAGATAAGGAGTTCATTCGATGGAAGCAAAAGCGCTTGCTCGTTATATAAGGATTTCGCCGCAAAAAGCCAGGCTGGTTGCAGATTTGGTGCGCGGGAAAAGTGTCGATTACGCAATAAACGCCCTGCGTTTTTTGCCTAAAAAAGGTGCCCGGCTGCTGAAAAAGGTAATCGAATCTGCGGTGGCCAATGCCAGTCAGAATGAGAGTATCGATGTCGATACCCTGTATGTGAAGTCTATCTTTATAGACGGTGGGCCCATGTTGAAGAGAATTATGCCGCGGGCTCAAGGGCGCGCGAACAGGATTCTTAAAAGAACGAGCCACATAACCGTTGTTTTGGACGAGCAATAATTGAATACAGAAGCAAGAAGGTATTCGTTTGTACTTGAAGTTGCATATCAATGAGAATGGAGGAAGGTTTTGGGCCAGAAAGTTAATCCGATAGGTTTACGACTGAATATTATACGTACCTGGGACTCCATCTGGTACGCCGACAAGGATTATGCCAAAAAATTTCTTGAGGACCAGAGCCTTAGGAAGTTTCTCAAAAAGCGGCTCTTTCATGCTGGCATTTCCAAGATTCAGATAGCCAGAACCGGCGATAAACTCCGGATTAAGCTCCATACTGCCCGGCCTGGTATTGTTATTGGCAAAAAAGGGACAGAGATTGAAGTCCTGAAAGCTGAAATAGATAAGTTGACGGGCAAAGAGTGTGTTCTTGATATTCAGGAGGTTCGGCGTCCTGAGGCTGATGCGCAGTTGGTTGCGGAAAATATCGCTTTGCAACTTGAAAGACGTGTTGCCTTCCGTCGCGCCATGAAGAAGTCAGTAAATATGGCCTTGAAGTTCGGCGCCAAAGGTGTTAAGATCGCGTGTTCAGGCCGGCTGGGCGGGGCGGAAATTGCTCGCCAGGAATGGGTGCGGGAGGGGCGTGTTCCTCTGCATACTCTTCGTGCTGATATTGATTATGGCATTGCAGAGGCGAATACTACCTATGGCAAAATCGGCGTTAAGGTTTGGATCTTCAAGGGTGAAGTTCTAAATGCTGCCGACCAGATTGCCGAATAACTCGTTGTCGAGTGAAACGGCTTTAAAAAAGTCAGTCACAGATAGGATATACAGATGTTAAGTCCAAAAAAAGTAAAACATAGAAAGATGTTTAAGGGCCGCTTGACTGGCGCAGCGTATCGCGGGTCTGGATTCTCTTTCGGTGAATATGCCCTGAAGGCTGTTGGTTGTGGCAAGATGACCGCCCAGCAGATTGAAGCGGCTCGTATTGCAATTAATAGAAAGATTAAAAGAACTGGACAGCTGTGGATCCGTGTTTTTCCAGATAAGCCAATTACCAAGAAGCCTGCGGAAACCAGGATGGGAAAAGGCAAGGGAAATCCAGAATATTGGGTTGCCCAGGTAAAGCCAGGACGCATATTGTACGAGTTGGCCGGGGTTGATGATGATTTAGCCCGAGAGGCGTTACGTTTGGCCGCCAACAAACTGCCTTTCCCGACTAAAGTGATTTATGTGGGGACGACTTTATGAAAATGAAAGATATACGTGAGCTTGGGCAAGAGGCGCTTGTTGTCAAGGTAAGGGAGTTGTCGGAAGAGCATTTTAGGTTGAAATTCCAACACGGCATTCGTCCCTTGGAGAATACGGCAAAGCTGCGGCAGTTGCGTAAAGAAATTGCCCGGATGCAAACTGCTCTTACTGCGCATACTGCATAACCGCTGGTTTCTGGCCAAGAGTACTGGTGTTTTTAGTGCTTGCGTCAATTGATAACGCTACTGGGTAGGATACATTCATGGTTGATGAAAAATCGAATAAGAAGACAAGGGTTGGTATCATTGTCAGCACCAAGATGGACAAGAGTGCTATTGTGCAAACCGAGCGCCTTGTTCCCCATAAACTGTATGGGAAGTTCATGCGTCAGCATGCTAAATGCATGGTTCATGACCCGGAAAACAGCTGTAGCGTTGGCGACAGGGTTCTGATTGAAGAGTGCCGCCCGCTGAGCAAGAATAAACGGTGGCGGATTATGGAAGTCATCGAGAAGGCCGTGTAATTGGCGGTTTTTGATAACTAAGTCCCAGGCGATTTGTTTGGGTACTTGTAAAGTTTTCTGCGGTTGGTGAAGAAATGATACAAACAGAAACCGTACTTAATGTAGCAGATAATTCAGGCGCCAAGAAAGTTCTTTGCATAAGAGTTTTGGGCGGGACCAGGCGTCGGTATGCCTCTGTTGGTGATGTTATTGTTGTCACCGTCAAAGAGGCGATCCCGAACGCGAAAGTTAAGAAGGGCGATGTTCTCAGGGCCGTCGTGGTAAGGACTGTTAAAGAGATTCGTCGCGAGGATGATACGATTGTTCGCTTTGATGATAACTCCGCCGTATTGCTGGCAAATTCAGGGGAACCGGTTGGAAGCCGTATCTTTGGACCGGTTGCCAGGGAGTTGCGTCCGAAGGGGTATATGAAGATTATTTCCTTGGCTCCCGAGGTTCTGTAACTGCGGTTGAAACGAAGATCTGGATATTCAATGAGTTCCCCGTCCGTACTTTGGGCGGTTGAGAGGCTGAAGGCATGAGAGCAAAAACACATTTGAAAGTTAATGATCAGGTTGAGGTGATCGCCGGCAAGGACAAAGGTCGGGTCGGCAAGGTCATCAAGGTCAACGCCACCGATGGCAAAGCCATTGTCGAAAAGATCAACATGATAAAGCGGCATACGAAGCCCAGTCAAACGAATCAGCAGGGCGGGATCATTGAGAAGGAAGCGGCTCTTGATGCTTCCAACCTGATGGTGATTTGTCCGAAATGTTCCAAGACTTCACGGGTAGGTAAAAAAATACTGGAAGATGGATCTAAGGTTCGCATTTGCAAGAAATGTACTGAATCTGTAGAGGCGAAAGCCTAATAGGTCCTGATTTTTTTTTGGAGGCAAGAATGGCTGGGGTAAAAGAGATATATCAGGGCGAGTGTGTCCCGCAGCTTATGCAGGAATTCGGCTACCAGAACATCATGCAGGTGCCGAAGATCACCAAGATCGTTCTGAATATGGGCTTGGGTGAGGCTGTGCAGAACCCGAAGATCATCGACAGTGCGGTTCAGGAACTGACCATGATTGCTGGGCAGAAGGCGGTTGTTACCAAAGCGAAGAAGTCCATCGCCGGGTTTAAGTTGCGTGCCGGGGTGCCCATTGGTTGCCGGGTAACACTCCGTGGCGACCGGATGTATGATTTTTTTGCTAAGCTGGTTCACATTGCCTTGCCGCGAGTCAGGGATTTCCGCGGGTTATCCCTGAAGTCGTTTGATGGGCGCGGGAATTATGCCATGGGCATCAAGGAGCATATCATCTTCCCTGAAATTGATTATGATAAAATCGACAAAATCAAGGGACTCAATATTGCGATTACTACGACCGCCGAGTCTGATGATGAAGGTCGGTTTCTTTTGAAAGTAATGGGAATGCCCTTCAGGAAATAGCACAGGGTAAGGAGGAAGAAGTTGGCTAAAAAGTCTTTGATAGCAAAGTGCAAGCGGACGCCGAAGTTTCCAGTGAGGGCTTACAACCGTTGCGGATTGTGCGGCAGGTCGAAAGCCTATTATCGGAAGTTCGGTGTATGCCGTATCTGTTTCCGGAGCTTGGCTAATCGTGGTGAAATTACCGGTGTTACCAAATCAAGTTGGTAACAGTGCTGATTGTAATCGCCGTAGATATGTTAACTGTTTGTTTTAAAAAACATCATAGGGAGCAAGCACTATGTGCATGACTGACCCCCTGGCTGATATGCTGACCAGGATAAGAAATGCCGGCATGGTCAAGTTTGAGACGGTTGAAATGCCGCTTTCGAAAGTGAAAACCGGTGTTGCCGCGATCCTGAAAAAGGAAGGTTTCATCAATGACTATCAGGTCCTTGATACGGACACGCAAGGTGTTTTGCGTATTGAAATGAAATACGACCAGAACAATGAGCGGATTATCACTAACCTGAAGCGGGTCAGCAAGCCGGGCCGCCGCATCTATGTGAAGCATGACCAGATTCCCAAGGTAATGAGTGGCCTTGGTATCGCGATTATTTCGACTTCCAAAGGAATTTTTACGGATAAAGAAGCACGGTCCATGAAAATTGGTGGCGAGCTTCTCTGTGAAGTTTGGTAGATCGAATTTGTAATTGCTAACTATTGAGTATTTCGTAACGAGTGGAGAGTCGTCATGTCGAGGATTGGCAATCAACCTATCCCTGTACCTAAAGGGATTAAGCTTGATATAAATGGATCGTACGTTAAGGTCGTCGGGCCCAAAGGCACACTGGAGCGGAATATCCGCCCTGAGATTGGTCTGCAGGCGGAAGGCGACACCCTGATCGTTGTTCGCAAGGACAACAGTAAAAGAACTAGGGCCTTTTCTGGCCTTACCCGGACCTTAGTCAGCAATATGATTATTGGTGTGGATAAAGGCTTCCAGAAAAAATTGTCCATAGAGGGCGTTGGGTACCGGGCCGAGGTTAAGGGGGCTTTTCTGAGCCTGAGTGTCGGTTATTCCAATCCCGTCGAGTTTGCTCTGCCTAAAGGTGTTACTGCCGAGGTGGACAAAGCAAATAATGTCACCTTGGATTGTATTGATAAAGAGTTGCTTGGTGAAACTGCCGCTAAAATCCGTGCTGTGCGTCCTCCCGAGCCCTATAAAGGCAAGGGGATTCGTTATACGGATGAATACATCGCCCGGAAGGCTGGCAAATCTGCTTCGAAGAAGTAGAGGGTACGCGTAATTTTTACGCGGCTTGCAAGAGATAAATATTTATAAGGCAAAACAATGGGTAAGACAAATCCGAAAGAGATTGCTCGTGAAAAGCGGGTTAAACGGATCAGGAAAAATATTGCCGGGACTCCGGAGAGACCTCGCTTGCGTGTTTTTAAAAGCGCAAAACATATCTATTGTCAGATTATAGATGATGTTGCCGGGAACACGCTGGCTGCCATGTCCACTGTGGATAAGGGGATGATTGCCGCTGATATCAAGGGAAAAGCCGAGAAGGCGCGTCAGGTCGGGCTGAAGATCGCCGAACTTGCCAAGGTCAAAGGTATTGGCAAGGTGGTTTTTGACCGGGGTGGCTATCTGTATCATGGCCGAGTCAAGGCTTTGTCGGATGGAGCTCGTGAAGGCGGTCTTGATTTCTAATTGGCTGTGTGGAAAAATCTTATCCTGTAAAAAAATCCAAAGCAATTTGGGGGTGAACCTTGGCAGATTTTAATAAGAACACAAGTGGCGACGAGTTTATTGAAAAGATCGTTCATATCAACAGGACTGCGAAAGTAGTCAAGGGTGGACGTCGTTTCAGCTTCAGCGCCATTGTTGTTGTTGGTGATGGGAAAGGAAAGGTCGGTTGCGGTCTTGGTAAAGCCAATCAGGTTCCTGAGGCAATCAGGAAGGGGGTTGAGCAGGCACGCAAGGACATGAAAAGTGTTTCCATAACCGACATGAGTATACCGCATGAGGTTTTTGGAAAATTTGGTGCTGGAAATGTCATGTTGAAACCTGCGGTGGAAGGAACTGGTGTTATTGCCGGCGGGGCTGTTCGCGCCGTGCTCGAAGCGGTAGGTGTTCATAATATTCTGACCAAGTGTATCGGCTCTCATAACCCGCATAATCTGGTCAAAGCGACCCTCGATGGTTTGCGGAGACTGCGTACTCCGCAACAGATCGCGCTGAGTCGTGGAAAATCCGTCGAAGAAATTTCTGCCTGAACACTTCGTCCCCTTATCATGTAATGTGGGTATCTGTAGGGGATTGATTCAGGTTTTTAATTGTGTGCTGAAAACAGCATGATTTTAATGAAGAGTGAATGGGTATCAATATGGCAAATCAGCTCAAAGTGACCCTGAAGAAAAGCAAGATCGGGAGCACTGAAAAAATACGTGCGACGTTGATCGGCCTGGGGCTGACAAAGATCAATAAAACTGTTATTCGGCAGGATACTCCTGAAATTCGGGGGATGATTAAAAAAGTCGAACATCTGGTTGAGGTGGAGGATTAATTTATGTTGACCTTAGGTAATTTGTCGCCACAGCCAGGTTCTAGAAAGCCGAGAAAGAGAGTAGGTCGGGGCCTTGGTTCTGGTCATGGTAAAACAGCAACCCGTGGTCATAAGGGTCATAAGGCGCGTTCCGGTGGTGGCATTAAAGTGGGATTTGAAGGTGGGCAAATGCCCCTTCAGCGTCGTTTGCCGAAGCGTGGCTTTAACAATATCTTCAAGAAAGTATACACCATTATCAATGTCCAAGAACTCGAGCGGTTTGCTGCTGGCACCATGGTTGACCGGCAGGCCTTAATCGCTGTGGGCCTTGTTTCCAAGAATGACAAGCTAGTGAAAATCCTTGGAAACGGCGAGTTGACGAATGCGATAACCGTCGCTGTCGACAAGGTGAGTGGTTCTGCGCGTCAGAAGATAGAAGCTGTCGGTGGCAAGGTTGAGGAATAAATAGATGCGTGCTGGGGTTCAGAATGCTGCAAATATCCCGGAATTAAGGCGCCGGATTTTATTCACGGTGATAATGCTTGCTGTCTACCGAGCCGGAGTGCAGATTCCTACGCCAGGCATCAACGGCGAGGCGCTGAATCAATTTTTCCAGAAAAGCGCTGGCTCCCTTTTTGACATGTTCAACATGTTTTCCGGTGGCGCTTTGGAAAATTTTTCCATTTTCGCCCTGGGCATCATGCCGTACATCAGCGCCTCGATCATCTTTCAATTATTGACCGTGGTCGTTCCCCAGCTTGAGGCTCTTTCGAAAGAGGGTGAGTCCGGACGCCGTAAGATCACGCAATATACCCGTTATGCCACGGTTGTTTTAAGTTTGGTGCAAGGACTGTTCATCAGTATTGGTCTGGAAAGCATGACCGCTCCTGGAACCGGGGAGATGGTGGTTATCGCCTCTGGTTGGCATTTTCGGTTGATGACCATGCTGACCTTGACTTCCGGAACCGCTTTTATCATGTGGCTTGGCGAACAAATGACCGAGCGGGGTATTGGCAACGGTATTTCCATGATAATCTTTGCGGGTATCGTGGCGAGAATGCCAGCAGCTCTTGTGAATACGTTTAAGATGGCCAGTGCGGGCGAAATTGCCTATATCATGTTGCCCGTTTTATTGGCTATGATTGCGGCGGTGATCGCTTTTGTCATATTTTTTGAAACTGCCCAGCGGCGAATTCCAATTCAGTATGCGAAACGGATGGTTGGGCGGCAAATGTACGGGGGGCAGCAGTCACACCTTCCTCTTAAAATCAATATGTCCGGGGTTATCCCGCCGATTTTCGCCTCTTCAATCATGATGTTTCCTGCCACCATCGGACAGTTTATCCAGGTTGATTGGGTGCAGAAGATGAGTGCTGCTCTCAGTTGGGGAAGTCTGCCGCATACTTTGCTTTTTCTTGGTTTTATTGTGTTCTTCTGTTTCTTTTATACGGCGGTTACTTTTAACCCGGTTGATATCGCAGAAAACTTGAAAAAACATGGCGGATTTGTTCCGGGAATCAGGCCGGGAAAGAAGACCTCCGATTTTATCGACAAGATTGTGGTGCGGATGACAGTGATCGGTGCTGCTTATATCAGCGTTATCTGTGTGCTGCCGACCATCTTGATCAACAAGCTGCATGTGCCTTTTTATTTTGGCGGTACTGCCTTGTTGATTGTTGTTGGTGTGGCGATTGATACAATCTCTCAGATTGAGTCCCACACGGTTATGCGCAACTATGATGGTTTTATGAAGTCAGGTGGCTTCAAGGGACGTTGAGAACGTTTTTAGTGGCATGAACATGGCAATTATTCTGAAGTCGCCTCGAGAAATAGAGCTATTGCACGAGGCCAACCAGATCGTTGCCAGGACCTTGGCTCTGCTTACCGAGCAAATTGAGGTGGGCTGCTCAACGTTTTTTTTGGATGCGCTGGCAGAAAAGTATTGTCGTGATTGTGGTGCCGAGCCTGCCTTTAAAGGATATCGCGGCTTTCCAGGCAGTCTGTGTGTTTCCATCAATGAACAGGTTGTGCACGGGATTCCAGCCAAGAAGGTCATTGTCAGGGATGGCGACATAGTCAGCATAGATTTTGGTGTGAAATATAAAGGGTATTACGGTGATGCCGCAGTAAGTATTCCTGTCGGCAAGGTTGCTTCAGAGTGCCTTTCCTTGCTTGAGGTGACGCGGGCAGCCCTTTATAAAGGAATTGCTCAGGCAATCCCTGGAAATAGAATAAACGATATCTCGCAGGCCGTGCAGGAACATGTGGAAAAGCACGGTTTTTCAGTTGTCCGTCAGTTTGTAGGCCATGGCATTGGGAGCCAGCTCCATGAGGCTCCAGAAATACCAAATTATGTTCGGTCGGAACGGACACCCAAGCTTATGCCGGGTATGGTTCTTGCCATCGAGCCCATGGTAAATCTTGGCACACATGCGGTTGATGTGTTGCGGGATGGGTGGACGGTTGTGACAAGGGATAGAAAAACCTCGGCGCATTTCGAGCATTCTATTGCGGTAACAGACGGTGCGCCCATAATTCTGAGTGAGTTGTCTGTGTAGTTTTTTTGTCTTTATTAAAAAAAATAAGGCAAAAATAAATAAATAAGGTAATATCCTCTGCTTTCTGTCTGCCAGTATATCACATCTTTAAATTTGGGCGGAGAGGAGAGCATTGCAGGAAATAAGGGGTTTATGACCAAAGAAGAAGCTATTCAGGTTGAAGGGACCATTGTTGAGCCTCTCCCCAACGCAATGTTCCGGGTGGAGCTCGATAATGGTCACAGGATATTAGCCCATATTTCTGGAAAGATGAGGATGCATTTTATTAAGATTCTCCCGGGAGATCGTGTCACTGTTGAGTTGTCTCCTTATGATCTCACACGGGGAAGAGTGACATTCAGGGCAAAAAAGAAGTAGATTTTTTTGCCGCATAACAAAAGGGTTGCGTAATGAAAGTAAGATCTTCTGTGAAAAAAATTTGTAGTGACTGCCGGGTGTTCAAACGGAAAGGCGTCTTACGTGTTTCATGTAAGATAAAAAAGCACAAACAGCGGCAGGGATAATTTTTTAATTTATTTTGACTAGCAAGGGAGGCATGCCTTGGCACGTTTAGCTGGTGTTGATTTACCAAGAAATAAGCACATGGTGATTGCTTTAACCTACATCCACGGGATTGGCAGGACTTCTGCCCGTAAGATCCTGGATTCGGTTGGTTTGCCGCACACAACGAACAGTGATGATTTGTCTGAAAGTGATGTTACCAATATCAGAAAAATCATGGATGATGAGTTTGTTGTTGAAGGTGATCGTCGGCGGGAAGTGGCCATGGATGTCAAACGGTTGACTGATGCGGGATGCTACCGCGGAATCCGTCATCGTAAGGGGCTGCCCTGCCGGGGCCAGCGCACCAAGACCAATGCCAGGACCAGGAAAGGTCCGAGGCGTTCAGCGATTAAAAGCAAAAAGTAGACATTAAATAATCATTCTGGATTGTTTATAGGAGTTATAATGGCTAGTCCGAAAGCGAGTCGTCCGAAACGCAAGGAAAAGAAGAACGTACCCGAGGGAATATGCTTTATTCACTCAACCTTCAACAATACCCTTGTTACTTTTGCGGACAGGCAAGGAAATGTAATTTCCTGGTCCAGTGCCGGTTGTTTGGGGTTTAAGGGGTCGAGAAAAAGTACCCCTTTTGCTGCGCAAAACACGGTTGATGCTGCGGCGAAAAAGGCTCAGGAACATGGCATGCGCAAAGTTGAGGTCCGAGTCAATGGCCCTGGGCCTGGGCGGGAATCTGCTATCCGGGCACTACAGACCAATGGTTTTGATGTGAGCGTTATCCGTGATGTGACCCCCGTGCCGCATAATGGCTGCAAGCCCCCTAAGCGTAGAAGGGTGTAGTAGAGTAGGGCTGGTCGCAGGGCGTTTGATAATTAAAGTATGATTGAGTAGATTGAGTGGAGGTCCAAATTGGCCAGATATACAGGCGCAGAATGCCGGCAGTGTCGGCGCGAAAAACTCAAGTTATTTTTGAAGGGCGACAGATGCTATTCAGATAAGTGCGCCTTTGAAAGGCGTTCCTTTCCACCAGGACAGCATGGTCAGGCCCGGGTGCGCAAGGTTTCTGACTATTCCATTCAGCTACGTGAAAAACAAAAAGTCCGTCGCATGTATGGCATGCTCGAAGGCCAATTTCACAAATATTTTGAGATTGCTGAGCGGATTAAGGGTGTTACTGGTGAAAACCTGTTGATGCTTCTGGAAAGCCGCCTTGACAACGTAATTTACCGTCTTGGTTATGCAAGTTCCAGGAATCAGGGACGGCAGTTGGTGCGGCACGATCATATTCAGGTGAACGGCAGGAAGGTGAACATTCCTTCTTTTCGGGTTTCCGTGAATGACGTTATTACCTTGAAAGAAAAAAGCAAGAAAGTTGCCGCCATTAACGAGAGCCTTGAAGCCGTCGTGCGTCGTGGTGTGCCAAGCTGGTTGGAGCTTGATAAAGAGAACTACAAGGGAACTGTAAAAGCCTTACCGATTCGGCAGGAAATCACTATGCCGATTCAGGAGCAGTTGATTGTAGAGCTTTACTCCAAATAATTAGCCAACCGTGGAGCAATAGGAAACTATGACACTTGAGTCTGATCCGTTTTACAGAAATTGGCATGAGCTTATCATTCCTGAAAGACTGGAAGTAGACCAGGACAGCCATACAAAAAGTTTCGGCAAATTCACCTGTCAGCCATTGGAGCGGGGTTTTGCCACGACTATCGGGAATTCCCTGCGCAGGATTCTTTTGTCCTCCATTCAGGGTGCGGCTATTGTTTCAGTGAAAATTGATGGCGCGCTCCACGAGCTGTCAACTATTCCAGGGGTTAAGGAGGATGTGACCCAGATTATCCTTAATCTTAAAGAAGTTCGCCTGAAGCTGAATACTCCCGGCTCGCAGATCGTTAAGATTGAAAAGAACAAGCTTGGCACCGTCACCGCCGGGGATATTACCTCCGGAGGCAAGGTGGAGGTGATGAATCCTGAAAAGGAGATTTGCACCATCACCGGCGAAGGTGTGTTTAAGGCGGAGTTTGAGGTGAAATGGGGAAAAGGCTATGTCACCGCAGAGAAAAATAAGGCTGAAGAGCAGGTGATCGGGGTAATTCCCATCGATGCTATTTTTACCCCCATTGTCAATGTGAAGTCCCTTGTCAGTCAGGCGCGTGTTGGTCAGCAGACCGATTATGACAAACTGATCCTGGAAATCACCACCGATGGTAGCGTGCGGCCTGAAGACGCCTTGGCCTATGCCGCCAAAATAATGAAAGAACAGTTGCAGGTTTTCATCGCCTTTGATGAGGCCTCTGTTGAGCCGGCCATTGATGATACCCGTGTAGATCGTGTGTCGCCGGTTAATGAGAATCTCTATCGCAGCGTAGAGGATCTGGAGCTTTCAGTTCGTTCAGCGAATTGCCTGCGTAATGCGGATATTCGTCACATCGGCGAGCTGGTGCAGAAGTCCGAGGCTGAGATGCTGAAGACAAAAAACTTTGGCCGTAAATCTCTTAATGAGATCAAGCAGCTGCTGTCTGAGATGGAGCTTTCGCTGGGCATGAAATTAGAAGGCTGGGAGCCTCCTGTCGTGTCAGACAAGGTCTCTGAAGAGCAGTCATAAATCCGGGAAGAGGGTAGTTATGAGACATAGAAAAGCAGGCAAGAGACTTGGCAGGACAACATCCAACCGCCAGGCAATGGTTCGCAATATGGTGACCTCTCTCTTAGAGCATGAGAGAATTATTACCACCACCCCCAAGGCCAAGGAAGTTCGCAAGGTTGCGGATCAGATGATTACTTTGGCTAAGCGTGGTGATCTTCACGCTCGGCGTCAGGCCTTATCCTTCGTTCAGGACAAAAAAGTTGTGGCCAAGCTGTTTGATGTGCTGAGAGATGAGTACATGAGCCGAAACGGTGGCTATACCAGGATTATCAGAACCGGCAATCGTCTTGGCGATGCGGCTGAAATGGCTATCCTTGAGTTGGTGAATTATAGCGAAGTGAAAGCTGTAAAAGCGGAAAAAGAAGATAATTAGTTTTTCCGTCTGTTTTTGAAAAATCAAAGCTGGCTTGAACAGACGTTCAAGCCAGCTTTTTTTTGCAGAAAAGCTGACATGCTCGGTTGTTTTTTTGTTTGCTGATTTTTTGCCCGAGGTGGTAGGCGGTTCCGGTAGAAAAATATACCATCGTTGGTGTCTGTCGGTTAGTATTATTCCTTTTGTAGGGGTTGACCAAAGGGCATCATGGCATTGCTGGTAAACGAAAAAGAAGCTCCTTTTTATCCTGGAATGACCCTTGCTGACTTGGTGAGGGTGCAGGGTGGTGATGTCGACATCTTGCTGGTGAACGGCTATCCGGCCACCGGGCAAACCGCGTTGTTCGATGGTGATCAATGCTGGCTGTGGAAGCGGGGCAAGGTGCCTTCTGCGGACGAGATGCAGCATCTGCTCTATGCTCGACACAGCCCAGGCGTACAGGCCCGCCTCCAGGAAAGGGTGGTTGGAATCATGGGACTGGGAGGCCTTGGCTCCTTGGTGGCCATCGCCCTTGCCCGTATGGGCATCGGTTCCCTCCTCCTTGCCGACTATGATGTGGTGGAGCCCACCAACCTCAATCGGCAGCAGTATTTTGTTGACCAGATTGGTCAGAAGAAAACAACGGCGCTCCAGGACATCCTGCAACGGGTAAATCCCCACGTTTCCGTGACCACCATTGACCGGCGATTGGCCGAGGACGATATCGGCGTTGTCTTCAAGGGGGTCCATGCCCTGGTGGAGTGTTTCGATGATCCGACCATGAAGGCGGCTGGCCTTCGGGCCGCTCTGCACCATCTTCCTGGGGTTTTTTATGTTGGCGCCTCGGGGCTTGCCGGCTATGGAGAGAACAATACGATTCGGACCAAACGGCTCTATCCAGGGGTATATCTTGTTGGTGACGAGGTGAGCGCTGCGGCGCCGGGACAGGGCCTCATGGCGGCCCGCGTAGGGATTGCCGCCCACCACCAGGCGAACCAGGTGGTCCGGCTCCTCCTAGGTGCGGAAAATGAGGCTGAGTAGATGAGGATTCTCTGTAACGGCGAAGCGCGCGAGATCACCGCCGGGATCCGGGTAACGGATTATCTTAACCAGCTTGGCCTGGATGCCCTTTCGGTGGTGGTCGAGTGTGACGGGAAGATCCTCACCCGGGAAGAATATGGAAGTCATGCCTTGCAGGATGGCTCGGTGCTTGAATTGATACGGTTTGTGGGGGGCGGTTGAGATGTTGACCATTGCAGGGAGAAAATTTCGCTCACGGCTCTTTGGTGGCACCGGGAAGTTTTCTTCTCCCGAGGTCATGAAGGAGGCGCTTGCCGCCTCTGGCTGTGAAATGGTCACCGTGGCGTTGCGCCGCATTGATCTCAACAACCCGGCGGATGATATCATGAGCGTGCTGGACCGCGAGCGCTACCTGTTTCTGCCCAACACTTCCGGCGCACGGGATGCTGGCGAGGCGATCCGGCTTGCCCGGTTGGCCAGGGCTTCCGGCGGCGGGGAATGGCTCAAGCTTGAGGTGACTCCCGATCCGCGAACCCTGCTCCCTGACCCCATCGAGACCCTGAAGGCCACCGAAGAATTGGTCAAGGAGGGGTTCAAGGTGCTGCCGTATATGAACGCTGACCCGATCCTGGCTCTGCGCCTCCAGGACGCGGGGGCGGTTGCCGTCATGCCCCTTGGTTCGCCCATCGGCACCAATCAGGGAGTATTGACCCGATTCCAGATCGAGATCATCATTGCCCAGGCCCAGGTGCCGGTTATTGTTGACGCTGGGCTTGGCGCGCCATCGCACGTGGCCGAGGCCATGGAGATGGGTGCTGACGCGGTGCTGGTCAATACGGCCATTGCCGTGGCCGGAGATCCGGTGCGGATGGCCCGAGCCTTTGCCATGGCCGTGGAGGCGGGGCGGATCGCCTATGAATCTGGTCTTGGCGCAGTGAGTAAGGACGCTGCCCCCTCCTCGCCCGAGGATGGGCTGGGCTTCTTGCGTTAGCCTTATGTTTGTTATCCCCGAATTTTCCGCATTGCAGTCTGCGATCAACCGGGCCACCGAGGCAGAGGTTTTGCGGGCTCTGCACTCAGATCGTCCTGGGCTGGTAGGGCTTGCCGCCATGTTGTCGCCTGCGGCGGAGCCGCATCTTGGAGCCATGGCTAAGCGCTCTGCTGCTATTACCAGCCAGCGGTTCGGTCGGACCATGCAGATGTATGCGCCGGTCTATCTCTCGAGTTTCTGTGCCAACCGCTGCGCCTATTGCGGTTTCTCGGCGGACAATACCATTGAAAGACGGGTCTTGACTTTTGCCGAGGCGGAAAGCGAGGCCATGATCCTGCACCAGCGGGGATTCAACCATCTGCTCCTCGTTTCCGGGGAGGCTCCGGCCAAGGTTGGTGTGGACTATCTTGAAGAGTTGGCCCTGCGCCTGCGCGATCGGTTTGCCGCCCTGTCCATCGAGGTGCAGCCCTTGGCAACGGAAGAGTATGCGAGGCTTTTCCGCGCCGGCATTACTGCGGTGGCCGTGTATCAGGAAACCTATGACCGGGACGTGTACAAACAGGTGCATCT
This sequence comes from uncultured Desulfurivibrio sp., assembly GCA_964441875.1. Classification (GTDB taxonomy): domain Bacteria; phylum Desulfobacterota; class Desulfobulbia; order Desulfobulbales; family Desulfurivibrionaceae; genus Thiovibrio. The sequence goes on from CAYTVV010000044.1 coordinate 20,909, forward strand.
GGCCGGGCGCAAGGCTGATTTTGACTATCGTTTGGAAACTCCGGCCAGGGCTGCGGCCGCCGGGATGCGGGAGGTCGGGATCGGTGCTTTGCTTGGTCTTGCGGACTGGCGGGCGGAAGGACTGGCCTTGGGCCAGCATCTTGCCTGGCTGAGGAAGAATTACTGGCGCACCGGGCTCACCGTCTCTTTTCCGCGGATGCGTCCGGCGCAAGGGGAGTTCAAGCCCTTGCAGCCGGTGAGCGAGAGAGATCTCAGCCAGATGATCTTTGCCTTGCGGATTTTCGACCCGGATGTGGGCCTGTACCTTTCGACCCGGGAGGAGGCCAGGTTTCGCGACGGCATGATCGGCCTTGGTCCTACCCGCTATTCGGCGGGTTCGTGTACCGCGCCGGGCGGATACGGTCTGGCCGATGCTGGCGGGGAGCAGTTTGAGGTTGGCGACAGCCGGAGCCTCGCCGAGGTGAGCGCCGCCATCCAGCAGAAGGGCTTTGACCCGGTCCTTAAGGATTGGGATGCTGTTTTTCAAACAAAGGGAGACAGGCAGCAGGCTGCCTGAACGATACGCGCAACCATAAGTAAGGAAGGAGGGGTGAACCCAATGGCAGATCTGAAGAAAATGTACACCACCATTCTTGGTGACCACTTTCCCATGGAGATGAAAATCACCTTTGGCGACCAGGAGCTGGTCTACCGAAAGAAGACCTGGAAGATCGTGGCCGAAGACGGGAGTGTCGATGAGCGGGGGGTGCGCTATGGCGAGAACCCGGATCAGGAGGCAGCCCTCTACGAACTCACTAACGGCAATCTGGTATTGGGTGACTGCCGGTTCATCGAACCGGGCAAGGGGCTGGTGAGCGGGATCAAGGTGGAGGACATGCTCCAGGTTGGCAAGCATCCCGGCAAGATCAATCTTACCGATATCGACAACGGCCTCAACATCATCAAATATCTCATGGGCCGTCCGGCAGCGGTGATCCTCAAGCACAACAACCCCTGCGGTGCCGCCTATGGTGAAACCCTGGCTCGCGCCTATGATCGGGCCAACCGGGCCGACCGCATCGCCGCCTTTGGCGGGGCCGTTATTTTGAATCGGCCCTGCGATAAGGAAACCGCCGAGCTCTTGAGCCAGAACTATCTGGAAGTGGTCTGCGCCCCGGAGTTTGAGGCGGGAAGCCTGGAGATCCTCGCGGCCCGGAAAAATCTGCGGGTGGTGCGGATCAGCCGCATCGACCGGCTCGCCGACTATGAGAAATACCGTTATGTCGATTTCAAGAGCCTGATCGATGGGGGGCTTATTGTCCAGCAGTCGGCGGTGAACTCCATCCGTTCCGTGGAGGACCTGAAGCCGGCGGTGAGTACTTCGAAGGGCCAGGACTACAAGGTCGAACGCGAGCCCACCCAGCGGGAGATCGACGACATGCTCTTTGGCTGGGCCGTGGAGCACGGGGTGACCTCCAACTCGGTCATCTATGTGAAGGACGGCTGCACGGTGGGCATCGGCACCGGCGAGCAGGACCGGGTCGGCGTGGCCGACAT
>CAYTVV010000045.1:0-22353 GCA_964441875.1 uncultured Desulfurivibrio sp.
GCCCTGGCAGGCGAGGCGACCCGCGACCTCGAACAACTGGGGGTACAGGTGTGGACCGCCAGCCCGGTTACCGGCATGGACCGCGACGGCGTTCAGATCGGCAAGGAGCGGTTGGAGGCGTCCACCATTCTCTGGGCCGCCGGGGTGCAGGCCGCGAGCCTCGGCCAGCAACCAGGAGTGGCCACCGACCGGCTGGGCCGCATCCTGGTGGAGCCGGATCTCAGCCTCCCCAATCACCCCGAGGTCTTTGTCGCGGGCGATCAGGCCTGCTTCACCCATGGCCGCACCGCACCGCTGCCTGGGCTGGCCCCGGTTGCGCTCCAGCAGGGCCGCGCCATCGCCAAAAACATCCTGCGCGAAACCATAGGGCTTACGCGACAGCCGTTCCACTATCTCGACAAGGGGCAACTCGCCACCATCGGCCGCAGCAAGGCCATCGTCGAGTTGGGCCGGTTGCGGTTCGACGGCTTCCTCGCCTGGCTCACCTGGCTCGTGGTCCACATCTACTACCTGATCGGTTTTGAAAACCGAATATTCGTAACCATGCGCTGGGCCTGGTCCTTCTTCAACTTCCGCCGCGGAGCGCGGCTCATCGTCAGCAAGGAATGGCGGTTCTACCGCAAAGAGGAGGCCCCGAAGCCATGACCACGGCCGCCCAGGCCCTGCACGCCGCTGTCGGCTTAACCCCCATTTAGCGCCACTTTCCGAGCGGTTGACAAGCCCGATGGATTCCGGTACCTAACAAAGAAGAAGTATTTTGACAATCCATGCGAAGGGGGGGAACTGTCCATGAAACGTCTCATTGTCTGCTGCGATGGCACCTGGAACAATCCGGCCAAGGAAGATAACGGCATCCCTGCCCCCACCAATGTCTTCAAGCTTTACAACGCCCTAGCGGACCATGATCCCCACAGCGCGGTCGAGCAGCGGAAGTACTATCACCCTGGGGTCGGCGGGGAAGGCGGGCTGCTCAACGCCATTCTCGGCGGGGCAATCGGCGCGGGCATCAGTCGGCACATCTGTAGCGCCTACCACTGGCTCGGCAGCAATTATGAAGAAGGCGATCATATCTGCCTGTTCGGCTTCAGCCGCGGGGCTTTCACCGCCCGCAGCCTCGGGGGTTTTCTCGGCCAGGGCCTTCTCGATCTGCGGGATCTTTCGCCCGACGAATCATGGCTCCGGGTCCACCGTGCTTACGAGAAGGGCTACCGCAACAAAAACGCCAGGCCTGCTGACTGGGCCGACCCCCGCTGGCGATTCTTCCACCAAAGCCGACCTGCGCCCATCCGTTTCATCGGCGTCTGGGATACTGTCGGCGCGCTCGGGGTGCCGGACGATCTTGAATTTCTCAATTTCTTCGACAGAAAATCCAAATGGGAGTTCCACAACACCGCCATCGGGACAAACGTCGCCGTGGCCCGCCACGCCATGGCCCTCGACGAGGTCCGCTCCTGCTTCTGCGTCACCCGCTGGCAAAACGCCGACCAGCATCCGGATGCCGTTGAACTCTGGTTTCCAGGGGTGCATTCCGACGTGGGCGGCGGCTATGCGGACTGCGACCTCTCCAACGGCGCCCTGCTGTGGATGATGGCGGAAAGCGCCGAGGCCGGACTTGCCTTTCGTGACGGCATTCAGGAGACCATCAAGGCGGACCCCCTCGGCCCCATGCACAATTCCTACAAGGGCGCCTTTGCCAAGCTCCGTTCCCGACCCCGAAACATCGAGGCCATGATCCCGGAAAATCACGCCCGGTTTCATGCCGGCGCCATCACGCGCCAGCTTGTTTCGCCGATCACCCACCCGGCCTATCACCCCACCAAAATCCTCGCGAAAGGGGAATCCCACACGGTTGATGTCTTCGCCGACACCCACTGGAATTACTCCAGCATTTATCTCCCCCAGGGGCACTCCTTCACCTTCTCCGCCACAGGACAGTGGCTGGACTTGAAGGACACCTGTGACTGGCGGGGCACGGAAAACAAAGAAGCGACCATCGGCGATCTCGTCCGGGGCATCGCCTCCCTCGCTGGCAAGCTTGAAAAACTTTTCAAAAAACTGACAAAAAATGAGTCCATGGATCTGCCGGGCAGCAAGCGCGTTGAGGATCTCAAATGGTTCACCCTGGTCGGCGCAATCGCCAACGACGCCGGGTCAAAACAGGTGGTGGAAAACGACGGCAGCCCGGTGCCGCACCAATATGTCGAACTGGCTGCCCACGAATCGATCCCTCTGAATATTACCGCGCCAGGCTACCTCTACTGTTTTGCCAACGATGCCTGGGGCCTGTACGGAAACAACCATGGGAGCGTGCAGCTCACCATCTATCGCGTTTCATAGTGTCATCCTCTGGTCTCTGGAATCCAACCAGGTGCATGGAGACGACCGGCGCCGGACCATTTATACAGGAAAGAAATAAGCAAAAAAGGAGCTCTCCCATGGAAGAATATCTGCGGGAATACCGGGCGCAATTGGTCGCAGGCAGGCAACAGGTCATCGACAACTACGAAAAAACCCTGCTGACCCTCACCACCGGCGCATTGGCGCTTTCAATCACCTTTGTGAAGGACATCCTTGACGGCGCCCCGGCCTCTGCCGTCTCGTGGCTCCTTACGGCATGGGGTTGCTGGACCTGCACCATCGTCCTGATGATCACCTCCTACTACCTCAGCCCCATTGCGTACAGCAAGGCAATCAGCCAGGTCGATGACGGCTCGATCACCAAGGGCGAGGCCGGAGGCGGCTACACCACCGCCATCAGGGCCTTGAACTCCTTGGGCGGCCTGACGTTTTTCATCGGCGTCATCGGCTTTGCAATCGTGGGCATCACCAACATCGGAGGACAGCCATGAATGCGAAACCCGAAGTAACCCGGATATCCTGCGGCCCGATGATCTATTGCCCTCCGCCGCCACCGCCGCCACCGCCCGAGCCTCCTCCGACGCCACCGCCGCCGCCCAAACCAAAATGACGGTATGCGAATAACCCATAATGGGGACGACAATCAAACCCAAAAAGGAAAAACCATGACTACCAACGCATTGCAAAAACAACTCATCCTGGCAACCCTGGCAATACTGTTGATCGCCCCTTTGGCCCGAGCGGAAAACTTTACCCTCGCCAGCAAGGATCTTGGCGGTCAGCTCTCAGACCAGCAGGTCTTTTCCGGCTTTGGCTGCACCGGCAAAAACATCTCGCCCCAGCTCCTGTGGAAAAACGCGCCGGTCGGCACGAAGAGTTTTGCAATCACCGTGTATGATCCCGATGCTCCAACCGGCAGCGGCTGGTGGCATTGGGTGGTCTTCAACATCCCGGCCACGGTCACGCAATTGGCCACCGATGCGGGCAACCCGGCCAAGGAGCTCGCGCCCAAGGGAAGCATCCAAAGCGTCACCGATTACGGCAAACCCGGCTTTGGCGGCGCCTGCCCGCCGGTGGGCGACAAACCGCACCGCTATGTCTTCACCGTCTATGCACTCAAGGTGGAAAAACTGGAGCTGGATGCTACTTCACCGCCAGCCATGGTTGGCTACCATCTCAACCAGAATGCCCTGGCCAAGGCCTCGCTGATTTCCTATTACGGCCGCTGATTAGGGTGGCTAGCAAAATTGTACAAATTCCGAGAGGAAGAGAAGGTCCGTAGATACCGTACGTCTGCTAAACGCGCAAGCTCACGGACGCGAGCCTGCGTTGGGTGTGCTGTCCGTAATTCCCCAAACCACAGGGGCTCCTCGCTGCTTCTCCGTGTAGATCATGATATCCGAGCCGCCTGGATTCATCTTGTCGGCGGCAAAGGTCACGACATAGGGAACCTGCTTGCCGCAGCCATGCGCCACCCATCGTTCAGCGATGCGCCCTTTTTCTACGTAGCCTTTGCCCGCTTTGAAGTCGGTGCTTTTTTCGATCAGTTCAGGATAGACCGTATCCGTCTGTCGGCAGCCATTTCGCTGCATCGAGTTCCAGACCATTTCGGCGGCATCCAGTTGTGTGCGGAGATCTACCGCCGACCCTGTTTCCATCTTGATCGGGCGGGCAGGTTCGGGTTTGGAAGGGAGAGAGAGACAGCCGGAAAGAAGGGTGGCGGCAATAATGATTGGAAGCAATGTTTTCATTTGAACCTCGTTAGTTGATCAGGGATTGCAGAATCCGCTACTGATTTTTTCTGTCGAGCGGAAATATAAATAAGCAATTCCGGGGATATCATACTTATTTACTGATCCCCAAGAACCGGAATTAAGTAGATATCCCTTGAATTTTCTGTCCATGCTCAACGCGGGCATCAGAGTAACCCGTAAGCCTTCAATGCCTTCTCAAAACACTGTCCCGAGATTGCGTCTGCCTCCTGGCGCAGGGGTTGGTAGTCATCCGCTTGCCACTTATCCAGCGGCATCCTGGCAGTCGCACTCCCCGCGCAAGAGACGTGGCTGATTACGCGCGGTTTCTCGCCGCCATACTCCGTTGCCAGGACTTCCATCTCGTAGCTCAATACGTAGTCGCTGCTGGACAGAAAAGATTCATATGCCAGCTCCCACCTCTTTCCCCGCACGGTCAGTTGAATCGAGCCGGGCGTCGCGTCGGTGCCAGTCCATTGAAAGCGCTCGGCAAGACGTTGTGCAAGCGCTACGTCTGCACTCCGGTTCGCGCCGACCTCATAGCCAGTGGGCAGGGCCAGGTTCAACTGCCGTCCAAACTCCTGGCTGATCTGGGTATTAGCCTGGAAGGCTTGGGGATTTGTCGCGTTGCCGGCGCTCCCTGCCGCACTGGAAACCAGGCTCGCTACCAGGAAGTTTCCAACGGCGGTCGACTTGGTACGCTCGATCAGTGGCGTCGGTGCGGTCACGGGGCTCACCGCAACCTGGTTCCGCTGGAACTGTGACCGGACCTCTTCCGCTCGCGGCAACATCGCCGTACCCTGCGTCGCACACCCGGTCAACAGCAACACCAACAACACACTTGCTTTTTTCATGATCAACCTTTCCTTGATTGTGATGCACGATATGCCGTCCTGCCGCATGGCCACGACAGGACGGCTGACTCAGTTTCAGGGACACCATATTTATTTGCTGATCACCAAGAACCGAAATTAGGTATGGTGTCCCCGGAATTCGGAATGCGGAATTCGGAATTCTGGGAATTCTCGGTTTGTTGTTTAATTGGCTAATTCATGGGACCGCCACCATAAAAAACGGCACGCCTTTTTCGTCCGCAATCGCCTTGATATCCGGCCCGTATTGGAGGTCCCCGGCAAAACAGAGCGGTTGCGTTGAGCGGTTTCCGCCAGACGGCAACTTTCGCAACGCAAACTCCAGCGTGGCGGCAGTCACCTCGTCGCTATCGCTCACTACCGCAATCGCCTTGCGCGTGAGCTGAGACAGAAGAGCGATCAATGATTCCGAGGCATTGGAGCCGCCCGATCTGGTGGCAATGGCCAGCATTTTATTACTGATACCATTGCTTGTCGTCGGAACATTCATGACGTAAAAATCGGTGACCTGCGTCGCGGTCATACAAGCAGTGACCTTATTCATCGGAAGTGCGCCCGAATTGGACCGGGCACCGGAACCCATCGCCGCACAACCAGACATCAACATCAAAGAAATAACTGCGGGTAACACACGCTGCATTTTTTACCTCCAAGATTGTTCTGATTAAGACTTTAAGGTTTGATTGGCTCAACCTTAAAGGTCTCTACCCATTGACGTAAAAAGGCTCGTCGCTTTTCCAGCCAGTCGGGGTGTTCCACAATAGGTTTGGTAAATTTCCCGTACACCAAAACGGAATAGTTGCCCACTTTTGCCTGATAGACCTCCATCAATTCCTCTGGGTCACGCCGGTTCTTGTTTCCTCCATGAAAAATCTCCCGCCACGTTTTTTTGTGCCATTGCAAGCCATTGACAACAAAGGTGCTCTCCGGCTCATAGGGCTCCATGTCACAGTAAGGTGAACCAAAGACACCAAACCCCGCACCCAAAGGATAGCGCTCCCCCTCAACCACCGCTGACCCAAATTGGATCAGGGTGTTTCTATAGTTCAGACCATCCATATTGGTTCTCGCCATCTGCCAGGTATTGACTGCACCTTTTTGCGGGTCTTTGTTCCCGCCATCCAAGGATGAATTATCATATTTGTAGTTTTTATTCTGCTCGGTCTGATGATAGACCTCTATACCATCAGTACACCACGCTGGTTCATACCCTCGAGGCGTATCAGGAAAAGTGGGGTAATGGGTCACATCCCACAGGAGATCGTAGCTCACCTGAAAATGACCTGCGTCACTCACCGAAACCCGGCGACAAACCACCTGGATGGTGCTCATCACTGGCGTACCTTTCTGGTAGAGCGGCAAAGAAGCCTCTTCAAACCGTTGGTAGGCGGCAGCGGTGCACCCTGCAAGCAAAATAGCCGGGGCCAGCAATAACAAGTTACGGCTAACGCTCAAACGCATCATGGAATCTCCTTATTCTCTACTCCCTGATGACCCGGCCAGGTTGCCGGGTCATTCGAGCGATAGACAGAATGTGCACTGGTCGGTGTGGCAAGCAAGACCGGCACCTCCATGATGGATTGAAAAATGCTGCCTATGGTGGCACCATCCAATTTACTTGCGGCATCAGACTGATTATAGGCATTGCCTTGCCCAAGGTTGAATCCGACAAAAGTTGCCACCGAATCATTGGGCTTGTTCAAATATCCCATGCCAGGGGGGGGGACGTTGTTGCTTTAGTGACTTAAGCTTTTACCAGAGCCATCCTTAAGTCACTAAAGCAACTACGTCCCCTATACTCCGTCCCCTATACTCCCCACAGTTAACGTGTCGGCAAAAGTGCGGGGTCAGGCTTCCAAGCTGTTAAGATTAATCTTGCCAACTTGGAAGCCTGACCCCCTAGCCCTTTCAAGATTGTTCTGACTCAGGATTTAAGGTTTGATTGGCTCAACCTTAAAAGTCTCTACCCATTGGCGTAAAAAGGCTCGTCGCTTTTCCAGCCAATCGGGGTGTTCCACAATAGGTTTGGTAAATTTTCCGTATACCAATACGGAATAGTTGCCGACTTTTGCCTGGTATACCTCCATGAGATCAGCGGGATTGCGGAGATTCTTATCACGTCCCAGAAAAATCTCTCGCCACGTTTTTTTATGCCATTGCAAGCCATTGGCAACAAAGGTGCTGTCCGGCTCATGGGGCACCATCTCATAATTAGGGGAACCAAAGACACCAAACCCTCTCCCGATGGGATACCGCTCCCCCTCAACCACCGCCGCACCGAACTGGATCAAGGTATTTTTCCAATTCAGACCATCAATGTCGACCTGCGTCATATCCCAGGTATTGACCGCACCTTTTAGCGGGTCTTTGTTCCCGCCATCCAAGGATGAATTATTCTCTTTATAGTTTTTATTTTTTCCGGTCTGGTGGTTAATATATACGCCATCAGTACACCATGACGGTTCATATCGTGGAGGCGTATCAGGGTAAGTTGGGTAATGGGTCACATCCCAGAGCTGGTCGTAACTTACCTGAAACCGACCCGCATCGTTAATCTGAACCCGACGGCAAACCACCTGGATGGTGCTCATAACCGGCGTACCCTTTTGGTAAAGCGGTAATGAAGCCTCTTCGAGCCGCTGGTAGGCAGCCGCGGTGCATCCGGCGAGCAAAATAGCCGGTGCCAGCAATATCAATTTGCGCCCCATATTCAAGCGTATCATGGAGTCTCCTTATTGTCTGCACCCTGATAACCAGGCCACGTTGCCGGGTTATTCGAGCGATAGACAGAATGCGCGCTGGTCGGGGTGACAAGCAAAGCTGGCACTTCCATGATGGATTGAAGAATGCTGCCTATGGTGGCCCCTGCCAGTTTGCTTGCAGCATCAGGCTGATTGTAGGCATTACTTTGTCCAAGGTTGAAGCCGACAAAGGTTGCCACCGAGTCGTTGGGATTATTGAAATATCCCATACCGTATACTGGATTAGATTTATCCTTACTGCCATTACTATCAGCAAGCTTCCCATTCACATCCCCATACCTAAGCCAATTGGCCTGTTGCTCGGCTGAGGCATTCTCCAGTCCCGCCGCCCTGAGGACAGTTTGTACTGAAGCTCCCATCGACACAGCAGGGCCAAAATAATCAACCCTCATATTGGAATTGGTGTCGCCCTTGTCCGCACGTGCGTTCAGCATCACGTCGGCATCCGCCACGCCGCCGCTGTGGGCATACAAAAATGGATTAGACCCCGCCTGCTCAAAGGCCTGGTCCAATGACTGCGACACATTGGATTGCGCCCCAAAAATCTTGCTAATGCCCACATTGATCACATCCGTTACCCCTCCCTGGGCGTCGTTGTAAGATAGGTACAGGCTTTGATTTGGCGTGGTATCATCACGCAAATGGCCAACCGCCAGTACCAAGGCACGATCCGGCTCGTTATTGATCCCGTTGATCGCCACATTGGCGAGGTGGTTGCTGTTGTCGTCGACGATTTTGATCGCAAACTGTTCGGTGTCCTCAAGCGCCTTGAGCCGTGCTTCCAGCGGCACCTTGGGATCATTGAGGCGAGCAACACGTGACGCTGCTTGGGCACATTCAGGCGGTTTCCCTATACAAGTCACTTCAATCCCCTGAGCCTTGTCATGATCGCGTCTTTGCGCGTTCAGAACAAAACTATCCCCGACGGTTCCCACCGTATAGCTTACGGCGGCCTGCCCCAGATCGACCTGCCCTGTTGCCAAGCCGCCGATCAGCACCGTGCCCAATGTTTGCGCTAACTCACGCGAAAGCTTTGGGGCGTCGCGTTCGTTGCGCGACTCAATCGCCTGGGCTCGCAACGCCTGGGCCTGATCGTTGAGTTGCCTGGCCTCGTCCGGCTTGCCGTTTGCTTCCAGCGCCGTGGCTTGCGCCTCCTTCGCTTTGGCTGCGCTTATCGTATCATCATATTGGCGGTTGTAATCGGCAATACGCTGGTCGTATATCTTGTTGATGGTTTGGGACAACAAAGGTGCGGCGGTCGATACGATCTCCATGGTTGCTGCCTGCTTCTGCCTGATTTCCTCTACATCGGGCGTACGTTCCAGTGCTCCGGCATGGGCAGTGGCGGTATCACGATTAAGATTGGCAATGGTCTGCGCTGCGCTTTGCCCGGTGAGACTTTGTTGACTATCAGTATTGGTGATATTGACAGCAGCCTGCGTAATTGCGCTGCGGCTTACGCTACCCTGATTTCCACTTTCTTCCAAATTCGGCACAATTAGTCGTGAAGCATTACCCAGGAGATTGTCGGCAACATTTTGCGTCACGCTTTGCGATGGGTTGTAACTCAGGCTAGCCCCGACACCACTGCTGTTGGCCGAATACTCGGCGCGATTCTGTATGTCGCCCACAGTTAACGTGCCGGTGGTCAGGCTATTTTTTCCATCTTGCGCGGCTTTGTCCGTGCTGGCGATCACCGTACCTTTCAGATCGGTATTACCGTTGACATTGACCTGAAAGCCCTCGTCCCCCGCCTTAATCCCCGACTGCTCGACCACACTGGCATAGTTGCTGTTGATGTTGCTTTTGCGGGAGCTGAAGCTGCCGCTCATTTTACCGTAGCCCACCGAGATACTGCCACTCATACTTTTTTGCTTGCTGTCGTATTGGCTGGTGTCTTGCAGGCTTTCGACATTGAGATCACCTCCAACCGTGGCGATGACTTGTTTACCGCTGGCCACCGCACCCTTGAGCGTGGTATCGCCGCCGGATTCCAGGGTTAGCTGATTGCCCGCATCAACATGGGTGTTTGTCTGGGTCACGTCGCTACCGTCGGCCTTGCCTCGCCCGCCGCTGGCGCCGACCGATAATAGCAGCCCATCGGAGCCGTAGGATATCCCCACGCTGCCGCTGCTGTTTTTGTTGGTGCTGTGTTGCTCGGCGGTGCTTTGTGCGGCAAGCAGGTTGATCTTGCCTTCGGCCTGCAATGTGGCGTTGTTCCCTGCCGCGATCTGACTGCCCTGCACAGTGAGATCGCTATCCGTGCCAGCGCCTGTCGCAGTAAGGTTGACATTTTTGCCTGCCGCCACGGTGCTGCCTTGTGCGGTGCTGCTGGTTTGGGTGCTGTTGCTCTGGCTGCTGCTGCCACCGATACTGATGCTGATATTGATACCGCCCACCTTGTCGGCGGCATTGGCGTCGCGGCTGGTAAGATTGCCGTCGGCATCCTGGCCGGTGACGATCTGGTTATCCTTGCCGTTGATGGTTTGACCCTGGCCTGCCTGCACGGCAGCATAGGCATTTTTAGCACTCTGCGCAACCGTGGCCCCAGCCAGAGCCTGCATCCGCACATCCTTAGCCTGGCCTGCCGCCTCGCCCATATGCTGCGCGGTCTGAATGGCGGAGATCACCGGGCTGGTGAGCGCCAGGGTAATACCGCTTTGCTTGAACTTGGTTTCCGTGGTGTTTGCGCTGGTATTTTGCGCTTCGATGATGTCGATTTTTTTTGCGCTGATATCGATATCGCCTTGCGGCGCAACCACGTTGCTGCCCACTTGCTTGTAGTCGCTGCCAGCCGCAATCGTCACATTGCCCTGGGTGCTGCCCACCGTGGAGGCGACAGCCATGGTGCTGATGCCTTTGGCGTCCGTGCTTTGCTGCTGGCTGCCAAGGGTAAAGCCGATCCCCCCCGAACTGAGCAAGCCGCTCTTTTTCTCTTCCCTGAAATGGCTCTCTTGCAGGGTATTGGTGGCGGCTTCGATCATGACGTTGTTCTGGGCCGTGAGCGTTACATCATTCGTACCCACCACATTGCTGCCTGTCACCACGATATCCTTGCCGCTCTGGATCGTGATGGCATCCGCGGAGATGGTGCTGCTTTGGGCGATCTGGGTATCACGATGGTCACGTTCCGCCGTGGTTGTTGTGCTCACTATGCCTGAATGCTTCCCGGTATGTTGCCAGTCATAGGTATGCTGCTCGCTCTCCGCCTGGATCGTTACATCCCCGGCCGCAGCCAAGGTCGCGCTTCCTTGCTCCACATTAAGGGTGCTTCCGGCAAGGCGGATGTCCTTGCCGCTCTGGATGGTAAGGCTCTGGCCGCTTTGCAGGTTGGTGCCGATCACGGTTTCATCATAGGTTTTGAGGGAGGACGAAGAGCGTTTGCTTGCGCTGGTGCTATCGAGAGCGAAGCTGTTCTTGGCAGCCTGAAGCTCCACGTTGCCGCCCGCCTGGATACTGCCCCCGCCCTGGAGGTCTATCTGCGCACCCTGGGCGATCAGATTGCCGCCGGTTTTGATGTCAGATTGACCGCCTACCTGGATCACGCTGCCGACATTCTGCACGGTGTCGGTAAAGGAATGGCCACCCATCCGGTTTACCCGGGTGGTCTCCCGCGTCTGCTGGGTGGTGATCTGCCAGTCGCCCTGGATGTCGGCAGCTAGGGCGCCGCCCACTTTGAGCTGGGCGCCCTTTTGTTCCAGGTTGCCGCCCGTCTGGATCTGGGCGTCGCCTGTTACTTCAAGGCTTGCCACCCGGCCAAGCATGGTGCTGGCTCGGGTGCCGCCAGGCCCTGTGACGGTCATGGTTTTGGCGTCGGTGTTGAGTTTGAGATCATGACCGGTCTGCAATTGCAGGCTGCCAGCCTTGACGCTGGCCGAGGTAAGATCGATGTCTCCTGTGGTGTTCAGGGCCATCAGCCCACCGCTTTGCAGGTTGCCGCCCCGATTGTCGATGGCCTGGCCGCTGAGGCTCAACGCGTTGTTCGCCTTTATGGTGCCGCTATTGGTAAAGCCCTTGGTGTTGGTTAAATTGATGTTCGTAGCCGCGATCATCGATCCTGTGGGCAACAGGTCGCCCTGATTGACCCGGGCCAGGTAGACCACCGGCACGAGAACCGAGTTGCCATCGACCACCCGCGTTTCCATGATGATAACATTGCTGGTCAGCTTGGCGACCTGCTCAGCATTCAGGCTGATCCCTGGCCGAATATCCAGGGCCTGCACAAGGGTCGCGCCTGCGGTCATCATCTCTCTGAACTGCGCCTCTTCGTTGGCATAGCCACCAAGCATGGCTTTGCCGGTGAGCGACAGGATCTCCTCACGAACCAGTTTCTGCTCGTAAAATCCATCGCCAAGCCGTTTTTGAATCATGGTGGGGTCCATGCGGAGGCGCTGGAAATACCAGTCGCTTGACAGCCATTCCGTGCGGTTGGCAAAAGCCGGGTTCGTTTCCACCAGATACCTGGCCTGCGACTCGGTGTTCGTGTGAAACAGGCCTCCTGGCGGCAAGCTGAGATTGGCTAGCACAGGGGCTTGGCCCACAGACCCAACCGTGGTGCCGCCAGCAGCGCTAACCGTAACGCCAGTGGCGGCCTGGATCGTTTGCCCGGCTTGCATTCCCAAAGGGGTGGTATTGGTGCTACCTGCCGTATTGTGTATCGTTGCACCCGAACCGCTGATATCGCCCTGTGCGGTAAATGATGAATCATAACCCGGCAATGGCGTATCAATGGTTTGCGGGCTAGGCCAAGCCATCCTCCACATAATCCCTTTATAGGTGCGATACAGATAGGTGCCATTGTACACAGCACGCTGGAGATAGGGCATGGCGCCTCTCCAGCTATCCTGATCCAGAGTGACGCCGTTTAAGGAAATATCCCCGGTAGCTGCCACCTTGCTCCAGTAATTCCGCAAAAGATTTACCATTGGGTTGAGGTTACCGCCGGAAATAATTTGCGCCTCCGGGCTGATGCTGGCGAGGCTATTGCGAAAAAGCGTCTCCGTATAATCGGTCTGAACGTAGGCACTGTTCCAGGTATCTTCGTGAGGCGGCTCAATGTAACGCCCACCCGGCACATCGGGGTTGGCGATGGTCCAGATAACAGATCCGTTGGCCTGCCCAACTTGCGTGAAGTCATTTGACGCCACCAATACCCGCCGGGTATTGGTCAACGTGTCCGCATAGATCGCCATATCCCCGCCAGACTGAATCAGGCCGGAGGTATTGACAACCTGGCTGGCGCTTACATATTGCCCGGAGGCGGCATCCTTACTTCCGGCCAGAACAACCTGCCCCAGACCATAGATCGTGGTCAACGCCGAGGTGTCGGTAGCGGTTGTCTCATCACGATTCTCGATGGTTGGGGCCAACAACTCCAGTTTCCCCAAAGCATTGCTCGCGCCAATAAAGGCAGATGGCCCCACATTCTCAATTTTCTGGCTGGCCGTGATGGCGACATCTCCACCAATAATGTTGCCCGTATTCCTCAAGGTTGCGGTATTCGCGCTGAGTTTATCCCCCGCGCCCAAATCCCCTTGATTGGTGATATTGGCCGCGTTCACGACAAGGTTGCTGACTGCCTGCAATGTTCCCGCATTGGTCAAGTTCCCCGTTATGCTGAAACTCAGATCCCGATTGGCGGTGATCAGGTTGCCCGCTGTCTGCGTGTAATCCCCCTGCAAGCTGAGACTGACGTCACGTCCGCCGATCACTGCGCCCTCACCTACCAGGGCATTGGCCGTCATACGCAAATCCTGGTCGGAGGCGATTTCACCTCCTGTGTTGGTCACATTGCCGATGGCCAAAACTCCGAGGTTCCCGCCCGAGTTCTGCATATTGCCGATCTGACCATTGGTGTTGTCCAGGCTCGCCACCGTCAAATCGACATCACCGGATGCGCCGATATGCCCGCCCACATTGCTGAGCGTGGCCCCCGGCTGATTCACAGTCAGGTCGGCCTGGGCAAAGAGCACGCCGGCGTTGTTGTTCAAACTACTGCTGGTATTGAGATTCAGATTGCCGCCAGCAACCACTTGACCACCCTGGGTATTGACCAGATTCGCGGCATTAATCACCACCTCGCCGTTACCGCCTATGACACCCATTCCCTGAATATGCGCGGCATTGTTGTTAACGATGCTTGCGCCGCTCACTGCGGTTGTTCCGGTGCCGTTGTTGACGATCCTGCCTGCGGTGTTGTCAATGCTCGCGCCTGAGATGACGGCGGAACTGGCCCCACCGTTTGCCTCAATACGACCGTTAGCGTTGTTCAGTGCCGCAACAGCGGCGACGTTCAGATCAGCATCGGTCTGGATGAGACCTCGTTGATTGCTTAAACCGCCGCTGGACTGAACGGTGAGATTGCCCGTGCCGTAGATCGTGCCGTCGCTGTTATCCAGGCTGACGGCCACGATATCGACTCCGCCATTGGTTGCAAGCATTCCCCCATTATTGCCCAGGCTTCCGCTGCGCACCGTCAATAGCCCGGTGCCCGTCAGGGTAAGGCTCCCGTTGCTGTTGTTCAACAAACCCGCTTGCAGGGACAGGTTCTGCCCATTGCTGGCGATAACACCGCCGGTGTTATCAAGCTGAACATTGGCGGTAATGGTGGTTGCGCCAGCGCCGGTTTGAATCATTGTGCCGCCCCGGTTCGAGAGCGTATTGCTGTCGATCAACAATTGTTGAGCAATGGTATACCCGGAATCCAGCGTGGCGGAGATGGCGTTAAGATCAAGTATGCCGTTACTGCTGATCTGTCCGCGCACACCGTTGAGCGTAGCGGCTTCGATTTTGAAAGTGCCCGTACTCGCGTGTTCGAGCTGGCCGTCGGTATTGGTCAGCGTGGCGGCGGCGAGATTGAAATTTTGGCTATTGGTTGCAATGCGCCCTTGGGTATTGTCCAAATTGCCTGGCAGGTTGAGCACCAGGTCGCCGCTGCCGACCTGGACGATCTCGCCCTGCACGTTGGAGAGATCGTGGGCGCTGGCGTTGATTTGCATAGCCGAGAGCGTGGCTTGATCAGTACGCAGGGTTTGACTGGCATTGGCGGTCAAGGTTTGGCTGGCGGCAACGGTCGCGCCGGTCAGGTCGATATCTCCTTGACTGGCGCTTAAGCGAAGGTCGGCCCCGCTGGTTTGGCTGCCGGTCAGGTCAATGGCCTGCGCAGCCAGGGTTTGCTCACCGCCGCTCAGATTCTGCCCTTGAGCCGTAAGCGTTTTGCTTGCATTGACGCTGAGCGCCCCGCTATTGCCGATGCTGCCGTCGGCTTGTACTCCTGCGCCGAGCACCGAGCTGTTGGTGCTGGTAATCTGGCTGTTCGCGCCTGTGGCGGCGAGCGTGGCATCGCCGAGGGCTGCGATCACCCCACTGTTGTCGATATTATCGCGGGTAGTGAGGCTGGCGTTACCCTGGGCATAGATCGTGCCGCTGTTGTCGATGCCACCGGAGGTATCGATCTGGGTGTGGTCGGCACTCGTGATGCGGCCCGCGTTTTCCAGCCGACCTTCGGCGGTGACGATCACCTCCCCGACGCTGGCGCCGATGTTGCCAGCGTTGCGCACGCCCACCCCGGTTTCGGTGCCCACCAGGGTGATTTTGCCTGCATACATCCCGCCGAGCTGGGCAACATCAATGGCAAAAGCAGGCGCTGCGCCGGTTCCGGCAATCGGGGTCGCCACGGTGTGCCCGGCGTCAACCTGATTGGCGCCTGTCGTCACTTTAAGTTGATTCGCCCAGATACCCGCATTGACTTGCACCGAGCGGGCAATCAGATCGGTGTAGTCAGCGGTGCTGGTATCCAATCCGGCCCCGGTGATATTGATAGCCCCGCCCTGCACGCGATACCCTTCGAGATTGCCGCCAGTGAAGATGGGTGAACCCGTCGTCAGCGTGGCGCGGCTGGCATTGATAAACCCACCACCGTCGCAAGCTATGCCCGCAGGATTGGCAATGATCACTTCCGCGCGGCTGCCTGCAACTTCGACATACCCTTGCAGCAGACTCGGGTTGTTGGAATTGACTTCATTCAAAATAACCCGCGCGCTACCGGTGGCAAGCCAGGGATTGCCTTGCACCCAGCCGCCAAGTTGGGTTTGGGCATCGGTGCGCGAGTTGTTGAGAATCGCCCCTTGTTGCAAAACGTCGAACTGGCGATAGGTGTTGCGCGAGACACCGGCACCGCTCGGGGTCTGGATATTCACAAGCGGCACCCCATTGGGCGCGGCCAGGACGGTCGGGCGTTGATTAGCCGGGGCATTCGGATCGGCCACGATGTACGACTGCGCGATGGCAGGAGCGGTCCACATGATGAATCCAGCAATGTTAACGGCGAGTGTTGCCCAAGCGCTAAAGGTCCGGGCGCGAAAAGCGCTGCCGCGCACGGCTCCTGGCACGACCAACTTCCCCGATGTCTCGCCACTGGCCTTGCCCTGACTGACCGCGATTTCGGCCACAGCCATCAGAATGCCGCGAGCTTTGTTAAATACCATGCGATAACAGTGCTTATTCATGCGCCCCCCTACTTCATGCAAATGATAAAAAGCAGAAACGATATCCCGGATACGCGACGGCCTAAGCCGTTTCGCAGAGCTTCCTAAAACGACCAGTTGAGATTGAAGCCGACAATGCTGGAAACCGCATTGAAGCCATCGGGTTTGCCCAGCGGCTGCCCGACAAACAGATCATAGGCCATCCCCTTGTAGCCCCCACGCAGTCCCAACACCCCACCGCTCAACCGGGTGCCGATCAAGGTTTCGCTACTCTGCCCGGCCACTTCACCGTGATCAATCCCCAGATACAGCTCTTGCCCCGTTTGCCACAACGCCAACCCCAGGTCATTGCGAATCAGCCAGCCCCGGTCGGCCGAGAGCAGATTTTCCCCATCGAATCCGCGCACGGTGTAGCGCCCGCCGATGGCAAAACGGTCTTGCGACACCAAGGGCGTCTGATTCCACTGCGCCCGCAACGCGCCGGTGTAGCGCAGATGTTGCTCGGCAACGACAAAGGGGACATTCAGTTGCGCATCGGCCATAACGATTTTGGGGCGCGAGGTGCCTTCATCAAAGGCTTCCTCCGGGGCGGGCAAAGCATCCATCGCGCCTGTGCCCCGGCGGTATTTGGCGTTCAAATCAAGGGTGGCAGTGCCGATGAATTCCCGATGCGCCATACCCAGGTCCCAACCGGCCATGCGCCGACGCTGCACTTCCACTTCGGTGTCATCGATAAAGTTTTGGGAAGAGCGTTTCCAGCCGCTCAAAGACAGCGTGGTTTTCCGCACGGCGTCGCGATACACAAGACGCGAAAGTTTGATGTCGCTGTTCTGGCTTTCACCGCTGTACATATAGTCTTGGATGGCGCCCACCACTGTCTGGTGGTAGCGATTGCTGCTGGTGGTGAACCCCAGCAGCCAATAACCGAACGGCAGCGAATAATGGGCGGTGACCCCGCGTGTGCCGTGCGGACCTGGGTCGTTCCCCTCCAGGTCGTGATTGAAGCTCACGTAGAACTGGTCGTTCAGGGTCAACAGATGGTCTAGGGAGATTGTTGCCCCGCCTTGATATTTGCCCGTTTCTTTGGCGCCAGAATCATCGGCAGAGACACTGAAGCGAAAGGGAAGGCCTTGCTTCCATTGGATAACCAGGTCGCTGTCGCCCGGTTGCGCATCCGGCCCTTCGGCTGGGGTGATCTGAATATCCGCTTCAGCCGTCGGCACCCGCTTAAAATTCTCCAGCGCTTGCTCAATATCGCGCAGGTTGAGCAAATCGCCTGGGGCAGCAGGCACCGCATTCCATTGCGTGGCACGGGCTTCGGTTCCTGGCGCAAAGCGGATGCTGCGGATACGGCCAGGAATCAGGGTGAGTTTGAGCGTACCGAGAGCCAAGTCCTGCGGTTCGGCTAACACGCGGGCGGTAACGTAACCGCGATTCACGATGGCATTTTGCACCCGGCGCATCACCAGATTGATGCCGTGCGTACCGAGGCAGCTACCGATGGCGACATCATCCACGCCATCCTCTGTCTGGTTCGCCGCCGCCAACGCCCACTGAAACTTCTCGGCGGCATCCCCCTCCAGCAGAATATGTTCAATGGGGAAACAAGGCGATTCATCCTGGGGCAGGCGATTTAACTCCGCAACGCTCGGCGCGGATTGCAACCGCACGTCGGGGCTTTGTTCTTGCTGCTGGCGCAAGACCCGTTCGCGCTCTTGCTGACGCAAAAACTCCTGATTGGCAGCTTCCGTAGGCGAGACGGTCTGTGCCTGGACATAAATGGGCCACCCACTTGCCCACAACCCAACAAAACATATTACGCCCCGTAGAATCCACAGGGCACGACCTTGCCTGTCTGCCATTAATTTTCCCAAATATATTTTTGAAACAAAAGTGCCTGCCCCATCAAAGAGTTATAAGCATACCGGAAGTATCATCAAAGTGTCAGGAAGTCAACCGAGAAAATCCCCCACGGAAATTAATTATGCAACAGCACGTTGAAGCGCCGGCCCCCTGCCTTCCAAGTAAAAACATCCTTTCCCCAACGCAACGAGACAACACCTTTTCTGGACAAAATGGTGCGCCAGGAGGTATATAGAGAGTCAATTGCCCTGATCCACATGACCGCCGCCCGAGACAATTACTCTCAGGAAAACCCAACACCTTTTGCGCGGGATTTTTTCATGCCACGTCTGATCTGCTACTGTTTTGGCTTTACCGAAGAGGATTTGCGCCAGGATGTTCGAGAGCATGGCCGCTCGTTGATCATGGAGCGCATTGTTTCGGAGAAAAAAGACGGCCGCTGCCAATGCGCGGAGAAAAACCCCGCAGGCCGCTGATGCCTGGCCGAGGTCCGCCAGGTGGTGGACGCAGCGCTGAAAAACACTTCCGCCAAGGAGCAGTCCTGATGTATTTCCCTGTTGCCGATATCGACGTCAACCCGCTGGTGCCGCCGCTGGTTGCCTTTGCCATCTCCTTTTTCACCTCCATGGGCGGGGTGAGCGGGGCCTTCCTGCTGCTGCCCTTTCAGGTCAGCGTCCTCGGCTTCACCAGCCCTGCGGTCAGCTCGACCAACCAGTTGTTCAACATCGTGGCCATCCCCAGCGGCGTGTACCGCTACATCAAAGAAGGGCGGATGCTCTGGCCCCTGACTTGGATCGTGATCATCGGCACCCTGCCCGGCGTGCTGGTCGGAGCCATCGTTCGGATCAAATACCTGCCCGATCCGAAAAACTTCAAGCTCTTTGCGGGACTGGTCCTCCTCTATATGGGAGGAAGGCTGCTCAAGGATTTGGCGTTTACCAAAAAAAATGGGGACACGCCCACCACCGAAGAGCGCTTCCATCAACGACACAAAAAGCAAGACCGGGTAACCGGAAGCGAACCGCCCGCCTCTTGCGAACACTTGTCCTGCGTCACGGTCCGGCAATGGACCCTCACCCGGCTCGTCTATGATTTTTACGGGGAAACCTTCACGGTCAACGCCGTGGGCCTCATGGCCTTAAGCCTTGTCGTCGGCATGGTGGGAGGGGTGTATGGCATCGGCGGCGGGGCGATCATCGCCCCGTTTTTGGTCAGCTTTTTCGGCCTGCCCATCTACACCGTGGCCGGCGCGTCCCTGATGGGAACCTTCGTCACCTCGGTGGCCGGGGTGATCTTTTACCAGATTCTGGCCCCCCATTTTCCGGGCATGGTCATCGCCCCGGATTGGCTCCTGGGTTTTCTCTTCGGGATCGGCGGCTTCGCGGGCATGTATTGCGGGGCGCGGCTACAAAAATTCGTGCCGGCCAGATTCATCAAATGGATTCTGGTGGTGTGCCTGCTGTTCACGGCGGGCAAGTATATCTGGTCCTTCCTTTTTTAAGCCACCCAAGGCGACCGCTTTCTTCGTCTCCCCCTTTACCAAAGGGGGACTGAGGGGGATTTAAAAATACCGGCATCGCACGGTCCCGTCTCAAAATCCCCCCTTCACCCCCCTTTGATAAAGGGGGGAAAGACAACGTGCTCCGGTCCTCGTGAAGGACTCAAACACCGCCGTCGCAAAGATCAAACCGGCTTACACGGAAAAAATCAGGCGGCTCTGCGGGCTTGAGATCTCCGGCAAGCCCCCCACGGGTCGCTCTTCCATCTCCTCAAGCAGGCGCAGGCTGGCGACACCATGCCAGGAGGCATCAAGAAAAGGCGCGGCCCTCTGGCTCCGGCCAAAGCCGCCCCTTCCGGTCTGGCAGCTCACGATAAACGCCCTGGCATTAGCAGGATCAATGGGCCTAGCGCCCAAAAGGCTCAAACCCGCAAGCCCGGCATGGCAGTTCTCGATGAACGAGGTGGTCCCCGGAAAAAAGCCGAACCCGCCATCGCCGTTCTGCGTGCGCTGAAGCCATCCGGCCAGCTCCCCCGCGCCCGCGACCGATTGACCATCCATCTTTTTCAAGAAGAGATATCTGGCCACATCCCCCACCGCGCAAGGGGCAGGCAACAGCAAAGACCGGTCGGAGCCACGAAAATCAGGCTCCTCCCCAAGAATCTCCTTGGCTATTCGGCTCACATAATAGGTAGCGGCAAGGGAAGTGTCCCCGCTCAGACAGGCGGCAAGATGGGCGCGCACCCTTTCGACATCCACGGCAATTCCGCAAACGTGGCTGGTGATCAACAGGCGGAAGGTGGTGCCGATCCCCAACCAAGGCACAGCCAGCATCCGGGCAAGATATTCGGCCAACGCAGGCTCTGATTTGGGGGTGGGCGGGTCCTGGCCCAGGACAAGGCCGATGGCCAACGCCTGAAAGGTATCCTGGATGGTGGCGGGCAAACGCGGCGTGGCGCCATAGCCGCCCGTGGCCTTGCGCCGCTTGTGTACGAACTCCATGAGTGCGACATGATCAACCTGACGGGGCATTTTTCCCTCCGTTGCGGCAAAACCTCAAACCATCATTGCTTTTCCTTGCTCCGGTACGAGATCACCCGAATCTTTTCCAGAGTGACCAGCCCCTTGCCGATCATGGCGTCCAGATCCGGGAGAAAAGCGGCGATCCTATCAGGCCGGTCAACAATCTCGATGACCAACGGCAGATCCTCGGAAAGCCGCAGAATCTTGGCCGTGTGGATACGGCTGTTCCTGCCAAAGCCCATGATCCCTCGGGTGACCGTGGCCCCAGCCAGGCCGCGTTTCCGGGCCTCTTCGACAATGAGTTCGTACAGCGGACGCTGGCCGAGTTTGGCGGTTTCACCGATAAAGATGCGGAGCAATTCCGCTTCCGAGGGGAGTTCCATGGCCATGTCTCCTTTTCTTTCTGATTACCAGACAATCTCAACTCAGTCCTTCATATGCAGTCAAAATCCCATTGGCCCGCAGCCGAGCACCGGAGAGGCTGCCGAAAAGGGGATTTGCACTGTTTGAGCGCAGCGAGTTTGCAAAGCCCCGGCAGCATCGAGGAGCACAGGGCATCCCGCCAACGGCGGGACAAGGGACACAGGGTGCCTTTTCTTTTGGTTCGTTTTCTTTGGGCAAGCAAAGAAAATGAACAGAAGGATACAGCGTATTCCTCTAGCTCAGGAAATTGCCGGGTAAGCAAATTTCCCTTAAATCAGCCTACCCAAGGCCATCCCCACGAAAAACAACACCAGCCCCACCCCGTTCTGCAACAGGATATTGCCCAGCCCGTACCAATACTGACCATCAGCCAAAAGATTTCCGCTCTCGGCGACAAAGGTCGAAAAGGTGGTGAAGGCGCCCATGAAACCGGTGAGCAGGATAATCCGCACTTCGCCGGTGCCGACGAAACGCTCGCTGGTCATGGTCCAGATCAAGCCGAAAAGCAGGCACCCCAAGGCATTCACCGAAACAGTGCCCCAGGGAAAACTTGCCCCGGCCACCCGTTGTACCAACCCGGCCAAACCGTAACGGGCCAAAGTGCCGCAGGCTCCGGCCACGGCGAGATAGATCAATTTTTGCAGCATCCGATTACTCCTTCCACACTGCCAGGGCTTTTTGATACACCTCGGAGCGGGACAGGTCGAGATCCTTGGCAATGCTCGCCACCGCGTCTTTCAGGCTGAGCCCGGATTGCTCCCGATACCAGCGCAGCAGATCCTCAAGATTGTCCGGTCGCTGCGGGGCCGAGGCGCGCAGCCCTGCGATGAGCACCACGAATTCTCCCTTGATGGCCTCCCGTTCCTTAAGCCCGGCCAGGAGTTGCCCCAGCTCGCCTGCGCTAATCTCTTCATGCATCTTGGTGAGTTCCCTGCCGATCACCGCCTGCCGATCACCCAGTTCCGTCAGGCAATCGGCAAGGCTGGCGGTTATCCGCCGGGGCGACTCATAAAAAACCAGGGGATGGATGTCACTTTTCAGCCCCCGCAGGATTTTACGCCGCTCGGTTCCCTTGGCCGGAAGAAATCCCAGAAAAAGATGGGAAGGCTCGGTCAGACCGGCAACGCTGAGAAGGGTCGCCAGGGCGGAAACCCCAGGAACCGGCACCACGGTAATGCCATGCACCTGGGCGCTCTGCACCAGAATCCCGCCCGGATCGGAGATGCCCGGCGTTCCGGCATCGGAAACCAGGGCCACCTGCGCCCCGGAAAGCAGCCGGGCCACAATCTCCTGGGCGCGGCTCGCCTCCTTTTCCTT
>CAYTVV010000046.1:0-21741 GCA_964441875.1 uncultured Desulfurivibrio sp.
TGGCCATTGTCCTGCGCATCGGCGCCCTGCCCGCCCCGGTGGAAATCGTCCAGAATCTCACGGTGGGCGCTTCCCTGGGCCAAGACTCCATCAACAAGGGGTTGATGAGCGGCCTGTTCGGCACCCTCCTGGTGGTGATATTCATGGCCGTGTACTACCGGCTCTCCGGGGTTATCGCCAACCTCGCCATGGTCTTGAATATCCTCCTGCTTTTTGCCGGGCTGGCCATGATGGGCGGCACCCTGACCCTGCCGGGTATTGCCGGTATCATCCTCTCCGTCGGCATGGCGGTTGACTCGAACATCGTCATTTTCGAGCGGATGCGCGAAGAGTTCGCCCTGGGCAAATCCGTGCGCTCCGGGGTCGAGGCCGGTTACGCCAAGGCGCTCTGGACCATCATCGACGCCCATGTGACCACCCTGATCACCGCCCTGGCCCTGTTTCTCTTCGGCACCGGCCCGATCAAGGGCTTTGCCGCCACCCTGTCGTTGGGCATCATTTTCAATCTCTTCTCCACCCTGTTCGCCTCCCGGCTGTTCTATGAATCCATGCAGGGCAAACGCAAGCTCAAGAAGCTTTCCTTTATGCTGTTTCTCAAGAACCCGCAGCTTGACTACATGCGGATCAAGAACCTGACCTTTGCCATCTCCGGCACCTGTGCGCTGATCGGCTGCCTGGCCTTTGTCCAGATCATCCGGGGCCAGGCCAACATGGGGGTTGATTTTTCCGGCGGCACCCTGCTCCAGTACCAGTCCACCCAACCTTTCTCCCTGGGCGAGGTGCGCACCGCCTTGGCTAAAGGCGATCTTGAGGGCGTCGAGCTGCAAAAGGTCGAAGGCGAAAATCGACTGATCGTCAAGATCAAGAACAGCGAAAAGGTGGTGGGCCACGTTTCCGAAACAGTCACCGCCCAACTGAACACCGATTTTCCGGACAAGCATTTCATTGTGGAAAACCAGTCGGAGATCGGCTCCTCGGTGAGCGACACCCTGCGGTCCAAGGCGCTGCTGGCCGTAATCATCTCCCTGCTGGGCGTAATCGTGTACCTGGGGCTGCGTTTTGACCTGCGTTTCGGCGTTGCCGCCACCCTGGCCACGCTCCATGACGTTTTGGCGGTCCTCGGTCTCGTCTGGCTGCTCAACATGGAGATCACCCTGCTCACCGTCACCGCGCTTCTGACCCTGGCCGGGTATTCCTTAAACGACACGGTCATCATCTTCGACCGAATCCGCGAGAACCAGCGCAAGAGCGAGGACCCGGAGAACATCACCGACGCCCTGATCAATACCAGCACCAACGAGGTCTTGAGCCGCTCCATTGTCACCTCGCTCACCGTATTCCTGGTGCTCGCTGCCCTGTATGCCCTGGGCGGTTCGGTGATCCACGACTTTTCCTTTGCCCTGCTGGTAGGGGTCTTGGTGGGCACCTACTCGTCGGTCTTCGTGGCCAGCCCGCTGCTCACTCTTTGGCACCGTGGTAAAACCGCCTAGTCATGCGCTCCGATCTTGCCCCAGAGCATGTCCGGCCCCTGACGCCGGACGAGACCTTCCGGTTCCGCTGCCATCCTGGCGTCGCCTGCTTTACCGACTGCTGCCGGGAACTGGAATTGGCCTTGAGCCCCTACGATGTCCTCCGGTTGAGCAAGCATCTGGGACTTGCGCCCTCGACCTTTCTCGACCGGTATGTACTCATCGAGCAGGCCGAGGGCAGCGCCTTTTCCCAGGTTTTCCTCTGCATGGTGGATGATGGCCGGGCCAGCTGCCCGTTTGTGACCGACAGCGGTTGCCGCGTCTATGCCGACCGCCCCGGCGCCTGCCGGACCTATCCCCTGGGGCGCGGGGCCTTCAACACCCCGGACGGCGACCGGCACGAGATGCATATCCTCCTCACCGAGCCGCACTGCAAAGGGTTCAGCGAAGGCGACCAGCAGGACATCACCGCCTGGCAAAAGGATCAGGACCTGGCCACCTACAATGCCATGAACGATGAACTGCTTGGCATCCTCCACCATCCCCGCCTTAAAGATGGGCATCCGCCCGAGGAGCATGAAGAGGAGATCTTCCTGCTCCTCTACAGCCTGGACACCTTTCGGAACCTGCTCCTCGACGGCACTCTAGCCCTACCCATCTCCATCACGAAAAGCGAGCGGCAGGAGCTTGCCACGGAAGACCTGGCCCTGCTCCGTCTCGGCATCAGGTGGTTGGACCATGTCCTCGCCAGACGCTGACACTCCCCTGGCCAGCCTCTCTTCCGACCCCTTGCAGGGCGAACCGCCCCTGGGCCGAGAGCTTACCGAACGGCTGCTGGCCATTTCCCACGAATACTGCCAGGCCGAAGGCGGCTGCCATGGCCCGGATCACACCGAACGGGTCCACAACCTGGCCCTCCATATCGGCCGGCTGATGAACGCCCGCCTGGATATCCTCAGCGCCGCAGCCCTGCTCCACGACATCGGCCGCAGCCATGAAATGCTGTCCCAAGGCAAGATTTGCCATGCCACCAAGGGCGCGGAGATGTCCCGCACCATTCTCAAGGGCCTGGAATTTTCCCAGGAGATGCAAGACGCAATCATTCACTGCATCGAAGCGCACCGCTACCGCAACAAAAAAGTGCCGGAAACCCTGGAGGCCAAGATTCTTTTCGATGCAGACAAGCTGGACTCCATCGGCGCCATCGGCATCGGCCGGGCCTTTCTCTTTGCCGGCCAGGTCGGCGCCCGGCTGCACAACCGGGGTGTGGATGTGAAGAAAACCAGGTCCTACTCCACCGAAGACACGGCCTACCGGGAATTCCTGGTGAAACTCTGCAAGATCAAAGACAAAATGCTCACGCCGGAAGGCAAACGCCTGGCTGCCGAGCGGCATGAGTTCATGGAGGTCTTTTTCAAGCGCTTGGACAAAGAGATTCACGGCAGCCCCCGCAACAACTCCGACAAATCCCAATAGCCCAGGCCGCCACTCGTGGACACCACCACCCAACGCCTCGCCATCATCATCAAAGACCTGCGCCGGGCCGTCCTGACGATGGGGCTTGCCCTGCTTCTGGGCTGCCTCGGTTTCTACAGCATCTCCCGCCCGTTGTTGGCCGCAATCCAAAACCATCTCCACCAGAAACTTGCTTTCTTCACGGTGGCCGAGCCCTTTCTCGCCCATCTCACCGTCTCCCTGGCCATGACGATCTTCACCATCATGCCCATGCTCAGCTACTTTCTCTGGCGCGCCCTGGCCAAGCCTTTCAAGCTCTCCAGCCCCCTTGTTTTCGGGTTTGTTCTTTTCTCCTGCTTTCTCTTTTACAGCGGGGCCGCCTTCTGCTATTTCGTCACCCTGCCCTTTGGCATCGATTTTCTCCTCGATTTCCAGACCGAACAGCTTAGGCCCGTTATCTCCATCAGCGAGTTCGTCTCCTTTGTCTCGATCTTTGTCCTCGCCTTCGGACTGATCTTCGAGCTGCCCATCTTCATGATCTTCATGGCCAAGATCAAAATCCTGCCCAGATCATTCTTTGAAAAAAACCGCCGCTACGCTGCCCTGGTGATCAGCGTCATCGCCGCCCTCCTCACCCCGACCCCCGATGTTTTCAACATGATGCTCATGGGCATCCCTCTCTATATGCTGTATGAGGTGGGGATCATTGTCCTGAAGCTGCTGCGGATCGCGTAAGCAGCAGCGTTTTCCCTTCCCGGACATGCCCGGCAAGCCGGGTTGCGGCCGGGGCAAACTTGACTTTCAAATCTTTGCCCGCTATCCTTCCTGTCTGTTCCCGGAATAGCGCGTGAAAACTATCCGAAACTCCGACCTAACCCCAAGCCCCCACTCGGGGAAGCTTTTGGACAGCCACTGACTTCAATCATTACCCTGAAAACGAAAAATTTTATTGAAAGGCCAATGGGCTGAGGCTAGGGCTGGTCTCCAAAAACAGGACGCGCAAAAATTGTTGCGGGTAACGTCGCCTGCGCCCACGGCAATGACAGTACGCCTGAACATATAGAAAATGGCAAAATCAAAGTCAAACGGTGATGGGAGGAAAAAAATGAAACACACTTACAGCATCAAGATGCGCACGACGTTTTGGGCCACCGTGGGAATTATTTGTTTTGCATCCATTCCTGCGATGGCGGACGAGCCGACATGGTGGACGCAACAAAAAAGAGACTGTGGCCTCCCTTCTGATCTCGCCCACGATAACTGGGACGGAAAATGCAATAGCTCCACCGACGGTTCCACTTCCACTCCTGGCTACGACTACAAGGCTGCGCGTCGCACCCAATCGGCCGCCACGGCTAAACACAAACGCGAGAGGGAAAAAAAGAAGCTCCCTCACAAGTAGCCCAATGACTGAAAAATTGAAATGAGACCACGCATAACTTGGTATAAGAGGGGAAAAAAGGGCGACTACTTTTGGAGGGTGGATTTCTCATGAGACGGATATACTCAGGAGTCACGTCATGCCTTATAAAACCAATAACGATTTACCCAAAAATGTAACCCATGTACTTCCTGCCCATGCACAAGATATTTACCGGGAAGCATTTAATCACGCCTGGCAGGAATATGTGCGCCCTGAAAAACGCCAGGACGACGTTTCTCGTGAAGAAACGGCACATAAGGTGGCATGGTCCGCGGTAAAGAAAAAATATCAAAAGACCGGTGATACGTGGACAGCAAAAAAATGATTATTGATATTTTTTCATGAAATTGACATACCAATGGTTGCGCACGACCTAGCGGACGGACACTTCTGCCATATTCCCAATCGAGGCAATGGCTGTCAGCAGGTTGCTCATAACACTCGACGATTGCATGAACTTCGCATCTGTGCTATCTAACAGAAATAATAAGAAAAAAATCTTGTCAAATCCCAGGCTCAACCGGGACAAACCCTTTGCAACGGGCTGCCATGCTAGCGAACCTTTCAGAGACTGACCGCAAGAAAGTACTACTGTACAGCGCGCTCATTGTCGCTGTGGTTGGCGCGTGGTCCGTATTCGGACCGTACGGGGCTTTGAAGTACTACGGGGTGGCCAATGAACTCAACGAAATTCTGGCCCAAAATGAACAGTTGCGCGAGACCAATACCGCCCTGCGGCAGGAAATCAACAAGCTGAAACACGATCCGGTCTACCTGGAAGATGTGGCGCGTCGGCAATTCGGCCTCATCAAGAAGAATGAGGTTATCTACGAGTTTCCCGAGAAAAAGAAGCGGCACGAGTAGTTCGGCTCCCCCCTTCCCTCGTATTTTACCCCGCCATATCCTGCACAATCCACTGCACCGCCGCATAGAGATCATCCGCCACATAGATCGGCTGCACCTGCTGCGCCGGGCCAATGTACTCGTAATCCCCCCGACCATAACCGGTGAGCACCAGCACCCCCTTGGCCTGCACCGCCGCAGCCGCCTTGAGATCCGACCAGCGGTCGCCCACCACATAGGAGCGGGTAAGATCCAGGCCAAGCTCCTCCGCCGCCTGAAGAAAGAGTCCCGGCTTTGGTTTCCGGCAATCGCAAGCGAGACGGAAACGCTCTTCCTTGGCCTCGGGATGATGGGGGCAGTAGAAAATCCCATCCACATGGGCTCCTGCCTCGGCCAGCGCCCCGTTCATTTTGGCATGCACCTCTCCGATCAGGCTTTCGGGAAAATAGCCCCGGGCCAGGCCGGACTGGTTGCTGACCACCACCACCGGAATCCCCTGCTCGTTGAGCAGACGGATACCGGCCGCAGCCCGTGGCAGCATGACAAAGCGGGAGATGTGATTGATGTAACCCATCTGCTCGTTGATGGTGCCATCTCTATCGAGAAATACGGCCGGTCGCATGCTCAGTCCTCGCTTTCCAGAAGTTTACAGGTTGCCGCGAACACCTCATCCACCCCGATCTCCAGCATGCAGGCAAAATCGTTCGAAGGGCAATGGGTTTTCAGGCACGGGCTACAGGGCAGGTTTTTATTCACCACCTCCACCTTGGGAGAAAACGGCCCGGTGGCCACTGAATCGGTAGAGCCGAAAATGGCCACCAGCGGCGTTTTCTGGGCGGCAGCCACATGCATCAGGCCCGAATCGTTGGTGACAAAGGCATCGCACAGGCCGATCAGGGCCATGGCCTGGGCCAGGGTGGTCTTGCCCGTGAGATCAAGGACCTGCCCTGGCGCTACCGCGCCGATCTCCGCCGCGGCTTCGGTATCGGCAGAGGTGCCAAAAACCAACAGGGTGGCGCCCAGTTCCTCGGCCAGACGCTTGGCCAGCCCGGCATATCTTTCCGCTGGCCAGCGCTTGGCCGGGCCATAGGCTGCGCCGGGATTTAAGCCAACCACCGGTCTTTTCGCCTTGGCGGCGAGAAAGTCTCTGGCCCAATCATTGGCGGAATCCGGCAGGACAAGGAACAACTCCTGGGGACCGCACATCAGGCCAAGATCCTTGAGCATCTCCTGATAATAATAGACCTGATGCCGCTCCCTGGTGCTTTTTTTTATGGTAACCCCATGGGTCAGCAGCAGACCACGGCCATCCCTGCGGTATCCGGCCCGAACCGGTATCCCGGCAAACAGGGCAAGCACGGCGGCGGAAAAGGCATTCTGCAACAGGATGGCCAGATCAAATCGCTGGGCGGCAAGCTCGCGGCCCAGACGCCACATCCCGGCCAGGCCCTTGTGCCTGCCATTTTTCTCATAGAGCATGACCCGGTCCACATGGGGACTGGCCGCAAAGATATCCGCCACCCAGGGGTAGGCCAACATGGTGATCTCGGCGGCGGGAAAATTTTCCCGAATAGTCCGCACCGCCGGGGTGGTCATGATGGCGTCGCCGATCCAGTTGGTGGAACGGATCAGTATCTTTTTGGGCGAAAGTTGACCGATTGTTTTCGTCATAGCTGTTCCTGGGATATGTTGCAAAACTGAAGATGGGACCTTTGCTTTTTTTCTCGGAAGCGTCAAGTTTTTTTATGCCGCTTTTTCTGCCGATTCTTCTGTCACCTTAACTCCCAAGTAGGTTCCAGAGCTTATTCCCATCAGGACGAGAAGGGAAGAATTGAACTCCGGCATCGTCAAGTATGCAGTTACCTGTCGTGCGAATACCGCGACCAAGACGATTGTCCAGGCAAAGATCTGGAACCGGTGAAAACTGACTCCGTAGTCATCCGAAACGATATCCCTTATGAAACCCTGCGATTGTTTCACAGGTCTCGACCGATTCGTATCGATAGCCACACCTCCGATCCCGGTGCCTGCACTGATGCCCATCAGGAGAACAAGCGAATCAGAGATCGTGTTAAAATTGTGCTTTACAACGTAGAGCAGCAACCATGACGTCATGATAGCAAAAAACCAGACGGCCATCTGTACGAGCGCGAGACTGTAAGGCTTTCTCCCGACATCGGGATTTGGGCCGACATCGCGAAGGATGTTGGTCTTTGCGGCAAGAAACAGGAAAAGAACAATAAGCGCCACGATAATAACGATGCTGACGGTAAACCATGTCTTATTTATCAGGACAAGGGTGAATGATTTTTCGTTCTCCACCAATGTCTGGATCGGCGTTTGATCTTCGAGTCCCACGCTGACTGAAACCTTGCGGCTGAAAAACTGCCCTGTCTTGCGCGAGGAAATAAAATTATCCCAAAGAGCAATCGGGGCGTTAGTGTGACCGATGAAAAAACGCAGATCGTCTTTGTCGTTATTGATGACATAGGACTGGGGATACACCTCCTTCAACGGCATTCGATCAAAAAAAAGAATGATATTTTTGTTATTGCGCCGCGCCTCATCAATCAGTTTTTCTCCATTGACGATTGTCACGCAGATCTCTTCCGCAAGCCCCGCCGAATCTGCGTGGCCGGTGTTATTAGAAACGACGGAGAGAACGTAGGGCTTGGTCTTGTCCAGCGGCATGGCAGACAAAGAAGGAACGACGGCCATTAATCCGGTAAAAACAATCAGGGCGCTGAGCCTTCTGATCAGTTTGAATTCATGCAACTTCATGCAACCCACTCCTTCCCCTGTTTTATAATTCCGGGCATCACAACATGCAGCCCTGGAACGACTGCTGCGGCAGCTCAAAGGCAGAGACTCAAT
Source organism: uncultured Desulfurivibrio sp. (assembly GCA_964441875.1). Classification (GTDB taxonomy): domain Bacteria; phylum Desulfobacterota; class Desulfobulbia; order Desulfobulbales; family Desulfurivibrionaceae; genus Thiovibrio. The sequence continues at coordinate 8,065 of CAYTVV010000046.1, forward strand.
AAAAAGTAAATACGGTGATTGTGAATAGCAGGGCAAAAAGACAAGGCCAGAAACAGACTCTTGGGATCAAGTTTTCCCGGTACTGGACCAGATAGATATTCGCGTTCAAAGAATATAAAACCGAGTTTATCGAGACCAGCAGGATGGTGAAATAGATAAGAAAGAAAAAATATTCCAAATAAAAGACCTGTTCCACCACAATCGTTCGCCTGATATTGACGTGGCTGAAGGCTATAACCAAAAACATCGAAGCGCAGATATTGAGTATCCTGCCGCTCCCTGCCTGCATGAAACTCACGCGCTGTTCATCTTTGCTCGTGATCATAAGAAGCGTAAAAAGAAGGATCGTCACGATTATGAGAGCGGTCAGATTGGAAATGAAGGCGTCGGTAAAATTCCTTTTAATCTCGAAGCTGAAGCAGAATGACGGGAATCTCTCTTTGTTCAGCGGTCGTTCCAGGCCGAAATTGGTATTGTAGAAGTTTTCCCGCAACTCAAAAAAACTGCGGGCAATCTTCCAGCCTGGCAGGGTCAAGCCCTTCCGAAGTCCGGGAAGAGCGGTCGGATTTGTGAAATTGTACGCGGCAAGATCCGGCACCAGGAAAACGTTATGGTTCAGATCCTTGTGCTGTATTTGCAAGCTTAATTTATCCTGTTCAAGCGGATACTTTGAATGATCTATCTGCTGTGGAACCGTGCATATTACATTCCAGCGTACGATTTCGAAACCATTCTCCCTAATGCGATAATTTTCCTGCATTATCAGGTTCGATGCTCCGCTTATCGTGAATCCGCGCGGCACCGCATCCTGTTCGCCCAGCCGGTATTTTTGCCAGATGTAGCCGGAAACCGCCAGATCTCCGGCAAAGTTCAACGACGCGGATTCAATAAAAATACCGGTCGGTATGTAGACCGGAGCCTCGGTATGTCTGTCCGATGATGCACGGGTATAAGAGTTCATGATCCGGGTCAATGCCGCTTTGTCGTTGATCCGGATACCTTCACTCCTGTTTATGGAATTATGGGAAAGTGCAATCTTCCACAGGACGCCGATACCCGCCGCAAAAAAGAGCGCAATCATTGCCGACACAACCCATAAGCGCGCCCGGTTGCCGCTGCATACCCGAGACAAAAGCGCGGCGAGGGAGGAGGCTAAAATCACCAGAACGGTTGTGATCTGAATGAGTTGGCGTCGCAGCAGATCGATATCCCAAGGCAGATCATCCTTGACAAAAGTGTTTTGCATGGACCATCCGGTGGACGGGATAGGGGCGTAGATCAGCCAAGAGTCAAGTCCGGTGCTTAGGCTCCGATGATCGAGCACACCCGCGCCGCGTTTGCCTGCCTGTTCAGCCAGGATCAACCTGTCCCGGTCGTTCTGCTCGTGTGCAATTTGCCTCAGCGTTTTGCGCGAGATCACCAGTTCTGTATCTGGATGGTAAAGGTATGTCCCTTCTTGGGAAACAAGCGCCCCGAAGCCTGTCGGCCCCAAGTCCAAAGATTCGATGACCCGTCCGATCTCCTCTATCGAAATGGTGATAGTTACAACGCCCCTTGCGAAGCGTCGATCGATAGCCCTATCCATCCCGTAAAAAGGTGCAGAATATGCAACCAGAAGAGAGCTGGAGGCCTCGCCGTAAAAAGGTTGCGACCACCGCGGCCCATTGTCGATCGCTGCCCCGAACCAATCATGTTCCGGCTTGGTGTAATCGTATACCGTGTCGAGCTGGACCTGCTCGATACGCCCGTTTTTTCTTGCATACAGCACCGAATAAAGCCTGCGCTTCGGATCAAAAGCATACGATTTGTAGGAGAGAACGGAACCAAGAAAATGGGGATAACGTTCCAAAAGCTCCCGAAGCCTTATTTGTGCGGCGTTGTGGGTCAATTCTCCGCTACTCAACTGGGATGCGATCAAATTGGCGTTATCAATTACTTCACATGCGACCCGGTCAATTGACCGGGTCGCATGGACGGTCCGGGAGGTAAGACGGCTTTTGGCAGACTCCATCACCCCCCGTTTGTACGTCAGATGACGTGCAAGCAAAATAACGCCTGCCACAAAGCTAACTGCCGCGACCAGCAACAGCACGGAAAAGATGATGCGTTTCTTGGCTTCTCGCTGCATTTCCGGCGGTCTGATATTACTTGGGATAAATATCGAGTATCACGTCTAACTGTATGCTTTTTTTCATGATGCCAGCCGCATCGCTCATTTTTTCGACAACCTCTTCTTTGGTTACCGTCTTTGCGATGATTTCATCAATTCTGCCGAAGCGGCCTGATTTATTTGAGAGCTCCCATTTCTCGGAGTTCTTATTAAATTTGAGCTCTCCCCCGATATAAGCTGCGCCGGCATAGCATGAAGATCTGCCATCATCCGCGAACCATGCGGCAAGCGTCGGATGGCCGCCGCTCCCGTCCTTTTCAAAAAACTTTTTATTCTCTTCAAAATATTTTTTCATTTCTTCGAGGGTGTCATGGAGCGAAGGGTCAAAGGCCTCAGGAAATCTCCACGGCTCTTCAATGCCTACGATAACCTTGCCGTCTTCCCTTAAGACCCATAAAAAAACCACATCCTTGAACGCTTCGATCTCCTTGACCTGATTGAATTCCTCGGGATTGGCCAAAATATCTATCCACACTGGGTTGATCATGGTCAGTTCACTTGTTTTGACTCTTCTTGGCATAATAGGGTTCATAATATTATCCTCAAATTAAATGTGGCTTGAAGCCACGGATTGTTGTTTGCGCCTATAAGTGACGGGAGACCTATCAACAACTTGACTAGCTATTCAGATAATTCCTACAAGCTGGCTAAGTTGAGCTTGATTATCGTAAATATCCGGGCGCAGAGCGCCCGGCTTTGGCCACCCCTATTAAGAGGTCACAATTACTGATAATCGGCTTTAAATATTGATTGCCTGTGTACTGTTCGCTCCAACTACTCCAGGCGGTGTATCAACGGCGCTCAGCGCATGGGTAATGCCATTTTCGTGAAAGTGGCGACTGTGGAAAACCCAGTTTACTCCGTCGTAGGCTAGAAAGTTGGTGACCGCGCGTATTTGAGGGGCGCCGTTTAAATCGTTGTGATTCCAGGCGTAATTATGGGGATTGTAGTCTGCCACATTGATCCCGACCGGCATTAGCCCTCCGGGAGGAGGTGCTCCGGCATACGCCGCGAACTGAACGGTAAAACCGGCCGCAACCCAGGCAGCCAAGGTCGCTAACCTCCTATCATGATATAGCCTCAAATGACCGGCCGCTAGAGCAGGGATGGCATGCCCACCTACAAGGGCAGGGACGGCAGTGACAACCACGAACCCGCAACCGTTCATGGCGCCTGTGAAGACTACTGTGGGTGCGCCCAGAGCAGGGGCTGCTGAAAAGTCACAATAAGATATCTCGTCGTAACGTCCGGCGTGCGCACCCTGGCTTGTATTGCACCATTTCGCAACAACCACCTCGACTCCGAATGGAACGATGGGGTTTTCCATTCGGAGCTTCGGGATGTTGTCTCCGACTGCGTCCCGGATGGAGAAATTGTATGTAGCGTCGTCTGCGTTCTGCCAATTTGGAGGAGCGTACACCACGTCGACTTGTTGTACTCCAATGGCATTTGCTGCTAAAAAAACGGTGGAATTTGCCAGAAATGCATTTCCTCGTTCAGGCATTTCTATCCTCCTTTCTGCTAGTTAGTGTTCATTTGCGAATATAACGCCTCACATCAGGGCAGCAAAAAGCAGAGCGCCGAGGAACGAGGAGCACCGCTTTTTTTTGCTGTCCGCTGATGTGTTAGCTATAGCTAAACCGATAGAATTTGCTCTACTACCTGTCTAGATAGTGTTATTGCACTGTCGTTCATATTCCACGAATTTACCACTTCAGCATCGCTTCCCAATCCATGGCACTTGGGAAGAGTTGTATATGCTTCGCTGCCCTGATTGTAGGTGTAAGACTCACCCGACGAAAGTGAACATTTTTTCATCAACAACAGCCTATATTCGTCAATTTTCGTATGAAATGGTATCCTGAGCAAAGCATACGGATGCATAGAGTGCTGTCGCATACTTGATATTAGTATTGTAGTTGTCGCTCTCAAGATTAAAACCATCGCCGCCCGTGTACTTGCTTCCATGATTACAGCGGATAGCCAGTTCTTCTTTTTCAACGATCGATCCCAGTTGGACAAGTTCCTGGGTTGTAACAATGCGATCAGCCTCATCTTGACTTAAGTAGCTCATTTTATTTCTCCTTATTTACTCGAGGTTGAATTACGGGGACAGTATATGGAATTCAAATAGATGAATAAACTGTCCCCAAATTCTCTCATGTGACAGTGTTTGATGATTCTGTTGACGACAGCTTCGCTTTTAAGGCTTTCCATGGATTGAAGTTGTCATCAAGCCTAGGAGATGAAACTCTTGATGGCGTCTTTCTCCTGGTTCAAAAAAGCCGCAATCGCCGTTTGATGCTCGGAATTCTCCCGCAAGAGAACCTCGCGGGGCTTTTGAACAAGGAAGTCGAACTTTTCCAGATTCTGGGTGTTTTGCACAACCGAGTATCCCCAAACCACGCCTTGGTTGAAAATAATCCCGTTTTTGCTGCTCATTTCAACGACGTAGTTGGCGAATTTGGTGTTGGTCACCCCCGCGAAAGCGCCTTTATTGAAACTCGCGTTGATCTCTCGAGGCGTATCTATCAGCCAGCACTCCGCTTCCGAAAGACACCGCATATTCATTCCGGAATAATACTCAGAGTGAATGCCAATAAGGGATATGTCGTCACCGTATAAACTCCGTCCCATTGTTATGGGATTTTCCGCCGGTTGTCCTTTATCAACATTCCATGCCCCAACGACAGTGCGTTGAAAAATCTTCGTTTGCGGGAAGATGAGTTGAATCAGGCCGACCTTGTTTTTTTGATTTCCAGACCTGCTAAAACGCATCTTAAAGTCCGCACCATACTGAAGAGCGACTCCATCTTCAAAGCGGTTTTCTGGTGCAGCGAGATAGGGATACAAGTCCAATTGGAATTTATTCACCGTATGCGATTGTTTTTCTTGATAGTTGCCCATTTTATATCTCCAGAATCAGGTTAGCGTTGTCTTGGCGCTCTAATATTATAACTAGCCGAACTGTCAACTCGGGCTTTGGCACCAGTTCAGTCCCCCTCCCCAGCCACTTTCCTAAGGCCCAAACCAAACTGCGCGGCAAGGTCATAGCTGATGCCGTGAACAACCCCCTTGCCCTCGGCGATGCAGAGCTTGCGCCTCCGGACGTCTTCCACGAACTTCGGATTGGCGGCCTCGGCCCGCCGGTTCGCCACGATCCGCATCTTGGCCAGCTCGGTTTCTTCCGGCGAGGCGGACTGCGGCAATTTCCCGAAGTCCGCCAGGATCAGCGCCTTGACACTGTCCGCAATGCTTCCGTTTTGAACGCAGATATCGAACATCAGCGCCCTGCCGCGCTCGGACCAGAGGCCATAATCCTGGCAGAGCCGAATGCCTTTTTCGTAATACGCCGCTGCCCCTCTCACCTCGATTGCCTGGAATTCCGGGGTGAGCCCGAGTGCCCTGAACATCTGTTTCCAGGGATCTGTCATGGTATGCTTGGCCTGATCCTGAATCGAGTCGGCAAAGGACAAGGCTGCACCCTTGCCTCCGTTGATCGCCTCCTGTAGTTGGCCCAGGTTTTTACCGAAAATCCCCGAAGCAATGTCCTGATGATTGGCGAACATCTCCTTCAGAAGCGGCTGGAGCGTCCCCTGTCCGAAATTCCACTGGAGTGCGCCAAAGCTCATGCCCTGGCCATCAAAATTGCCGGTCACCGCAGCGAAACAGTTCGGGGAGAGCTGCGAGGTCTCGAAAGATCCGGTGAGCGCCAGGCAGCGCGAGTCCAGATCGCCGGACACCTCCTTGGGTGCTGAAACTGGGGAGGGAAAGAGCTTCCCCCAGGTAGCGGGTCCTACGATCCCGTCCGCCCCAAGACCGGATTTGGTCTGAAAATTTTTGAGTGCGGTCTCGGTTTGGGAACCGAATACCCCGTCCGGTTCCCCCTGATAGAAACCCGCGTCTTTCAACGCTTTCTGGATACGCGTCACATCATCTCCGGTTGATCCGTTTTTATATATCGCCATTAGTGCCCCTCCTCTTGGCTAGATGGCATTCATCGAATCGGTCACCCATGCACACGATCTCATGCGACCATTCAGTCCACCTTGAACGTCTTGAATACCCCTTGAGTCTGCGTGAGGTGGTTTATCAGTCTGGCCGCACCTTCTGTAGGCTCCGAACCCTCCACGCGCAAAACCACATGTATGCTTCCCGCCTTGCTCTGCCTCCCACCGGCCATATCGACAAAGATGTTCTTTTTCGGGGCTTCGCTTTCCTGCGGCCCATCTTCGGTACTGGCCTTATCCGCCTGTATGGCCGATTCTTCCGTAAATTGACCGAGATCCACGTCAAAGGTGATTTCGACATCCTTGATTTTCAGCATGTTCGAAGAAACAAGCGGCAGCAGCGGCGCACGGTACATATCTTCAGACCCCTCTTCAGCCTGGGGATGAATTGACGGCATTCTGACAACCAGGCTCTTGGGCCGGTTCTGGCTGTCGAAATACCCCAGCAGGTTGGAAATCTGGTGCTGCTCGATATTGTCCTGAGCTTCAATAACGGCGCCCGCCAACGCCTCAATCAGATCATTCAGCGGTATGTTGCTGGCCATGTGTTCTCCTCGCTTTCAGTTGTTTTCCAATCCGGGCACACCGAAAAAGACTGCAAATAGCCCTGATTCAGGGCTATTTGCCAAGCCGACTTAACGTGCCTTTTTCCGATATTGGTGTCGGTAATTTGTTATTCAAGGAGGCCAGTTCGCAGGAGAGACTCTTGTCTCCTTGTTTCCTCAGAGAGAGTTTCCCTGGCAACAAGTTGTCGCAGAACCCACCCGATGAATTGGTGATCGAATATTCCCGACCGTTGTCTCCTGTATTTTTTAAAAACTCGACAGTGAGGGTGCAACCGCGCAGACCCTTGTATATCAAAGTCGACGTGCCGGTCTGCTGAAGAGCGAGATTCACCACTGAGCTATTACCGTCCAGAGCCGTTACTGTCCCGGTCCACGAACCCTCAAAACTTTTGTCAACTTCAGGGTTGCCCCCGGCAGAACATCCCGCCCCGAAAGACGATACGGCGATAATGATCGCCAGAAACGAAAAGACCACGATTGTTCTTTTACCGATGCTGTATGTGTTCATTCTTTTCTCCTCATAAAGTTACTTTGAAAAAATTAGTCCACCATGTCGCCGTTTCACCACGCATCAGTGTCTCGGCGTCCGCTTCCCCCACTATTTCCCTGACTCTTTGCGATTGTTCCGTCGTCATGAGGAATCGTTGCGATTGCCCTACGTTTCGCAGTAGATTTATTAGTTTTGAAAAAATTGACTTTTTTGTCTCAGGCGCCGAACAACCCTTGCCTGCTCCGCCATCTCGGGGAATCTCCATAAACAGTTTTCCGTCTATTCTGACTTCCCCGGAAGGCCGATCGGTTCCACGAAAAATAATTTGCATTCGCCGCCGTTTTTTGTGCCACCATCTTCTTTGATTCCCTGTCTCTATAGCCAGCGAATAGGCACGGAATGCGCCAAGGAGCATGTTCTCTTTCAAATCGCATTCGAACTCCAGAGAGAACATGGATATCCGGTGCCGGTGATGCGCACGAAAACTTGAGACAGGCAGAGGAAACACCTCGTATGTATCTCCGTCCGTGCCGTGCTGCGGAATGGCAAAGGTGAAGAAAGAAGAGCGTGGCGCACCGGTCTCATCTGCCTCGCACAATCGTCGAACCGCCTCTTCGCGCCTTATTTGCAGCGAATCCTGCGCAGTAACCAGAGCCGACTGGAAAGCCTGGAGCAGATCATCAAAACTTTCATTGCCCATGAGAACCCTTTTCCCCAATCAGTCATCAAGCCAGATCGGCTTACGTGTGAAGCCGACATGGTAGACAATCCACTGGAGCACCACCTGATGTTCACCCATCTGCAAAACGACAAAACTTTTCTCGGTGGCCATGATGCAGCCTTTGGGCATGCCGGACAGGCACTTGTTGAGCAAGGCGGTGGCCGCCTCAATCTCTTCTGGCGTGCTCATCCGAGCAGGATTATCGCTTCCGACGGTGATGCGTTTTACGAATTTGACTTCCGTAAGATCAAACATGGCCCCTCGATATTTTACGGCGCCGGGCGCGCCTGACGACGCCCCGGGCCGTAATGGGTAAATGTTTAGCTAATAATTCTGCTTCTCATTGTTCACGGCGATACAGACCGTTAGGCTGCTGCCAAGGCTGGCACCGGCTGCGCCGCACCGATCGCTCTGGGAACGCATGCGGTTTGCAGAATATCCAGAACTCTGGCAAGGCCTTCCGGCATACCTTTGTCCTCGGCATGAACCAGTACGTGGTATTTCGCGGAGTTGTCCGAACTTCGCGCGTTTTCCTTGTGGGTCGCCACCGAACCCTGGACTTTTACCGAGCCCTTGAAGCATCCCCAGCCAAAGGACATCTCAGCCTCCAACGAGGCTTGAGCATCGGTAGACTCTTTCGAAGAAAACGAGGATTTGACCTCCATGTCGAAAGAAACATCAACCGTGGTGATGCTCAAGTTAGGCACCTTGACGATGGCGAGCAGGGGCACGCACATCTCGACTTCTTCCTCCATGGTCGAACCTGGTTCGCCCGGCTTGACCGCAGGGTTGTCCACCGGCCTCTTGAATTTAAACGTGGCCGTTCGTGTCCCGCCGCTGTATGGATCGTCTGCACTACTAGGCGGTAAAAAGCCGATTACCTTGATGAAATCGGCGGTCGCTTGCGCCAGTTTCACCTGGGCCTCGCAAGCCGCATTGAGGGGGCCTCCGATGAGGTCGCCCATCGGCAACCCCTTGAACTGATCCGACATGTTTACAAGTTCACCTGCCATTTTTACATCCTCCTTTCAGTTGTTGTGGAATGCTCTCCAAGATGAAACCGTCCCTCGCCGTAATCATTTCCGTTGACCCTCGGTACTGGCGGGGGAAACGGTTCGGCCCACAGAGATGGTTTAACCCTGCCCTGACCATTACATTTCGTGACGGAGCATTACAGGTAGCAAACCCCCTGAAGTATTGCAGGCTCCCCTTCATTACACGGTTTACATGTGAATACTTATTTTCAGATGAATGCAGTTATGTTCCTGAACACCCCGACGAAACGCCCCTCTTAGCCGTCAAAAATCCTTATGCCCTTGACCACAATCCCTCACCTCCCTTATGGCTGAACATTGGGGAGTGGCCGACTCCAACAAACGCGTGCATATTGATGCCGCCAACCCCCTATTGATGTTAGGAATATCTTGCCTAACATCAATGAACCACGTCAATCAATCAGCTTGTTAAAATTGTTAACAAACAAGCAACCTTTTGAAACTACGCAGTTATCTATGGTCGGCTTGAAAAGTGAAGCGACTGTTTTCGAGAAAAACGGCGGAAGCCGCCTGACGGAGAACCAGATTAGGCATCCATAAAAAAACGAAGGCGCTCCGAAGAGCTTTCTAGGTTTTCACGTAAGAGGGAAGGATCGAGGCAATTGTGCAGCACGAAGTCAGCGGTGGCCAATATTTTTTTCCAATTCGGCCTTTTCGGCAAGGTCTTGACATCAAAATATTTATCAAGAGTTTGGGTGCGTTCCCAACCGTCCAGATTGGTGTAGACCGTCCAGAGCTTGGAATCACGGGCAAGATCAAATTTGTCGGCTCCTCTGCATTCGACCCAGTAATCAAGGCAGAGAGTCATCACCTTTACGGCAAGAAAAAGTCGGTCTTGGGGGGGAGAGGGAGAAAGCTGCAAGAGGAGGTTAAGACGGGAAAGGGAACGGTTGATCTCGCTTAAGCCGAACAATATTTTCCCGGTTTCGACGGCAGGTTCCGGCAACATCCCGGGGAGGATATCGCCCAACCCTTTCATACTCTCCTGAATCACCGTCAATTCTTCGCTGAGGCGATTTCCCGAGACATCCCCCCGTCGTTGCCAGATAAAACCGGACGCATTCCCAGGCCACTTCAGAATGAATAAGTAGTAGACTATATTTTCATGCCGGAGTGGTGCGACCTGAACGTTGACGAAACAATTATTATCGTCAAGGCCGACCCGGAGAATCCGTTGTTCCCCCCCCTGCTCATGGACGCCGCCATCGACACGTAAAAACGGACGAAGAATCTCGGCGGTTCTGGTACGAAATATCGACCAGATCGAACGACCACGGAGATCATCGGCCGAATGACGCAACAAATTTTCACCGGCTCGATTGCAGAAGCGGATTTCCTCGCTTTCACTTACGGCAATAACCGCATCATTCAGGGCGTCAAGCATGCCGAACAGGGTGCGCCGCTGAAGCCGCCCTTCCTGCTCGGCATGCTTACCATCCCCGTGTTCTTTCTTTAGTTGCAACTTTTCATCAAGCGTCGGTTAGGGCTTTTGGACCTCGAGTACGAAAAAAACAAAACAGTCGTTTACTTTCCGCAAGGCAGCAATGATAGAGGGGTGATGATAGAAAGGTAATGACAAGAAATCGCTTTTGGGGAACATGTAAAAATACGGACTACCTACAAACCCTTATCAACCTAGCAACCCAATGGCTTGTTTGCAACTTTTTTTCGGCAAAAACCGATTACCGTGCGCAGCATTCATTCTTTGCCCCCGAGAAAAATGGTGGACAAAAATTTCAGTGGTTACTTTTCAAACTGTAGACATAAATAGGTAGTCGCAAGAAATCCATGGTGATACAGAAAAAATTTAACCTCTGCGAAGCAGAGTGAACTTTAATTTGTCATAGGTCACCAGCCAAACAGTGCTTGCAAAAAAAGAGAACAGATGTTAAAAAATTCGGGTTCAAAAATAATCACACCCCTGCAAAAGTTCCTCTGGTGCCCATAATCGGGTTGGAGCGATGGGGTGGACGAAAAACCAAAACCAACAGGAGAAGTACAATGTCTTACGTTACCATGAAGGAAATGCTGGAAGCCGGTATGCATTTTGGCCATCAGACCCGTGGCTGGAACCCGAAAATGAAGCCGTACATCTACGGCGCCCGCAACAAGATATACATCATCAACCTTGACAAGACCCTGCCCCTTTTCAACAAGGCTTACGAATTTATCGCCAAAACCGCAGCCAAGGGCGGCACCGTGCTTTTTGTCGGCACCAAGCGCCAGGGCCAGGACATCATCAAGGAAGAAGCCGAGCGTTGCGGCATGTACTACATCAACAACCGTTGGCTCGGCGGCATGCTGACCAACCACCAAACCATCAAGAACAGCGTTGATAAGCTGAAGAAATACGAAGCCATGCAAGAAGACGGCACCATCAACCACTACCATAAGAAAGAAGCTCTCCAGATCCAGAAAGACGCGGTCAAGCTGGACCGCAACCTGGGCGGCATCAAAAACATGAAGGGGCTGCCCGCCGCCATCTTCCTCATCGATCCGAAACGGGAGAAGATTGCCATCGAAGAGGCCAACCGCCTCGGCATCCCCGTGGTCGCCCTGATCGATACCAACTGTGATCCCAAGGGCATCGACTATCTGATCCCCGGCAACGACGACGCCATCCGCGCCATCAAGCTGATCGCTTCAAAAATGGCGGATGCCGTTTTGAGCGGCCAGGAGAAACTTGCCGCAGTGCACCAGGCTGCCACCGACAAGGACATCGAAGCCAAGGCCGTGGCCGCAAAAGGCGACGAATAAATCTGCCTCTCTAAAAAGCGCTCCGGCTGGACTCCTCTGAGCCCGGCCGGGGACTTCATCCCAGAGACGCTTCCAGATTATACGAGAACATGAAGGTAGAACCGTGAATATTACAAGTCAGATGGTAAAAGAACTCCGCGACAAAACCAACGCGGGCATGATGGATTGCAAAAAGGCTCTGACCGAGACCAGCGGCGACATGGAAAAGGCCGTTGACCTGCTCCGGCAGAAAGGCTTGGCTGTTGCCCAAAAGCGAGCAGGCCGGGCAACAAGCGAAGGCTTGGTGGAAACATACATCCAGGCCGACGGCAAGTTGGGCGTCATGGTTGAGGTAAACTGCGAGACCGATTTTGTCGCTAAAAGCGACGCCTTTATCGAGTTCGCCAAGAATGTCGTCCTACAGGTGGCGGAGACTACGCCGCCCGCTTCGTCTGCCGACCTCATGGCGCAGAAATTCGTGAAAAACCCCGCCCTCTCCATTCAGGATATGCTCAACGAGCTGGTAGCCAAGCTCGGCGAGAACATCGGCGTCAAACGCTTTGCTAAATTCAACGAAGGTATAAGCGAAACTTACATCCATGCCGGCGGCAAGCTGGGCGTCATGGTCGAGATAGCCTGCGAGAACGACTCGGTTGCCAAGAGCGCCGATTTCAGCGAGTTCGCCAAGAATATCTGCATGCATATTGCCGCAGCCAACCCTGTTTCCATCAGCCGCGAAGAAGTGCCCGCAGACCTGGCGGAACGGGAGCGCAACATCTTCATCCAGCAGGCCATCGATTCCGGCAAGCCCGCGAACATCGCGGAGAAGATGGTGGGCGGCAAAATGGACCGCTTCTTTGCCGAGAGCTGCCTTTTGGAGCAGAAGTTCGTCAAGAACCCCGATATCTCGGTGCAGGATCTGGTCAAGGAAGTGGCAACCAAGCTTGGCACCGGTCTCACTATCAAACGCTTTGCCCGTTTTCAGGTTGGCGCATAACGCTGTTTTACCAATGCATCGGATGAGCTGACCGTGACCAAAGCCACATACCAAAGAGTTCTCTTGAAGCTGAGCGGCGAAGCCCTGATGGGCGACGCCGCTTTCGGCATCAGCACCAGCGTACTTGATTATCTCGCCTCGGAAATCAAAGCCCTCGTAGACCTCAAGGTGCAAACCAGCCTGGTCATCGGCGCGGGCAACATCTTCCGTGGGGTAGCCGGGGCCTCTGCCGGCATGAACCGGGCCGCCGCCGACAACATGGGCATGCTGGCCACGGTCATCAATGCCCTGGCCCTACATGACGCTCTGGAAAGAAACGGCATTCCGGCCAGGGTTCTCTCCGCCATCCCCATGCTCACGGTCTGCGAACCCTATTCCCAGCAAAAGGCAGTGCACCATCTGCGAAAAGGCCGGGTGGTGATCTTCGGGGCAGGCACTGCCAACCCATACTTCACCACCGATACGGCCGCCGTGCTCCGTGGTCTGGAAATAAATGCCGACCTGATCTGCAAGGCCACCAGGGTCGATGGCGTCTATGACAAAGACCCGCTCAAGCACCCGGAGGCGGTCAAGTTTTCCCGGCTCAGCTTCAGCGAGGTTCTCCAGCGGCGTCTCAGGGTCATGGACTCGGCGGCAATCTCCCTGGCCATGGACAACAACACCTCCATCATGGTTTTCAACATGAATATCCCCGGCAATATGAAAAGGGCCATCTGCGGCGAACAGATCGGCACGCTGATACAGGGAGAGGGCAATGAATGAGATTATCGACGGCCTGACCGAAAAAATGACGACAAACATCGAGGCCTTCAAGCGCGATCTCACCAAGGTCCGAACCGGCCGGGCCACCACCGCCCTGCTCGACGGGCTAAAGGTCATGGCCTACGGCACACCGATGCCGCTCAATCAGGTCGGCGCCGTGACCATCCCGG